>JAIETE010000338.1 GCA_019745505.1 Candidatus Obscuribacterales bacterium | reverse complement strand
GGATGCATCGTCGAAGAGTGGCGGTTTTGCTACAAGCTCTTCAGCTTCCCTGAATACCTTTGGTTCCGGCTCCCCGTTGCAATCAGGCTCTTCGGCGGGAATTCCGGCGGGCGCCAAACCAGATCTCGGTTCTGCAGCAAGCCGACTGGCAGCAGCAAGCGGTGACGCCAATGACGCGCTCACATCTGATTTGATGAATCGATTCCTGGAAGCGGCCAATCGCGGTTCCGAACTCAAGCAGAAAGCATCAGCCGCCAATGCGGCACGAGGCGAAGCTATCAACCGCGAGATGAATCAGCCGACTTCACCCTCCGGTCCTTCCCCGCATTCTCTGGACAATGTTCCGCAGATTGATATTGCAGAACAAACTCAAGAGCGCCTGCGCATGGCGATGGAATCCACAGGCAAGCACGCAGCCCGCCCAGCTCCGCCGAAGATGCCGGATCTCTCCTCTATGCGTCCTTCCGATCTGCAGTTGCATCAGTTGACGCAACACAGGGGAGGCGGCGACCTGGAAATCAATCTGGACGCCCCAGGCAAGAAAGCCAGCCAGACGCGCTCTCGAATGCGCAGTGCCTTCAAGAATCAAGGTGTGGACATTCGCTGGATCGTGCTTGGATTGGCTCTCTTGATCGCCTGTGGTGCAGGATACTGGTTTATTCTCAAACCCATTCTGGATAAGCCGCCCGCGCCGGTTGAAACAGCACCGAACCCGGCTCAGCAGAATTTCGCAGATGGTAAATTCACCAAGACAATCGAAGTGCTCGAGAAAAAGGAGAAGAAGGCTCCGCTTTCCGACGAAGAGGAAGACTTGCTGCACCACGCACGAGTGAAACAAGCTGAAATCTTGGCGAAGAACAAGCGTTACACTGAAGCCAAAAAACTGCTCAAAAAGGTACCGCAAGACTCGACGCATCAAGCCAAGGTCAAAGAACTGCTCAAGAAATATCGCAAGCTGCGCCGCTAATGCATCCTTTTGACCAGAGGCTCTGAAAACACATTTACTTCAAGCGCACAGATTATCCGCCGAAGTAAGCATTTTGATGACAGACAGAGCCTTTCGCAGGCGCTTGCGGTAGGAATACACAGCCGCGTGGGTAAAAACATATAAAGACCTGTTAGTTCGTGTCCCATGAAGCTTTGCCTCAATTGCCATAAACAATTCGCCGATGAGGTTGAATTGTGCCCGCATGAGGGTTCGTTTCTCGTTCCATTACCGAACGATCCGCTCATAGGCGCGCTCATTGACGAACGGTATCGGGTCGAAGGTTTGATTGCCAAAGGTGCAGTAGGAAGCGTATATAAAGCCAAGCAAGAACTCTTGGGCAGGCAGGTCGCACTGAAGGTTTTGCACGGCTATCTGGGAGCCGACCCGGAATCGCTGGTACGCTTTCACCGCGAAGCCAAAGCGATCAGCAGGCTCGAACACCCGAATCTTCTGACTTTATACGACTTCGGCATGACGTCGGACGGACAACCGTATTTTGTCATGGACCTTCTGAACGGCACGACGCTGGCTAAAGTGCTGTCTAAAGAAGGACGCCTCGAGGCAAAACGAGCCATTGCAATAGTCAAACAGGTTTTGGAAGCGCTCTCAGAAGCTCATAAAAAAGGGATCGTGCATCGGGATATTAAACCGCCCAATATCGTGCTGATCGAAAAGGAAGACACGAAAGACTTCGTAAAACTCGTCGATTTCAGCATCGCAAAGATGGCTGATAACTCCACTGCCGACCCGGTTCAGTTGACCGTGGACGGAATCATCTGCGGCAGCCCGGCCTACATGAGCCCGGAGCAGTGCCGCGGCGGAGACGTCGACGGTAGAAGCGACATTTACTCGATTGGCATCGTTCTGTTTGAAGCGCTGACGGGCAAACGCCCGTTTTCAGCCAAAGATCTGGTCAGCTTGATGTATTTGCACGTCAATGACGTTCCGCCAAAACTTTCCGACATAGAGCCGGAATTGCAGTTTCCTTCAATGTTGGAGGACATGATTTCCTCGACCCTGGCGAAAGATCCGGCCGCTCGACCGCAGAGTGTCGAGGCATTGCTGGCCAAGCTGTCTTCCGTTCTGGAAGAGTGCAACGACAATTTGCCCGGCGCTCCGGTAGCCAATTCCCACACGATTCAGGAAGATGCATCTCCACTTTTTACGACCGAAAAGGATAGAAAACAGGCAGCCAGCAACGACAACCATGATGTTTTCATCGGCGCAAGGTCTAAGGCAAAGGAAGCCCGACCGAACCAGCCGAACGCTTCAGGCGATCTCGATGCAGCGTCATTGATCGAATTGAGCAACGATTCACTCAGTGCTTATCCGGCTTCATTCGACGCCACTCCCGGTGCCGCCTCCGGGGACAGCCTGGCGCGCATGCAGCCAGCGAACGCGGCTGCAATTTCACAGTCATACGATCACAGCACTCAAGACTTGATAGCGCCCGGGAGAAGCAGAGAATTGCCGGCGCCACCATCGGCAGTGCATGGACGCCATGAAGAGGTCAATTCGCGCGCCAGAGAGATTCGCAGCACGGGTTCTTACGCAGAAGAAGCCGCCGCTCACTATCACAATGAATCGGAATGGGCGCCGGGGGCACTAAAAATAATCCTTCCTCTAATTGTCATTATCTTCGTTGGTGCCATTGGTATTTTAAAATTGTGGGACATAGCGACTCCCGACACAGCGGAAGAATTGCTGGTAAGAGGACAAACTGAACAGGCAATCAGTATGTTGGAGAACCGCCAGCGCACAATGCATCATTTGACCACTGCGGAAACATCCACGCTGCACACCGCATATCTCAATCTGGCGCGCAAGTATGCCAATCAGCGAAAATATGCTCCGGCCATCAACACGCTCAAGAAGATACCTGCCAATTCCCAGTACCAAGATACGGCGAGCGGATTGATGCAAGCATACAAACGGCAACTCTTCTTGACGAACGGCAGGTGAAGGAATGAAGCTTTGCGACACCTGCAATGAACTCTTTGAAGATGACAAAGATCTTTGTCCGGTGGACAGTGTTCGTCTGGCGGATGCCGGCAAAAGTCCATTTATCGGCAAATACATCGATGACCGCTACAGAATTCTGGCCTTTCTAGGGCAAGGTTCGATGGGAGCGGTATTCCGCGCTCTGGATGAGACCACATCCAGGCAAATGGCCATCAAGCTGCTGCATGGCAGTCGGGTTTCCGACCCTAATTCTCGGCGGCGATTTCTGCGTGAGGCGAAAACAATCAGCAGCCTCAATCACCCAAACATAGTCAAGCTCTTCCACTATGGATTGCTGGGCGATGAGCAACCTTACATCGTCACCGAATTCCTCAAAGGAGATTCCTTGGCGCGCCGCATTCGAGACAAAGGTCACATATCGCTGGAAGAAGCCCTGCCAATCATGCGCCAAGTCCTCAGCGCCGTAGCAGAGGCTCACAGAGCAAAAGTGATTCACCGGGATTTAAAACCGGAGAATATTGTTCTGGAGAATAACATCGTGAAAGTTCTCGATTTCGGCGTCGCCAAATTGATGTTCGAGCGCAACGAGCAGTCTGGTTCGCTGACGATGGACGGCAAGGTCTGCGGTTCTCCCGGATACATGAGTCCGGAACAATGCCGCGGGGAAGAACTGGATATTCGCAGCGATGTCTATTCTCTTGGTGTGACCATTTTTGAAATGTTGACAGGCAAGCGTCCTTTCTACGCAGATGACGTCATGGGACTGATGTTCATGCATGTCAATCGTCCACCGCCCAGCATGAATGCTATTCGCGTCGACTTGCCTTTCCCTACAGGTCTGGAAAACGCAGTCCGCAAAGCCTTGAGCAAAACGAAATACGAGCGCCAGGCAAGCGCTGAAGAGCTTCTCGACGACATAGAGATGGCTCTGTCCAAGTTCGAAAAGAAAAAGGATAGCGCCGCGGTCGCGTCATCAGGATGGATTCCGTTCGACGACGCTTCAACCAAAGCTGTCCACATGGCTCTGAAAGACAGTCAATTCGCCATCACCACCCCGCAAGAGGCAATACACGTCTCTGATGAGCATTTGCGCGAAGACACGGCGCACGCAGAGCAAGCAAGTTCAAAGAAAGATATCCTCTCGGCGGGTTCCAGACACCGCTTCAATGTTTTTGTTTTCACGCTCGTTTCGGCATTCCTGATGTTTTCGGCATTAAAGTTGGTTTTTCCGGAACAACCGCCTCCCGCACTGAGCACTGTAGAAGAACTCATTTCGCAGGGCAGAACCTCGGAGGCTCTGCAAATGCTGGATAAAATCAAACGGCAAAAACTGAAACCGCAAGAGCAAACCTATGTGGATGACTTGCTGTTCAATCTCGGTGTGCGCCTCGCTCAAGCGAAAAATTATCAAGGTGCTGCTGATTCTCTTTTGAGAGTTTCAAAAAACTCCGAGCATTTCGCAAAAGCGACAAATTTGGGTAAACGATACAGAAAACTCAGCGACAACTAGATAATTACTAATTTCCATCGGAGTAAGAACAGTGACAGAGCCTATCAAGGTAGTGATCATCGAGGATCATCAAGCTACTCTTGATGGTTTGTCGATTGGTCTCTCGCAGGAAGCGGACATCAAAGTAATCGCCTCGTCTCTCGACGGCGATGAGGGCTACAAGTTGGTAGAGCAGCTTAAGCCGGATGTCGTCCTTCTTGATCTTCACTTGCCCGGCTCACATGGTCCAAGGTCGATGGTCGAAAAATTTTCGCAACTGAAAGAATCCAAGCTGGTTATTTTCTCAGCGGAGAGCCGCATGGCTTTCATCCAAACCGTCCTGTCAATGGGGGTTCAAGCCTATCTCTTAAAATCGGAAAGGGTAGCGAAAGTTTCCGAGACGATCAGGCGAGTAATGAATGGAGAAACAGGTATCGTATCGGAGCAGGTAAAAGGCAATTGGAAAAAGCTCACGCGCAGTGAAGATGAAGTTCTGCGCATGATGGCCAGAGGAATGAAATATCAGGATATTGCAGACGCCAGGACTACCTCCATTACCACTGTAAGAAAGCAATGCGAAACGCTGCTGTTGAAATTAGGTTTGGAAACAAGAGAGCAGCTTATAGCGTGGGCCGTGGAGAACGGCTACGGCAGTGTAGACATGGGCGCGCGAGGCGTTTAGGCTGCTGTGGTTAACTTTCACTTCGATGCAAGAAAGTTGGCAAAACTGCTTTTTCCTGCCAAGTCAGTCGAAATAAAACGTACTGTCCCGCTGGAACAGAAGACGCAAACAGCGGCCGTCACCGACACGGATGAAAAGGAGATTTTTCAAGTTGCAGTAGAGCTCATGGACAGCCTCTACGAAGCGCTTCAGCATCGGGTCGAGAATGACAAAGAGCAAGGACGTTTCAAGTCGCTTGAGCTTACGGCGCCAAAGCATATCAAAGAACCGGACAGCCCTCCGCACATAAATGCACTGGCAAGCAAAAGAAATCTGCCCAAGAGCTTCTATCGATTTCGGGCCAAAAATGATGCTCTTTGCCTTTCTGTGAGAGCCTCGGCTCATGCTATCGAAATGTACATCATCCCGACAAAAGAGATAGTTTTTCTCTCTTACGCAGAATTCGACACGAGGCTCAAATACAAACTTGATCTGGTGCATACCAAATACGGGCATACCTGGATGCGCAACGCGGAAAGAGTAAGGGTGGAAGAGATTCTTTTGCTCCTGGACCGCTGTCTTTCGTCCTTGTATCCCGAAGAAGACAAAGAAGGAATCAGTGACCCCGCTCTGCACAAGCCCCTGCCGGCGCCAAAACTGCCCAGAGCGCAGAAGGTCGATCAGCATAAGCTGGAAGTGCAAAATCTGGCCTGGAAAATCGTTCAGCAGCAAGAGGAGACGAAAAGGCGCGTCGCCCGAGATCTGCACGATACCGTGATTGCCGACCTACTGATGCTCAAGCGCTATATGTCCGGTGACAGAGCGTTGACCAACGAAGAGCTACTCGAAACACTCGATGAAGTCGTCGAGAAATTGCGGGACATTTGCAACGATTATGCGCCCAGAAATTTGCAAGACTGGGGCTTAAAAGTAAGCGTAGAGGGGCTCCTGGAGCGGGTAGAAGAGCGTTCCGGCATATCCTGCAGCCTGGATGTGGAAACCGAATTGCCTCGACTTCCTGAGATGATTCAGCTGCATATTTTCAGGATTATCCAGGAAGCGCTGAACAATGCGGAAAAGTATTCCACAGCCTCGCAGATCACCGTGAAAATCGAAGAGCCTTCGGAAGGCTGTTACATCTTTACCGTCAGTGATAACGGTGCCGGATATGATGCATCGATTCTCGAGGAAGAAAGAACCGACTCTGGAGGCATGGGCATGAGCAGTATGCGCCAGCGAGCGGAAATCATGCGCTCTCTCCATCCCGTTCAGCTCACCTTCGCATCCCGACCGGGTCAAGGCGCCGAAGTCAGGCTGGAAGTAAATACCAAGTAACAGGAACGCTTAAACTGGCTCCGGCAATGCAAACAACTTTCTTGTGTTCTGCATGGCACTTTGCGCAATGGCTTCGACTGTAGAGCCACGCAATTCAGCGAGCTTTTCCGCGACATACCAGACATAGCGCGGTTCATTTTTTGAGCCACGCACCTTCTGCGGTGCCAAAAACGGACAATCAGTTTCCACCAAAATTTTCTCTTCAGGCACGTGTTTAGCGGCTTCCTGAAGAGCCTTCGCGTTGGGGAAAGTCAGTATCCCTGAAAAGGAGACATAAAAACCGAGTTCGGCAATATTGGGCAGATGCTCCGGAGCCCCGGTAAAACAGTGGAAAACACCCTTCAATGAATCCGCGCCGGTTCCGGCTCCCTCTTCCTTTAAAATATCAAAAGCCTCTTGCCAGGCATCTCTACAGTGGACGATTACAGGCTTGTTCAACTTCTTAGCCAGCCGGCATTGGGCGGCAAAGGCCCGTTTTTGGCTGTCGTGATCGCTGTTGTTGTAAAAGAAATCGAGACCGCATTCGCCGACACCGACCGCCTTCGGATGCTGGGACGCCCTCTCAATCTCCTCGCCGCATTTGTCAGTCCAGTCCTTCGCTTCATGAGGATGAAGACCGGTTGCGAAAAACAAATTGGCATGACGCTCGGCCAAGTCCTTCAACTCATCTATGTTGTTGAGCACAACGCCTGGGTTGACCATCTGCACGACACCACTCTCGAAAGAACGCTTGATGACTTCTTCGCGCTCCTCGCCAAAAAACTCGCTCACCACGTGGGCATGGCTGTCAATAATTCCGCATGGCTTTTTGGGCAATTCTTTCGTCTTTTCCATGTTTCGAGTTTCCCGGATCTATTAGAATTGAGGATGACCGAATTTACTAATTACGCTTTTGCGAGCTCGAACGTTTAATTAAACACGTACTTTAAGGCCCGTATATACCGAATTTACTTTTTAGTGTTTTCGAGTAAAGTACATATATGGAATCCTGACAACCCTTACCAGTCGAACATGCCTGCCATGAAGCCATCCAAATCATCCTGTCTTGGACCGATTCTGCACAAGATGACGACATTAACCCTGGCCACGGCGTTTGCCGGTCAATTCTTGATCGGACCTGTCCAGGCGGCTACCCAGCCTAACAAAACTTTCAAGTTGCGAGCCGATCAGGGCTTCATTCGCCCGGAAGAAGGTCCAAGCCTAAACCGCAATGACATGAAAAATGCCGGTGACCCGTTCGACAGCAGCGGCAGCGGTCAGGAAGACACTTTCGAAGCTCCCCCATCGGCTTTCCAGGTGCAGGCAGCAAAGGCAGGAATGCCGCCCGAGCGAGGTTTCAATCTCAACGCCAATGACGGCGGTGAATTCAATGGGCAGGGTATGCCCGGGATGGGCGACCAGATGCCGCCTCCTCAACAGGGTCGCCAGCAATTCATGCAGCCTGATATGGCTCCCCCCACCCAACTGAATCAAATGCGTCAAAATCCCAACGATCCCGACGGGCAGGAGATGAAACTCGCCTGGGATGAATGGCACAGACGCGTTGCCGAAGCGATTTTCAATCAGATCAGTACGGCGGCCAAAACAATGCTGCCCAGATCACAGCCGCTTGTCTGCGTCATCAATTACACCGTCACCAGAGATGGCCGGGTCGTCAATGTCAAACTGCAGCAGAATAGTCCCAGCATCATTTACAACGGAATGGTCTATGCGGTAGTGGCTAGAATGTCGGGCAATCCAGTGCTGCAATTTCCGCAAGGCAGCAAACGCATGTCTGTCGATAAGATATCTACATTCGGTCATAACAATGGTGGTCCGACTGGTTTTAGGTCCATTACCGGCGACCAAGAAACCATGAGAATGCAAAACCGTAGATAAGCGGTCGAATTTGGGACATAATTGACTCGATGTACTCAGGCTCCATATGGAGCTCTATTGGAGCGTGACGAGGATTTCAGTGCCGGAATCGGCAATAGCTGCTCTCAAAGAAGAGCTCGCCCGAGTAGTCGGAAAGAAGTATGTTCTTTCCACACCCTTGTCACTTGCTCTCTACGAATGCGACGCAGAAACTATGGATGTCGCGCGACCCGATTTGGTTGTTCTGCCCGGGTCGACGGCAGAAGTGCAGAAAGTCGTAGAATTAGCCAACAAATACTGCCAGCCATTTACCGCGCGCGGCGCAGCCACCGGGCTTTCAGGCGGCGCCACGACCATCTATGGCGGAATCAGCCTGGTTCTTACCAGAATGAATCGTATCTTGCATATCGATCCCAAGAATATGCTGGCCGAAGTCGAGGCGGGCGTCACAAACTTGTCCGTATCTCATGCAGCCGCTCCTTACGGACTCTATTTTGCGCCTGATCCTTCCAGCCAGTCGGCATCAACTATTGGCGGCAATCTAGCCGAGAATTCCGGTGGTCCGCATACTCTTAAATATGGCATGACCATTCACCACGTCCTGGGAGCAAAAGTTGTCCTGCCGGATGGCAGTCTCACCACCTTTGGTGGCAAGTCGAAAGACAAAATTTCACTTGATTTACTTGGTCTTATGGTTGGCTCCGAAGGAACATTAGGTATTGCCACTGAAGCAACGGTAAGGCTTTTGCCCAGATCTCCCTTTGTAGAAACGATGCTTGCCTATTTCCCGAGCGTAGGCATCGGCGGTCAGGCTGTTTCCGAAATAGTCGCACATGGTGTCATTCCTGCAGCTATGGAAATGATCGACAGCGTCACGCTCAATGCAGTGGAAGATTATTTGCACATGGGGCTTAATCGCGCGGCCGGATGTCTGCTTATTGTCGAATTGGATGGTCCCGAGCAAAGTATTCACGCCCAGAGACAAATTGTAGAATCAGTGGTCAGGCAAAACAGCGCGCTGTCTTTGAATTGGGCTAAAGACGACAAGGAAAGGGCCCTTATCTGGAAGGCGCGAAAAACTTCCTTCGGTGCTTTAGGACGCATCGCTCCACATGGTTATGTGCTGGACGGAGTGATACCAAGAAGCAAGCTCAAAGAAGCCATAGAAAGAATCGCGGAGATCGGCGAAAAGCACAAACTGACAATCGCCAATGTTTATCATGCTGGCGATGGAAATCTACACCCCTGCTTGCTCTACCATCGAGAAAACGAAGATGAAGTAAAGCGCGTTATGCTCGCAGGAAGGGAAATTCTGGAACTTTGCGTCGAGCTGGGCGGCACATTATCAGGCGAACACGGCATAGGCATCGAAAAGGTTCATGAGATGCCTATGGCTTACTCGCCTCAGGATCTCGAAGCGATGACATGGATCAAAAATGCCTTTGATCCACGCTCTATTTGCAATCCGGGTAAAATTATCCCCCAGCTCAAATCCTGCGGCGAGTCCGGAATGCGCCCGCTTCTAAGGCATAAACTACTGAGCGGATGCTAAAAATATGAACATGAGCAGACCGGGCATAAATAGAAAGACTTACCACCAATTGAAGGCCCACGCCCAGAACTGGAATTATGGCTAAGATACTTCTGGTCGAAGACGATCAAAACCTGGCTTTTCTACTCCAGATGCAGCTTGAGCACGAGAAGCAAATGGTCGATGTTGTGCATTCAGGGCTGGACGCCCTCCAGAATCTGAAAGACCACACATACGATCTTGTGATCATGGACTGGATGTTGCCGGATCTAAGCGGCGTAGACGTTATTGCCAAATTCAGAAATATCGGCGGACGCACGCCCATTCTCATGCTCACCGCCAAAGGCGCCCCCGAAGACATGGCGCAGGGGCTGGATGCAGGCGCCGACGACTATCTTGTCAAACCATTTCACCCGACCGAGCTGGGAGCCCGAGTGCGAGCTTTAATCCGCCGCCCGGCCGCCTTTGCCGGCCGCCTGCTGCAGATAAAGGATTTAGAACTTGATACGGTCTCAAATCGCGTCTCGCGCGCCGATAAACCAATCGAACTGACGGCCAAAGAATTTGCATTGCTCGAACTTCTCATGCGCCACCCGAATCAAAGCTTTTCGCTAGAACAAATTCTGGACCGCCTCTGGCAAAGCGATTCATCCGCCTCGATAGATACTGTCAGAACCCATATGAAGACGCTTCGCAAGAAATTAGGCGACAGTGAGGACAATTCGATAATTCGCACAAAACGCGGCGTAGGCTACAGAATAGTCGACCAATAGCCGCAAGCCAGGAGTTTTTATGACAGAGGAAACGGTCTTAAAAGCAAAGAGCAAGCTTTCCTTTGTGTTCTTCGCATCAGTCTGCATATTCTCGGCATTTTGCCTGGCAAACACGATGGCAGTATTGCACGGCGCTTCATTGCTCAACGAAATTGGTGCTCAATGCGCCTACGCTGCGGCCAGGCAAAACACTGCCACGTCTGCCCAAAAGTCTACAAGCATTGTGATCGGCTATCACAAGCCAGATGGCTTACTCGTCAAAGAGCCGATTAGCTGCCGAATTAAGGAGTTTCGAGATCAATCAACCGTGCAACCAAGCCAGACAAAAATTTCATTGCCTTATGCAAGAACAGAAACATCGCTAAAGGTCTGGATTCCGGCGCTCTTCCTCTTTGCCGGCGCCCTCGACAAACATCTGGCAGAAGGAGACAATTCGAGCATAGTCAACCTTTCGGCTACTCACTCCAGTCCGGACCCGAAGCTCTATGATCAAACCCAGAAGAGCGGAAGGTCTTCTATATAGAATGCAGGAGCCAAATGGAACAATCGGCAAATCCTAAAGCACAGGCCTCCAGCAGCAACCTGACAACCAAGGCAGCATTTGCCGTTTTAGCTACCGCACTGGTTCTTCTCTATATCGGCGGAGTTGCCAGCCAACAACTTCAGCCCGGCAATAACTCAATATCGCAAAGCCAGGAAGTCCTCTACGAGATGGAAGAGACGATGAACGCCTATTCTGACTTGCGCTGTGCAGAATTGGCACTGATAAGCCGCGGAGAAAATCGCGAACCTGCATATATGAGGAATTGCGAATCCCGAATCAATCAGCACCTGGACAAACTGATTCAGCTGCTCGGCGATCGCTCGAATAAATACGAGATGCAAGCGATCAAGAGAAATTTCAACGATCGCCTGATGCTCAACGAGCAGCTCGTCGAAACACGAAAGAAGCAGGGACCGATGGCAGCTTCAGCGCTTCTTGACTCTCCTGCATTTCAGAAGCTGACAATTCTCATCGAAGGACAACTGATCGACCTTCGCACTCGGGAAAAACAGATGCAATTGTCTACGAGCGAAACCATCAGCAACAACAACTTGCAAACGCTCGGCGCGATCTGGGTGATGATGAGCGCTGCTTTCCTGATCTTGCTATCTATGCTCTTCATTCTCAACCGTTATGTAGTCGATTCGCGCGAAGCGGAAAGAAAACTGGCCGAAAGAGAAGCTCGCATGAGGGCGATCGTAGACACGGCACCCGACGGCATCGTGACTTTTTCCGATAGCGGTGAAATCGAATCCGCCAACGACGCAATGCAGCAGATGTTCGGATACCGCGCCGATGAATTGCCGGGCACTCAGATTGCCGTAATCATGGAAAATCTGCGGCTGGAAGCACAAGATGAGCCGAAGAAATCACAGTTCGGTGAAAAACATACAGTCGGCATAGGAGAAGAAATCCAGGGCAGACGCAAAGACGGAAGCACCTTTCCTGTCGAAGCGGCGCTGTCGGTGCTTAACTTGGGAGACAGACGGATTTACACCGGTATCGTCCGTGATATTACCGCCCGCAAAGAAGCGGAAAAACGAGTAAGCGAATTCTACTCGACCGTTTCGCACGAACTTAGAACTCCACTGACATCAATCCGCACAGCGCTGGGATTAATGACCAGTGGCGCAGTCGGAGAATTATCGCAAAAAGGCGGGCATCTGGTGCGCATCGCCGGTGGTGAATGCGACCGCTTGATTCGCTTAATCAACGATATTCTGGATTTCAGAAAAATCGAAGCGGGCAAACTGATGCTCAAGCCGCAGTTGACAAATCCGCAGTCGCTTGTAGACACGACTTTCCAAGCAATTCGAGGATTGGCCGATGATGAAGGAGTGACCCTCACCAAATCTATTGACTTCAACGAAGCACTGTACTGCGATCCCGACCGAATTGTGCAGGTTTTGACAAATCTGATCTCCAACGCGATCAAATTCTCGCAAAAAGGAAAGGAAGTGAATATACGCGTGACCGAAACAGAATCCGGGCGCGTTAGATTTTCGATTATCGACCAGGGCGCCGGCATCCGTGACGACCAGCTAAGTAAGTTGTTTGCCAAATTTCAACAACTGGATTCATCGGATACACGCAAGAAAGGAGGTACCGGACTCGGACTGGCGATTTCCAAAGCAATTGTCCAGCAACATGGCGGCGAAATCGGCGTAGAAACGGCAGCTGGCAAGGGCTCTACCTTCTGGTTTGAACTTTCTCCCGGAGAGAGCTTGCCGTCCGCACAGGATGAAACTCTAACATTGCACAGATTGAGAGTAATGCTTGTTTCAGATGACGAGAAAGTAACCGAGCCGCTGAAAGACATCCTGCAAAAGTCAGGGTTTGATCTTTTACGCGCAGCCACGCTGGCTCAAGCAGAACGCATTATCGACAAGACTTTTCCGGACATAGTTCTTGTCGACATAGAACTTGCCGATGGAAGCGGTCTTGAAATAATCAAGCACGCGGGAGGCGCTCTCATGACGAGCGAAGTGCCGATCATCGTATTGGGAAGCTGGAACGATGAGACAGGCAGAATCGCCAATCCTGTGCTTCTAGACCTGCAAAAGAATCCCTTCGACTGCGATCGTTTGAGAAAAATTGCAAGACAGGTGGGAGTGCAGACGGCAGAATGCAGAGTCCTTGTAATCGAAGGCGATTCCGCCAAATCGAATTGGCTTAAAAAGACTATTTCCCGCGGAGGGTTTCATGTCGTCGACGAGATCGACCAATCGCTTTCTGCAATGGTCAGAGAGCTTGAACCGGACATGATCGTGCTTGATCTTTCCGTTTCAAACGAACGTTTTTTTGAAGTTCTTGCCGGATTGAGACAGGGTGAAGATCAATCCTTACCCCTCATCGTATATGCGGAGAGCGGTCTGGCAAACGCGGACATAAACAAAATGACCCTTGGTCTGACCAGGCACCTGACCGGTGCCGGTATATCGACTGAAGAATTTTGCGAATCAGTGAGCCAGCTGATTGGGGGGATTGTTATGGCAACGAGCGAAAGCCGCCACCCGGTGGAATCTCCGAAATAGTCATGAGGTAATTTCCTCACCGCCAGCCGGTTTTGCCGACAGACTCCAGATTAAATATCCGTGAATATCTGCCACTGAGCGGGTATGATTCGGGTGTGAGACTTACTACGTGGCGTAAGCTTTTGCAGAATCACCATCAAAAAACAACTGGCGGGCCATCAGGAGGGCGTATCTGATTGCACGGAAAACTTGATCTTGGCAAAGCTAAGGGACTGAAGAAATCTGAGATTAAACAACTCAATCGGATCCTGCAGCAAAGAATTCCAGCCGGTAAGTTGCTTACTATCGACCTGGCTGAGAGCGTCTCCGAAGTATCACATTCAACCGGGCACCCAGTTTCAGTTGTGGTAAACAGGCGTGGGCAGGTCGTCAACGTCACACTCGGTCATCCTTCAGAAGTGAATATGCCTGAGCTCAGGGGTGTAAGAGTTGGCCCCGGAAGGCTTTGCGGACATAGGATTATTCACACCAGCCTGGATAACGGCAAGTCTGCCCAGGCGAACAAGCATTCTTTCAGGAAAGAAGATCTTCAGTGCCTGCTCAAGAATCGCCTTGATTCGATAGCTCAAATCACAGTTAATACCGAAGGCGATTTCAGCCGCTCGAAAGGTGAACATACTCGCTTTGCCGACGTCGTTCACATTGCGCATATACTTCCCGGTCGCGACTCTGAGGGTCAGCTATGGAAGCTGTTTCCGCCTATGACTGCAAGGCGGGCGCAAGAAGAAGATTTCGAAGAACTAATTCAAGCGCTGGAAAATGAATTCAGACGCGAGGCTCCCGGATTGCAGGTAGCAAAAGGAGAGGAACGCGCAATTCTGGTCGGATTGATTTCGGAAGGACAAAACGGCTTTCAAGTCGACGACGACCTCGATGAAATGTCGCTCCTGGCAAAGACTGCCGGCGCAACTGTTTGTGGACGCCTGACCCAGTCGCGTTCTCAGCCGGATCCCAAGTTTTTCCTGGGCTCGGGAAAAGTGCAGGAATTAGCGCTTCTAGTTCAAGAAATGGGCGCCAATATAGTCATAGTCGACAAAGAACTTTCAGCCAACCAGCAGCAGAATCTCGAAGAGATAGTGGCTGTGAAAGTTATCGATCGCACTGAATTGATCCTGGACATTTTTGCTCAACGCGCCCAGACAAAAGAAGGAAAGCTTCAAGTCGAGCTAGCCCAGCTCAAATATCTTTTCCCCCGACTGGTCGGCAAAGGAACTGCATTGAGCCGATTGGGCGGCGGAATAGGTACAAGAGGTCCCGGTGAAACCAAACTGGAAGTCGACCGCCGCCGAATTCGTGACCGCATAACCTTTTTGGAACGCGAAACGCAGCGCATCAAAAGCTATCGCGACACGCAACGGCGCAAACGCACTGATGAGAATCTTCCGGTAGTTGCTTTGACCGGCTACACGAACTCGGGCAAATCGACACTGTTGAATGCTCTGGCAAAATCGGACATGGTCGTAGAAGACAAGCTGTTCGCGACTCTCGATCCGGCGACGAGAAGAACTACATTGCCGGATCACTCGCCGGTTCTGCTCACCGACACCGTAGGCTTCATCAAAAAGTTGCCGACTTCTCTGATTGCCGCATTTAGAGCCACTCTTGAAGAAGTCGCGGTGGCTGACGTTCTCTTGCACGTTGTTGACGCGAGCCACCCCAATGTCATGGAACACATGAGTTCCGTTTACGATGTTCTAAGCGAACTGGGCGCTGTAGACAAGCCTATTATCACGGTTTTGAATAAAACTGATAAAGCACGAAAAGAAGATCTGGAATGGCTTGCTGCCCAAGTGCCCAATCCGGTAATGGTATCAGCAGTGATGCGTACAGGACTGGGTGGATTGCTGAAAGAAATTCAAACGATTCTCGAGGAAGTCTGCCCTACGCGCAGACTGCACAGCGCCTAGAACACAGTTCAAAATCCGCGTCCTGTATAGAAAAGCAGCTGTCTCATGCCGGGCGGTTCAGATTCAACTGAAAGAATAATCGAGGCTTGTACCGGTTGATTCGGCTCAGGTTCTTCCGCAGAATAAAAACCGAGCTGATTCATGCGCTGGACAAATGCGTTAAACGATTGCTTTGGAACAACAATAGCACTAGGAGACATCGTCCGGGCATGGAGATCGAGAAAAAGCCGCAAACATGCATCTGCAGCCGCTTTAATCTCATCATCTTCAACAGGATAAGACGAATGCATCACATGCAATGCGATCTTTTGCGGTGCCTGAAAGGCGAGACTTCCTAAGCGTCGCATTCCTACCGGATCACCTCTGCGATACCAGAGCACCTCGTACTTCTTAACGTCTTTCTCCCCGGGCGCCTGGCTGTTTACTCGAGCCAAAATCAGCTTGTCGTATCCATTTTTGTCATTGCGAATGTAATTATCCAGATGCTCAGTCTTGATATCGACAATCCGGGTAAATCTTGCGCTCCAATCGATCTCGGTATCGATTTCATCATCTTCGTCGGCAAAAGTCGGTGCTGAAGCCAGAGACAGAGAGATACTCATGAGCAGGCAAATGAGAGACCGCAAGTCTGAAGATAAAAGCCGGGCATGAAACGAGCGATTCAATTTTTTGCCACCGCCAATGGTGCTGCACTGCAATGCGAAACTTGATCTGGTCACGCTTAATAAGCTTACCGGAGAATGCTCCGCCTTAACCACAATGATAAATTCTCACAATTTGGCAGGCTCTGCGTCAACGCCAATGTATATACTTAAAAAGTATTGGGCATTCCTATGTAGGCGCTGGATTTGACGTCGCGAGGTTGAGTATCCCATGAGACAAGGGTCAGGAGCCAAAAGGCTTGCTAACACGGCATTGCTGGGGCTATTTGCCACAAGCTTTACTTGTTCCGGCTTCTGGACTGCCTCGATTGCAGATACGACTGCGAAGCCGGATTCGGCCTACCCGCTCTCGGTCAAGCAGATGCCTCCGAAAGGCGAAGGCGGCTGGCGCGAAGATACATTAATTGTCATAGCCAACCCCAGATCCTCCAAAGACAGCCTTGATGATGCGATAAAGGAAGTCAAAGGTACGGTCAAACGAAAAATTCGCATCGGCAGGCAAGAGTTCTTGGTCATTCAGACAGAGAAGGACAGACTCGAAGAGACCTACAAGGAGATGGCTGAAGACCCGCAGCATTTCTCTTTGGTCCAGCGCAATTTCGTCTACAAGAAAGAGCAATGCAATATCGTTGACGACCCTGCTTTTCCCACACAGTATGAATTACCCATGCTAAATGTGCCGAATGGCTGGTGCAATAGCACTGCAGGACAGGGTGTCCGCATAGCCATTCTCGATACAGGTGTAAATCCTGTGCCGGAGCTTAACGGCAGATTGCTCAGCGGTTTCAATGCGACGGTTGGCAGTGGTCCAGGCAATGTGGATACGGATCCCGGCAGTCTCGGTCATGGCACCGCTTGCGCCACAGCTGCCGCCGCAGCCTCCAACAATGGCGTCAACAGTGCATCTCCCGCTTACAACGCACAGATTTACCCAATCATCATCAGTGACAGCGAAGGATACACGGACGATGCAACACTAATGACGGCATTAGATGAATGTGCTGCACAAGGCATCAAGATTGCCAGTTGCAGCTTCAACTCAGTGCCGCCCTACTCATTTTCCAGCGCCCTATATCATGAAGGACTGCAAGCGGCATTGACGGCGTTCAATGACAACGGAGGCATTCTATTCAACGCAGCCGGCAACGAACACAAAAAAATCAAAGATCCGATTCGCACAAATCTGATCGTCGTATCGGCAATCGATTCCACCCTGAAGCTAGCGAAATTCTCGAATACGGGCACATCGGTATGGTTCTCTTCACCCGGAGTTCTGGTGCAATGTTCGGATAAATTCGGCTTTCCGGTTCATATCAGCGGCACCTCATTTTCCGCGCCAATGACAGCCGGAGTGGCCGCCATGGTCGCCAGTGCGCACCCTGGCGAAACAGGCAATCAAACCTTGTCGAGAATGGCCAGCACAGCCTTTAGATCTTGGAAGAAATATTCGGCAAAAAACTTTGGATACGGCATTCCGGACGCAAGTCTTGCCTGTCAGTAGCGACTATCCCAAATGGAAAAGAGTGTGACGGGAAATCAGAGAAGCCGCCGCACCGGCGGTAATATGCTGCTCGTAGTGGCGCTTGTTGTTGGCGGCGTCATATTCCTTCTGCTCATCGGTCTTGGCTTAATGCTGGTCTTCTCTTCCAGCAGCCGAGGCAAAAACGCCGCCGACGAACTTGCCATAGGCGCCGCTAAAATTCTCAATGCTGACGACCGACAGGGGCGTTCAAACACGCTTACCGAACGTTCAAGAGAATTGGTCTTTGCCTCGCGAAACACATACTCTGCTCTGGCTCGCAAATACAAGCATTTGGAGCCCCTGGCGCGTCATATGATAGACGAAGCTAGAAGTGGTGCCCATGCAGTCGAACAAGAAAGACTGGCCATAGACAGTGCTGTGGAATCAGACCTTGCCGAGAATCTGAAAGGGGACGTCAAGCGACTTACAGAGAGGGCTTCGCTCAATCTGGCTTGGTTTAAAACAGCTGCCCCACGAATAGTGGAGATTGAGCTGGGGACAGTCAGAGACTTGGATGCGAACGTACGAATGCCGGATGGCTTCGAAGAACTGAAAGATCTTGATCTACGGGCCGATCGCGTAAACAGAAAGAGCAGGCTTTACAAGGGCAACATTGATGCCGTTCTGCCATCACCGGATGACGACTTGCATTTCAATTTTCGAGCGCTGCCGGCGCCCGTCAAGCGCACCATATCTGGTGCTCGTCTATTGTCTGATGAAATGTTCCTGACCACCAATACAATCGACCCGCAAAATCAAAAAATCAGTTTCTCAGGCAAAATTCCTTGCGCAGTAAGGCTGAAGCTCAGCACGGAAGTAAGGGCGAGCGGAAGAGGTGAATTGTCTGGTAATGTGGCAAATAGTAGTGTAGCCCTCACGGATGGGGGCACCCCAGCCCCAGACGAGGAGCCTTGATAAATGGCTAAAAGCGAGCAACTTTCGAAAGTGGACGACCTGTATGCCCAGGGGAAATACCAGGAAGCCGCAGCTGAGTGCTCGCGTGTGCTGGCCGGATTGCCGGAAAATTCCGCCGAACGAGCCCTGACACTGCTCAAGCTTGGCCGTCTTCAAGACAGGCTGCACAATCTGAGTAAAGCCATCGAGCATCTGAGAAGTTCGGTTGAAATATCTAAAAATGTCTTTGGAGAAAACAACGAAAAGACCGCCGAAGCGATGTCGGCCTTGGCACTTGCACTGGCAGCCAACGGCGATACGAACGAGGCCGAAGAACTGGTCGAAACAGCGACAAAACTGCGCTGCCAGGCATGTGGCGTAGACAGTCCTGAAGCCGCCGATGCGTATGATGACCTCGGGCTGGTTCATTTAAGCTGCGGACATCCCAAAGAAGCGGAAAAGAGCCTGGTCAAATCCATGGGCATTAGACGCCGCAAACCGGGGAAAATGCACAAAGATTACGCGATTTCACTCAGACATACCGCGATTCTCCGGCAGAAAGAAGGCAAAGTATCGCTTTCCGAGCCTCTGCTCAACGAGTCGGTAGACATCTTGCAAAGACAACTGGGCAAAGACCATCCGGAAGTCGGAGTGTCACTTGACCTGCTTGCAGAACAGCAATTTGAAAGAAAACGACCAATCGAAGCTGAGAAGAATTGGCGTCGAGTGAGAGATATTTTGGCGCCGGCACTGCCGGAAGAACATCCGGCCAGGATTTCGGTTCTCAATCGCTTGGCGGCTTGCGCTCTTATCCTGCGTGGCTCCGAGGAGGCAACGCAACTCTATTCGCAAGCACTGGAAATTTGCGACCGTGCTTATAAGGAAGATACGGTCTTCAAGTTGGACTCTGTACTGGGTTTGGGGTTGACATATCTGAGAGATTATCAGTTTGCCGAAGCAGAACCTCACGTGAAACGAGGACTTCGCATGATAGAAAGTCTCAGTTCCCGAGAAATGCGGTTGGAGAACTTGCTAATCGATAAGCTCATAACTATCTACATTTTTCAGGGCAAATTCGGCGATGCCCTCTTGCTGTTGCCGAATTCTCTAAGGGCAAAGCACACAGCCGATTTCCATGACACGATGGATTCGATCTATCAAATTGCCAATGTGATCAGAAAGTCCATTGGAAAAGAACCGCTGAAGCACTAGCTGAGTAGCTCTTTAGAAGCGGAGATGACGAAGGGCGGAACCAGTCGCTCGCGCTGCCGCCGTATTTATTCCGCGATTCAAGTTGCGATTGAGCGCCCTGTTGACCGATCTGTTGATAGTCTTCGGGACACCGGTC
>JAIETE010000091.1 GCA_019745505.1 Candidatus Obscuribacterales bacterium | reverse complement strand
TTCACGCCCGAGTTGAAAGATTTTTTCTTCACCGATCTGAAACTAAGAAAGCCTGATTATCAGCTGGAAATCGATACCTCATCCTATGCCAATGAAGCGAACAGATACAGGAGACAAGCCTAGGAGGTCAACCCCAAAACAGAAGCACCTCAGATGTACGACTCTCCAATTTGCTTTTTGCGCTAATTTCAAGCAGCGCTGCACTTCTCTTTACAAGGGCAAAACATTGCGATGTTAGATTGAAGGTATAGCAACGCGCAGAGTAATCTCCACGAGATTGCCGGACGCGCTGCGTGCGTCTGTCTGCTCCAGGAGCTCTTAAATAGAGCTTCCGGGAGCGAAGGTTGGGTGCGTCTATGAAAATCAATTTTAGGAGACCCAAGAGCTTTATCTACTACTACTGCTTTGTGTGTGTGTTCATTGGCTGTGTTGAAGCAACGATCAATGCACACTTATTCGAGGCAAGAAAGACAGAAATAACTCCACTTAGAATAGTCACCATAAAGCCTAAGGCCGAAGAAGGTCCGCCAGTCGAGGCGGTTCAAAATCAATGGGAAGGTTGCCCAACCAAAGAGAGTGTCGGAGCGGCGGTCAAGGACTGCAGTTTACTAATCGCCAATACCCAAGCCTTGCTCGATGAGATTCTCAATGAAGCTGACGCGGAACAGCGAAGGCTGGACAAGAAAGTGGCAATGTGGAAAGAAGAAGTGCGCGTTTGGGAGATAAAGAACTCTTCGCGTCTCAATAGCTGCTGGTTTCTTCTGGGTGCGACCGGCTACGCGGTGCATCCGGAATTACCAATAGCATTGGAAAATTTGAAGCGGTCGGGAAATTGGCTCGAGCGAAGCGTGGAATCAGCCCAGAGAGGAGATTTCAATGCCGCGAACGAATACATACTGGCTGCACGCAGAGCAACCAAGCAAGCAGGGAAATTGGTCAACGGCAAAGTCAGACCAAAATCTAAATACGCACTTGTAAAACTTCCTCGCCACCTTGCGAATCGCAAAAAAACAAGCTCCACTTAGAGGCGGTCTTTGAAAACGCCTTACTGCGATAAACAGAAAGGAGCATTACTGCTCCTTTCCGGCTGATTCACTGATTCACTTAGTTACTGATTCACAGGTTTTCTAATTCATTTTTCGATTCACTAATTTATGAATTCTTACCTCACTACAGGTGGTGGCAGAGATTATGCATTTCTAGCTGAACAAATTGGCATCGCGCGCAGACGCTACAAGCCAGTTGATGCAACCAGGTGTAGCAAGACCGCCCGTGACACCAGCGCATCCGAAGAGAACTTTCTTCATAGCGTCTTGTGTGCCAGCGGCCATGTGCATAAAGCCCATGATCATTGTCGGTCCACCCCAGGCGATGCCGAGAATCTCCATTCCATTGGCAATAATGTTTAGCAATGCCTCCAAGTTAGCCAGGTTATTCACTCTCACGGTGCCTGCAGTGTTGATACCGGTAATGTAAGTCGCATCGCCTCCTTGTGGTCCAATCGTTCCAAAGGCTGCACCTTGTAACGTCGGCGCGTTGCTGTCGTTATATTGCATACTCTGTGTACCGGTGTTGCCCTGATACGACGAAGAATATTGACCTTCACTTCCCGACGAAGAGAACTGATCGCCATAGGCTTGAGCGAATGCAGGCGCGTTGAACGCAAGTGCACCAAGAACCGAAAGTCCTAATGCAGACATAGTAAGCTTGCGGAACATGAGAATACCTCCTTCCGAGTAAATTCAAAGATTTAGTAAGTGTTTCCCAAAAGCTCTAAAAGTGAGCTTGTGTGCAGATTATTCTCAGAAAGGCGCAAAGTCAATTAGCGAAAACCCTAGGTTGAAGTTTCCCTAAACGCGCAACGCTCGCAAGAAAAAACGAATTAAAGCAAGAAGGAGCCGGGGGACGGCTCCTTCAACTGATTCTATGTCTGGCGTGGAGTAATGATTCTTAGCTGAACAAGTTGGCATCGCGAGCTGATGCAACGAGCCAGTTGATGCAACCAGGTGTGGCGAGACCGCCCGTGACACCAGCAGCGCCGAAGAGCACTTTCTTCATAGCTTGTTGTGTTCCGGCAGCCATATGCATGAAGCCCATGATCATGGTAGGTCCGCCCCAAGCAATACCAAGGATTTCCATACCATTAGCGATGATGTTGAGCAAAGCTTCCAAGTTAGCCAAGTTGTTTACACGCACGGTTCCTGCAGTGTTGACGCCGGTTATATAAGTGGCATCAGAGCCCTGCGGTCCGATTGTTCCGTTTGTTGCACCTTGCAGTGTCGGAGATAGGCTGTCCATCTCCTGACGGGTTTGAGTTCCAGTATTGCCTTGAACGCCAGACGCGTACTGACCTTCATTGCCGGCAGAACTGAATTGATCTCCTTGCGCTTGTGCAAAAGCTGGTACGTTGAGAGCAAGACCCGCTACAAAGGCGGCTGCCATTCCCAAAGTAGCCAGACGACGAGATGCGGAGCGGAGCATGATATACCTCCTCAAATTTGAAAACATATATAGTAAGTAGTTTTGAAAACGGCTCAAACTGAGCTAATTAGCACTCTATTCCTACATCAGAGCAATGTCAAGCAATTGTGACAGCCCTACAAAATCTTTATTCATGCGGCTTTCGGAAAAGTTCGTGAAAGCTAAGAACCTGAAAGTTTTTGTTCACAGGTTTGCCCAAGCCAGTTTTGATAAGGGTTTCCGTCAGCGAGTCGCCCGAAATTGTCGTATTTCTGGGCGAAAGCTACCTTTCTCCACGCTTTCAACCGTTCCAGAATTCACTATTTTGAGCCTTTGAATGTTCGAAAAATCAGAAAAATATTTGCGTTTCGTTGATGGGAAACTTTCGAGAGCACCCTGAACTTAATAGGCAAGACGCGCTTTTGATGAGAGATCACGAACCAAGCGATCTATATAATGCATCGTCTACCCACTCAGAAATGGACAAAGACCGTCGGTTGAGTCGCCGCAAGCTTTCGCAGCTCGTCAAACCGATGTCATACGACTTCGCTAGTATTCCGTCACTGGGAAAGCGCCCAACTGCCCATCCCCTGCGATTTTGACAGCGACACCGCCTTCCCAAGGCGGACGTCTTGCTGCCCGAGGAGTAACTATGGTTCACCAACAGACAGAAGCTTACGACCAGTTTGCGGTGGCGCCCACAGAGAAACAACAAGATGCGCTGCAAGGCCAGGCGGCGAACCTATTGGCACATCCAAATGAATTCACCTCGGTCCAACCATACACGGCAATCAATCTTCCTTATATTGCGCTCGACCATTTCGCACCCAGCTTCGCGCCGTCAGACGAGAACAATGCTCAGCACTATAAGGCGCTCGATCAGCTTGGTCAAAACCTTGCAGCAAACGGCAATGTAGGAGACCTTCCATATTTAGCACTCGATCATCTAACTCAAAATTACGCACCATCGCTAAACGCTACAGAACTTCCGCATTCGGCCATCGATCATCCCTCATCAAATTTTGCGCAATCAGCAGAAGCCCAGACATACTACGAGCTGCCTCCACTTAACGTTGCAAATGATGCAGGTAATCCAAGCTATGCAACGACAGTAGAGCCGATCTCAGCATCAAACGTAACTGCAACAGTTACTGATGCAGCAGCACAGTATGCAGCTGAACATCCGAAGGAAGACGGCGGACTCTTCGGCGTTGTAGGCGACCTCGTTGGTGGTGGTGCCAAGCACATAGCGGACGATCCGTTTGGCTTCATCAAAACCGTCGGTCTAGGAATAGCAGCCGGCGTAGTCATTACAGCCGCGCTGGCTAGCGCTCCGGCATGGGTTCCGATCGTCGGCGGTGCGGCACTTGTCGCCGGCGGTGGCGCGGTGCTGGCAGGGCATGCGCCCGAGTGGTTGCATGATGGGGAAATTGTTTGGAATTCATCAAAGTATTCCGCTGCAGAAGTTGAACAATCACACAAAGACTTGCAAGACCTTGGAGGAGGAATTGCAGACCTCCTTGGTGGTATCGTCGGCGGTGGCTGGGCTGCAGGTTTGCTTAAGAAAACAGCAGAGAAAGCAGCAGTAGAGGGCGCTGAAGCGGCGCTTAAAACGGCGGTGGGTGAAGGAATGGTTACAGGCAGAGCTGGTGATGCGGTAAAAACTGCGCAAGCAAGAATGGGTGCAATCGTTTCGACGACTGATGACTTAGCTACAACAATTACAAAGGTAACCAACAAACAACAGGCAATGACACTAGGTCAAGAAGCGGCCCTTACGCGACCAGGTTCTGGTTACGAATTCTACATCGCGCAAAAGCTCGAGAAGTTTCAGAATGGAATAGCGGACGCATTTGAAAAGGGCATGAAAAAGGTTCCTGTTCAACAGCGCCCAACTCGCGCCTTTTCGGTTGCACAAGTTGATGACACTGTGCGCAATGGAGACGACCTGATCGCAGCGATGCAAGACGGTTCGACAGGTTCACTGCTTACCGCTGACGAACTCGCCCTGGCTACTCTCCGCAATGAAAAGGAGATGTTCAACTATGCAACACGGCGCCTCGAATTGGAACCAAACAGTAATCTTGCCGCCACAATCGAAAAATCGGTCATGAAGGACGCTGTTTCCCCCGGCACTGAAGAAGCGTGGTTGAGAACGATTCAGGCGCTAAACTCCGCACCGCTGCGAAACACAACAAGTGAAATTCTAGAGGCGGTTGGAAGTGCTAAAACAGCAGACGAGATGTTGGCTGCAGTATCAAAATATCCCCGGCATCTGCGCGACCTCGAAGTTTTTGCCAAAATAGGCCCGCTGGACGAAACAGCATCTAAGCAACTCAGCGACGCGCTCGGGGCCTATAAGCAGTCCCCGGAATTCGCCGAATGGGTAAAAGCCAACAAAGCCGCCATTCACAAAGAAGCATGGGAGCTGCCACTCAGAGGACACGAACTACAGCTATCAATAGAGTCGAGAGCAGCAGCATCACTTTTCAAAGACCCGCTCACCTACGCTTTGACTCGTATAGCCCATCCCAGTGAGATGAAGGAAATTGTGGAGATGGCGGTAAAATCTCCGAATCCAATGATGAAGCTGACCAAAATATGGACAGCCGTTCAAAAAGATATTGTAATGCCCGGTACAAACGATCACTGGCTGAGCGCCATTGAGCAGGCAAAGCCA
This sequence comes from Candidatus Obscuribacterales bacterium, assembly GCA_019745505.1. GTDB lineage: Bacteria > Cyanobacteriota > Vampirovibrionia > Obscuribacterales > Obscuribacteraceae > QKMZ01. The sequence continues at coordinate 15,018 of JAIETE010000091.1, read as the reverse complement.
GGAATCTCTCAAACGTTGAAACAGCTTTACGCATGAGGAAGGCATAGGGAACGTACGCATCGTCAAATGATTGCCATACGGCGTCGCTATATTCATGGTGTGTCAAACAATGACACGCCCCAAGCAGCAGCCGTTAGCGACTCCCGACAAACAGACAAGTTTCAAGAAGAGGTTCAGAAGTCGACTTCAAACAGTTCACTGGCCAGCATTAAGCACCGCGAACGAGAAGGAGCCTCGCGGCTCCCTCTGTGGAATCTAGGATCCCTTCGGTTTGACTTATGTGGTACTTCTAGCTGAACAAGTTGGCATCGCGAGCGGATGCAACCAACCAGTTGATACAACCGGGCGTTGCCAGTCCACCAGTGACACCTGCGCATCCAAACATGACTTTCTTCATAGCATCTTGCGATCCAGCAGCCATGTGCATGAAGCCCATGATCATAGTGGGTCCGCCCCATGCAATCCCGAGTATCTCCATACCGTTGGCGATAATGTTCAGCAATGCTTCCAGGTTGGCCAGATTGTTCACACGCACTGTACCGGCGGTGTTGACGCCTGTAATAAACGTAGCATCCGAGCCTTGCGGTCCGATTGTTCCGTTGGTTGCGCCTTGCAACATGACAGAGCCGGAGTCCTGCTCGTGACGCGTTTGCGTCCCTGTATTACCTTGAGCATCAGAGCTCATCATGCCTGCGTCACCGCTGGAGGCAAATTGGTCACCTTGCGCTTGGGCGAATACGGGGGAGCCGGTAGTAAGTGCAAGAAAAACAGCCGAAGTAGCTGCGAAAGAAAAAACGCGATGCAAAAGATTGCGAGTCATATTTCTACCTCACTTGAGATTTGTAGAACTATTTAGTAAGAGGGTTTAGAACAGCCGCTCAAAGTTGAGCACTTTCAGAATAGGGGGCAACTGTGACAGGAGCGGGGCAGCATTGAGGCAAAACTCCAGGTATAGGTTGATTTGATGTGCTCAATCAATTAGCCGACAGCTCAGTCGTTTTGACGAGCACATCTCGATCAAAAGCGACATAAGCGCCGTCAACTTTTCTGAAAAGCGCCTGCTTATGATGAAAAATCAGCAGTGTGTTTTCACCGAGCCACTTAACTCTTGCCCAATTTCCCGCTCCGGAAAAAACGCTACCCAGCCCTTCTTGTGGGAGTTCCGCGCTCGCACGCAAGATTGAAACATTCACACAGTCACCCACACCTAACCCCTCTCGCCTAACGAAGACAACAGCCTTCAGCTTCTTGTCCGGAGTTAAGGTCTCAGAAATTATGGTGTTAGCCGGTGGAGTAAGGTACGGAGCAAAAGCGATTAGGTTGATGATTACCAAACAAGCGATACACAGGCAGGCAGAAATGCAGCCGAATCCGATAAGGGAAGTCGCAGCATTGAAATAGGTAGAGTTAAAGATCGCTTTGACTAGAGACATACATCCATTATGCGTGATGTATGCATTTCAATCATCACAGAGAAAAAAGGAAGGAGCCTTACGGCTCCTTCCCACTGATTGCCTGATTGCGTGGCAGTTATTCTTTGTCTTAGCTGAACAGGTTGGCGTCGCGAGCGGAAGCAACGAGCCAGTTGATGCAACCGGGTGTTGCCAATCCGCCTGTCACACCAGCGGCTCCGAAGAGTACTTTCTTCATTGCGTCTTGTGTGCCGGCTGCCATGTGCATGAAGCCCATGATCATGGTAGGTCCGCCCCATGCAATGCCGAGGATTTCCATACCGTTTGCGATGATGTTGAGCAATGCTTCCAAGTTGGCCAAGTTGTTTACGCGTACAGTACCTGCGGTGTTGACGCCGGTGATGTAGGTGGCATCTGAGCCTTGCGGTCCGATTGTGCCGTTGGTGGCGCCTTGCAGTGTCGGAGCTTGGCTGTCCATTTCTTGGCGGGTTTGAGTACCGGTATTGCCTTGAACGTCCGAAGCGTATTGACCTTCGTGACCGGCAGAGGAGAATTGATCGCCTTGGGCTTGCGCGAAAGCTGGTGTAATTGCGAGTCCTACGACTACAGCAGCGGCCATTCCCATTGATGCGAATTTAGCAAAAGAAGTACGCATGAGGAAACCCTCCATCGAGTTTTTTCAATTGTTTAGTAAGTTGCGGGCAAAACGGCTCAAAAAGCGAGCCTCATAAAGAGTAAGGCCGGAATGCATCGGAGTCAAGATCTTTTTTGTTCCGCAGACTACACTTTTAATCGAATTTGGAAATTCCAATAGGGTTATTCCTGTTTTTAGCCTATCCACAATCAACGACCTATAGAGATGGAAACACAGAGAACCGCGGAACAAGGCTGTTTCGATCGAGGCGAGAGAGCAGGATGCAATTACTTCGAAGCAACCTATATAGACGAATTCGGCCGACGACCGAAACTTACTTGCATCAAGAACGCTTCTAAACCTGTTCAAACACGGCTTGCGGTACCGGCTCTCCGCTAGCGTCGAATTGTCTTCGAGATAAGACGGCATTCTTTATAGATAGAGAAGCTAGTGTTCCCTTTATTCGAGTCGACTGCAGCTGAGACAAAGAAAAACCGCATAAACAGAAAGAGAAAGGGGAGCTTGCGCTCCCCTTTGAACTGTCTGAATTGGTTGAGATTGACTTAGCTGAACAAGTTGGCATCGCGAGCGGATGCAACGAGCCAGTTGATGCAACCAGGAGTTGCCAATCCACCGGTAACGCCGGCTGCTCCGAAGAGTACTTTCTTCATAGCATCTTGTGTGCCGGCTGCCATGTGCATGAAGCCCATGATCATGGTAGGTCCGCCCCATGCAATGCCGAGGATTTCCATACCGTTTGCGATGATGTTGAGCAATGCTTCCAAGTTGGCCAAGTTGTTTACGCGTACAGTACCTGCGGTGTTGACGCCGGTGATGTAGGTGGCATCTGAGCCTTGCGGTCCGATTGTGCCGTTGGTGGCGCCTTGCAGTGTCGGTGCTTGGCTGTCCATTTCTTGGCGGGTTTGAGTACCGGTGTTGCCTTGAACGTCGGAAGCATATTGTCCTTCGTGACCGGCGGATGAGAATTGGTCGCCTTGAGCTTGCGCAAATGCTGGAACGTTCATTGCGAGGGCGGCTACGACGAGAGCAGACATAGTAAGTTTACGGATCATTAGAGAACCTCCTGCCAGTTATATTCAAAATTAGTAAGTGAATTTAAAAACTGGTCGCAAAAAGCGCGACCACTTGGAATCAGTGCGGTTAATGTACAAGAAACACGAAAGCAAGTCAACGGGGAAAATGTTGGCTGGAATACACATTAAAACTGCCGCACGACATCAAAAGCTGTCCCAGCAAGCATTTACAGACTCTTCAAAAAATTTGACAAACGGGCATCCCTCGTGCAAGGAATAACCCGAGATTCTGACTGGCAGCACTTATTCAGGCCTTTCGCCAGGTTTTAGATCCAGGCCGATAAGAGATTTAGTCAGACGTCACGTATTAGACAGGATGCGGCGCATTCGACCAGGGCTGAAGAGAAGCAGCTCCAGAATAGCTGCAGCGTAGCCCCCTACGGAAGTTTCACCGAGACGCTTCTCCAGCGTGCGGACAGCGACGACCACATCCAGATAACTGGGCGTCCCTGCACCTCGAGATAAAGCAACTATTTTAGAGTTCTGCTTTAGGAGTACATATGTAAGAAGCAAATGGTGGAATCCAGTAATGAGGCTGAGTTGGCCGAATCCCGCACCGAAATAGAGTTTGCCGAAGATTCGCGAGTGAAAGTAGCGGTAGATGAGGTCTTCAACGTCCTTATCTTCAGGGAAGTCAATCTTCGCAAGTTCCTCGAAACTGTAGGATTTGGTCGGAGAGCGCAGGCGCAGCCCCGGGAAGACTCCTTCGAAAAGCATCTGGTAAGTAAATCTGCCGGCATTGAAATCGCCCTCCCCTCTTCCTAGTTTCTTATGAGGAAAGTAGATCTTATATAGAGCGACAAGAAGTTGTTTATCGAGATTCTTCATCGAGCCGACACTCGCGGGCGGCACGACAGGGACGCCCTTGAACTTCTCCAAGAGCATGTCGGATATGGCAAGGAAACGAAGGTCGAGAGGTTTGTCACGTTCAGCCCAAATGTGCAGCATCTCCTTTTCGATTTCGAGATACTCGTCCCAGGAAAGAGGCTTATCGACAGCCAATTTCAGATTGGACCAATTGGGATGATGGTCCGGAAAAAGCGTTTTGAACTCTTTGAGTTTTCCTTCAAGATAATCACGCTGTTCATTCAATGGCTTGCCGGAATTGTTTACTACGCCCATGCTGACAAAGCTCACGGTCGCGTAAAAGCCGCTCGGCGTTTCATTGAAACAATATGGAAAGAGCTGGCAAATTGACGGCTTGAAGGTCGACCCACGCTGGGAGTGAATGAAGCAGAGATTGTCTTTGAGAAAAGGGCAATGTCCATCGCCGCCTTCCTTGATCGCATAGAGATACGGAGTGCCGGCTGACTCGTAGGGCTTCATCTCGCGAAAGAGATCTTGCATTTGATAGCGGCTATCGAACTGACTCCAATCGACAGCAGTGATACGCTCGTAATCATCTTGCGTCATCGGCACCGACCAACCACCGCAACACTTGCCGCAGCCAGTGCATTCATAATTGATTTCGTCCGGCAAATGAAGCAAGAGCTCCGTGTCAGTTGTAGGCATTGCTTTTCCCCGACTGCGATTGAATGTATTGAGCACTCGGTGTGCTCTGCTTACGAATGAACCATAGCAGATTTGAGGGTTTCTCTATGCTGCTCACGAGTTTTTCTACGCTTTGACTAATTTACCGAGGCAAACTGGACGTGAGGCGCCGGTGCAAATCGGCACATTGTTGTGGATGCCGAAAAAAGTAGTATATGCGAGTAGTGCAAACAGCAATGCTTCCTTGTACTTCGTCGAAATTCCGAAATCCTCGTGTCGAGCGACATTAACTTCGTTGGGCCAATAGTCTTTCAACAGCCTGACCAATTCACTGTTGAAAGTTCCTCCGCCACCCAACACCAAGCGCTCAATCTGCGTCTTTGGTTTGACAAAATCTTTGTATCCGTTTGCAATCGAAGAAGCGGTAAAGGCGGTAAGAGTCTTAACCACGTCTGACTTGCTCACTTTTTCTCTCTCGATATAAGGCACCACAACCTCAGCGAAATAGTTGAAACCAAAGAGCTCTCGCCCTGTTGTTTTAGGTGGTTGGCGTTTGAAATATGGGTGTGCCAGCAACTCATTAAGCCAGGGTTCTATGATCTGACCGGAGGCGGCAATTTTTCCGTCCTCATCAAATTCGCAATCAAAATACAATTGGCAGGCGCGATCGATAAGCATATTTCCCGGGCCGGTATCGAATGCAGAAACAGCTTTTCCATGATCGTTTATGGCTGTGAGATTAGCGATGCCACCGATGTTGAGCACGCCGGTCGCTTTGTGATCTTGCCCAAACAAAACAGCATCGGCGAAAGAAACCAGCGGCGCACCTTGCCCACCAACCGCCAGATCCGCGGTCCTGAAATCTGCCACCACCGGAATGCCGGTGCGCAACGCAATCACCGAAGGCTCGCCCAGTTGCAAGGTCCCGGCAGAGTTTGTGCCCCAAAGCGATTTAGCATCGGGGCAGTGCCAGATGGTTTGCCCGTGAGAACCGATCAGGTCCACATCGCCTTTCGACAACCCACTGACTTTCAGCAGGCGCAAGACTGCCTCGGCAAAAATCTCGCCCAGCGAGGTGTTGAGCAGACAGACTTCTTCGAGAGTGGCTGTGCCGGAGCCGACCAGCCGCATGAGCCGCTCGCGAAATCTGCTTTGAAAAGGATACAAAATGCTGCCCAACATCGTGAACTTGAGAGCTGGTGTGGAATCCGCAGAGCCGTTTACATGGCCGCTGCCTACCGGCTCTATCCGAAAAACCGCAGCATCAATGCCATCCATGGACGTACCGGAGTTAAGCCCAATGACTGTTAGTGGTTTCATCTGTGAAGGTTCGCTCTCAAAGTGGGAAGATTCAACTACTTGACTGGTAAGCTAAAGGTCAATCAGATACAAGTGAAGAGAATACACCTACTTCATATATTCGGAAACCACTAAACAAGTCCCAAAGGCGGTTACAAAATGACGACCAGCAAGTCGCTTGAATACCAGGAAAGGCTCGCACAAGGTGGAATGATGATCGGATTAGGAAAGCGCACGAGGCGCGCTTACGGTTTCGATGAAATCGCACTGGTGCCCGGTTCTCTGACTTGTGACCCGGAAGTATGCGATATATCGGTCAAGCTCGGTTATCACAAACTGGATATTCCGATTATCGCCAGCGCAATGGACAGCTGCGTTGATGTGAAGATGGCAATAGCGCTCGGCAAGCTTGGCTCGCTGGGCGTTTTGAATCTTCAGGGGCTGCAAACACGCTACGAAGACACTGAAGAAGCATATGAAGAGATCGCCAAAAGCGACAAGGACAGTTTCGTCCAGTTAATGCAAAAGCTGTATACGGCGCCTGTTCAAGAAAGTTTGATCGCAAAACGCATAAGCGAGATCAAGCAAGCCGGCGTGCTGGTCGCCGCTTCGGTCACTCCCAACTGGGCTGAAAAGTATGGTCCGATCGCGGTAGAAGCAGGGCTGGGAGTTTTGGTGGTCCAGTCGACGGTTACAGGTCTCGAACACAAATCAGCGATGGGCCAGCCCAGCCTGAATCTCAACAAGTTTACGAAGAAGATCGGTTGCCCGGTCATTGTCGGAAATTGCGTCACGTATCAAACCTGCCTGGAGCTGATGGAAACAGGCGTTGCCGGAGTCTTGGTCGGAGTCGGACCGGGAGCCGCATGCACATCGCGCGGCGTCCTTGGTATAGGAGTGCCGATGGCCACAGCCATTGCCGATTGCGCGGCAGCAAAGCACACGTTCGCAGAAAAACATGGAATTGCACCGATTATCATCGCCGACGGCGGAATGGGAGTGGGCGGAGACATTTGCAAAGCGATTGCTTGCGGTGCCGACATCACAATGATCGGCTCTCCTTTCTCCAGAGCAAAAGAAGCTCCAGGACGCGGCTTCCACTGGGGAATGGCAACACCAAGCCCGGTTCTACCCCGTGGAACAAGAATCAAGGTGGGCACGTCAGCTACTCTGGCGGAGATTCTGACCGGACCGGCTCGCACGGATGACGGGTCTCAGAATCTGGTTGGAGCATTGAAGACCAGTATGGGTACTCTGGGTGCCTCTAACTTGGCAGAAATGCAGCAGGTTGAGGTGATCATCGCACCTTCCATCCTGACTGAAGGAAAAGTGTTCCAGACCGCTCAGCAACTGGGCATGGGAAGATAATTCGAGGACATATGAAAAAATCACTGAGCTTCACTCTTCTGATTGCGGCATCGGTTATGGTCGGGTTGGCGATCGTTGAAGAAACCACCTGCAGCGGAATGCAAGCATTTGCCGCCACTATTGACGGTGCCAGCGAAAATCAATCGACGCTTGAAAAACGTTCGGCTGCAAGCAGATTTATTGCGCAAACTATTGCTCAGTCAGTTGACAGCAAACAGGGCATTCCCCTCACTTCTACGACCATTGCCAATATCGCAGAACGCGTCGCACCAGCAATCGTCAATATCGAAGTAAATCAACCAGTGCAAGGGCTCAGCTATCCATTCGGCAACTTGCCCGACGGATTCGATTTCTTTTTCAACGGGCAGAGGATGCCTCGCGGCGGCAACGGCAATGGTGCAGCCCCGCGTCCAGAGCGCCACAATACCGGCACAGGTTTCATCGTTCGCGAGGACGGCTACATCGTAACTAACGCTCACGTCGTCAAAGGTTCTAGCAAAATCACTGTTACACTCAACGACAAGCGGCAGTTTGAAGCCACCGCTATTGGTGTCGACAGTTTTTCCGACCTGGCTGTCCTAAAAATCAATGCCAAAGGTTTGCCGACAGCGGAGATGGGCACCTCCACCGGATTACGCCCCGGCGAATTCGTCATTGCCATCGGTTCGCCCATGGGATACGACCACTCCGTGACATTGGGCATCGTCTCGGCGGTCGGTCGCACAGTCACGGACGTGAACGGCAACATCAACTTTATACAGACCGACGCAGCAATCAATCCGGGCAACTCCGGAGGTCCGCTTCTCAACATGATCGGGCAAGTTGTAGGTGTCAATACGGCAATCGCAGCCAGAGCGCAAAATATCGGATTTTCAATTCCGATTGACATAGCCAAACCGACTGTTACCGACCTGATTGCAGAAAGGAAAATCGAGCGTCCTTTCCTGGGACTGAAAGTCGGTGCACTGGACGAAACTACTCTGAAAGCGCTTGGATTACCGGCCGGCACGGCAGGGGTCTTCATTTCGCAAGTATTCAACGGAAGCTCAGCGGCCAAGTCCGGACTGGAGCGCATGGACATTGTCCAAAAGATTGACGGCAAAGACATCAATACAGCGCAGCAGCTACAAGACGCGGTCAGGGCACGCAAAGTAGGCGAGAGCTTGAACTTCATGATTCTGCGCAATAAAGCAGTAAAACCTGTCACAGTTACAATCGGCAATTATCCGTCCGACCCGCACGAACCGTCTTTGCCGGGTCGCCCAAGCCCGGGGCCGAAGGCTGATAGCGACGACGAATAAAGCTGATAAGCAAACGAGCCCTGCGGACGGAGTTACTTTTGTGGTTCAAAAACGCGGGTGCGACAGTTCGAAGCTTTTTGCCTTGGCAATTTCAATAGTCTTAGGACTCGTTGACTCTTCCGCCAATGCGGCCAGACAAAACCCGACAGAACAGTTTCAACTGGATAATTGGGCTCGCCCGCAGGTGAGGCTGGTCATACAACAGGGCGGATGCCTCGAAGTCTTAGACGACGATTACCAGGCTGGTTCTCGTCGCATCCAGGGACCTCTCATTGCGATTGAGGGAAAATCGGCAAGAGGCCTCACCATGCGAGAAATTGAAAAACTATTGCGTGGACCACTTAATTCCGAGGTCGAGATTTCCGTTTTCAACAGATTCAGCGAAATTCAAACAAGCAGAGTAAAACGCGTTGCGCGGACAAAATACGGACTGATGAGCGCCGAGGATATGCGCGGGCAATTACATCTTCTTGAAGGCCCACAAAGCATTGCTTGGGGAAACGATTTTAACAACTATCAATCTCACTTTGCAGACAACGGTCTCGATCTGTTCGAACGCGCAAATCAAAATTTCACCATATCAAAATTGTTTGCGTTACCCGTCCCAAAAGAAAGGCTCATTTCAAGAGTGCTAACGGAGGTACTTGCTGCAAGTGACTCCATCGGGGCGTTAGACACAAGCAACTATTGCCTGAAGCTCGTTTTGGAGAATCAAGATTTCTCCTCGATCACCCAAGACTTTGAAAATACTGCGCCGGCAAAACTCATTGCACATCTAAAGGACACAGGCCGACTAACTGAAGCGGAGAAGGTCTGCAAAAATTGGATTCAATTCGAAGAGCTTCGCCGACAAAAGCAAGAGGATTCCCCGGCAAACAGCCCCGCCTATATGGCACGCCTGCAGATGCTTTTAGCAAGCTGCCAGTTGCAACATCCAAGTGATGCGGAAGAAACGCTACTAAAAGTTGCCGACATTAGAGCAAAAATTCCGGGCGCTTTCACTGAGATGCAATCACTTTGGCTTGGCAATGCGTTCGAAGAAGTAGGGAATGTAGAAAAGGCACTGGATACTTATGCAACAACCAAAATACGTTATTCTCTAGACAGCGATGAGAAACTGCCGAGCAATGTAGCTCAAATTGTCGGCTATAGAGCAGTTCGACTCGCGCAGCTTCAGGCAAAGAAGAATTCCGTTGATAGCGCAATCGCAACACTAAAAGACGTGCTGTCTGAATTCGACAAACTTGTAGACAAGAGTGTTGTAGAGCTTGACGAGAAAAAGGCATTTCTATTCCCGACCAGGAGTGATATTGAATACGAACTGGCAAAATTGTGCTTTACCAAAGGAAGAGCTGGTAACGCAAATTCGCTATCAGACGCCGAAAGCTACTCACTCGCAGCAATTGAAAAGGTAAAAAAAGCGGTTGGAGATCAGTCTCCAATGCTTAAGCCAAAATTGGAATTGTTAGCTGACGTCGAGGATGCAATGCAAAAGCCAACGGAGGCTAAAATGTTCCGTGACACAGCAGCAAGGCTTGATTCTGCGACACCCGTTCAATTCCGAAAGCCATCCTTAGATTACGACTATAATCGCTTCAATTTCTCCTGTGTTGAACAGCCCGCATCGGAGACATTCCAGATTTTCAAAACTGCATATGAATCTATCCAAAAAGGCGAAGTTGCGCCTTCCAAGCAATCTATTGCGAAACTAAAAGAAACGTATGTTGGCGAAGTAGACTTCAATCAGTACATGCGGCGTCCATTAAACAAATTTTGCGCCTTACTCTCACTGAGCAGAAAATTAGCGGATCACAAAAGATATGACGAATCACTAGCCATTCTGGATTTTCTGAAGTCAGCTGCTGATTCAAAAGAACTCCTCCCCCCATTGGTCCACTTCTTAGACGTAGACAAAGCACTAACAGAAACAATGCAAGGACGGTCACTCGATCCTTGGGCAAGCGTTGACAACTCAAATTGCATGATCGGTGCTGAATTAAAACGGTACGAGGAGAGTGGTGATAGTAATTCATGGCAAATTCGAGAACTAGCAGTTCAAGAGAATATGAGGAGATTTGCGTCTCTTTATTCCGCCGCAAGAAATCTCTCAAGAGCCGACATCCTCATAAATCGCGCCCTCAAGCTTTGCACAAGCAAAAGCAAGGATAAGACGGATTTCTTGAAGTCGCCTTTTCAACAATCACAAATTTTGACATTGCTAGAAGCTGCAATCATCAGGACGAAACAACATCGAATAAACCAGGCAGAAGAACTCTCCAAGACAGCTTTTTCGCTTTACCCAAACGCTTTACGAACAATAATTGAAAAAGGACGAGTTGATTATGATGACAAAAGATTCTATGAAGCGACCAACTATAAGTCCGTGAAGTTGGCTCAAGAGCTTTGCAAAGCAGGGCAAAATGAGCTTGCCGTGAAGCTATTGAAGGAATTACTTCCCAATTTATTATCACTTCAAAAACCATCCAGAGACGCATACACCAAAGATGGTTGGGACTACTACAGCACAAATGTAGCCAATTCTGTTGTTAAAGCCTATGCAGCAAAGCTTCTATTCAGTCAGGGCAACGCTCCGCAAGCATTTAAGTACATAGCAACCGCTATAACGGAAGCGGGAGGCAATGCTCCATTCCATTACTATTTGCTTGCCGCTGAAGCTTCAGCAAAGGTCAACGACTATACAGCATGCGCACATTATTACGGAAAGGCAGAAGAATCGACATGTTACTCAGCAGTGTTGAATTTGGGTCAAGTGCAACCGGAAATCCGGGAAAAACTGCTTCTAGAAGCTGTCAGATTTGGCGAACACGCACCGTCTCTAGACCGAACCGAGTTGGCATCCATCTTCTATCGACTAGCCAATTGCGTTGGTCAAAGAGTGCCAACCTCCATTGAGACATTGCAAGAGTCGCTGCGATATCTGCAAAGAGCCAGCGATCTTACTCCCGATACCAATCAGCAAAAACAACGCATTCTGCAAGATATTATTAACAAGAAGCAGTTAATTACCTCTATGGAGCTTTCTATTTCGCAATCGGTTAACCACGAAAAAATCTCCGAAAGTGATAAGAAGAAAGCGGAAAAGGAAAGGGCATCGGTTCAAATTGCTGCTGCATTAAGAGCCGCAGAATTGTCCGACACGAATCAACCAACGTTAGCCAGCAGCCTTTGGATACGCCTGGCCGATTTAGAAGCAACAACATCAAATTTCGAATCTGCGATAAAACATGCACAACATGGAATTGACCTTTACAGAAAAATTACTTATAGCGACTACAGAAACTGTATGTTGCCTAGTGCTTGGGGTTTGGTTACCACACTCCAGAAAGAAGGCCGAAGTGCTGATGCTGAAAAACTCTTGCAGGCAGCAATCGCAAAAGTAATCGCTGTCAACGGAAAAAATAGCCCGGAAGCGGCAAGTCAGAAAGCCGCATACCTGGAGTTTTTGTTGTCAGAAAGGCGAGATTCAGAAGCGCTGATTTTGGTCGATCAAATAATCGCTATGGGTATTCGGCAAATTGAGATCGGGAGATATATGTCCAGTGCCGAAGAAGTAATTACTAACCTGGCACAAAGACCGACTGAAGAAAAAAGGCAGGAAATAGGAATTCACCTCCTAAACAAGCTCAAAGATGCACAGATTAAAACTTTTGGGAAAGGGGACGTGCGCGTGCGGGCAACCCTAATTGCACTAGCAAAAGTCCTGGCGCGCTTGAAAATGGCTTCGGACGCAGAAAAATGCTTACAGGAGGCCATGGAAATAGAACAGCTCTATCACGGTAAAGAAAGAGCAGGTGCAGAGCTCGCTAGTGAAATGATTCAGGTCTTCACCCAACTGGGCAATAAAACTGAAGTTGCAAAATACGAAAAACTCGCGGCAAAACGGTTCAAGCTTGACCCGGCAGTTATCGATCCCCGGTTTTATGGAGAAAACAAACGAATAGCCCAGCTGTACGAAAATTGGCGAGTGGATCAGCATGTGGAAAAAATGCTAGCCGAGTACAAAGAAGCACATCTCCAAGCCCCATACAGCGCAAGAACAACTGATGCGCTTGACACGCTGATTGAATATGGACGCCAGACGCGCAACTGGCAATTATTAGCTGAGATCGCGCCCAAACGAATTGAAATCAGCATTCACACGTTAGACAGGAATGCAGGTCACAGCGGAGGTTGCACACCTCCACGTTTTAGACGACTCGATTTTTATGGATTGGCGATAGAGGCAAACTTAGAGCTAGGTAATAAAGAAGAAGCTATGAAATGGCTCAATCGGATAACTGTCGAGAATCCTGAGCTTTCAGGCAATGAATTGCAAGAATTGGCAAGACTTCAGAACAAGCTTGGGCTGCACAACGCAGCGGTTGAACAACTGGAAAAAGTCGAACTGCAAGTTAACAGCTCCTCAGATTGGCTGTTTCTTTCGCACGCGTGGGATCAAATTGGCGAAAAGAACCGAGCCGAAAAGGCTCGACAAAAAGAATTCTGGCAAAGGAAACTTGAAGATAGCCAATACAAAGAGCTCGAAAAAGTCCGCTGGTAACTCAGCAAGACTTACATGGGACTCTAAGCCGCCAGGATGGCGGCGCTCCAGCCTGCAAGTATTTCCGGACTCTCGGAACTAATCGAAGTATGGTCCGTCTCCCGGTTGTCGCCGCAGGTAGACAATCGCGAGTTTCAGGCATGCAGGGGCAGATTCGATGAATAAGCTAATCGGCATCATACTTCTATCAATGGTGTTTATAACTACCGGACCCGCCCCGGCCTCGGATGCCTCCAAGCTGAAAGACGCCGACTTCATGCCAAAGGGGCTTGCCGTCAATCGGGACCCCGACGTCCTCGTACCGCCTACGGATGTCAGTCCTGCGGCGAAAGAGAGTTTTGAGGAAAAAACTCCGCATCAACGTCCAAAATTGATCCTTGCACTGGGCGGCGGAGCCTTTAAATCCGTCGCCGAAATCGGCGTACTGAAATGCTTTGAAGACAATGGCATTGAAATAGATGGCATTGTCGGCACTAGTCTTGGCTCGACAATCGGAGCGTTGTACTGCTCTGGTATGAAGCCTGCTGAGATTGAAAAATTGTTTGTTGATGAAACAATTCAAGATGCAATGCTAAAAGGTGTGATTGTGCGCCAGGTTTTGAAACCTTTGGCGCCTTTCAAACATCTTGTCCTCGGCAAACCCTTTGCAGGAATGTCTACTGGAAAGGGATATCTAAAGCTGCTGCGCAAAGAATTGCCTGAAAACTTCAAGGCGCTCAAGAAACCGTTCGCCGCTGTTGTGACAAACATCACCGATGGGCAGACATGCGTTCTTTCCGAGGGCGATTTGCCGCTTTCCGTTCTTGCCAGCAACACCGTGCCGACGGTTTTCCGCCCGGTCGAAATTGATGGAAAGCTTTATGTAGACGGCGGTTTACGGGCAAACTTGCCCAACAACATCGCAGAAAAACTTGGCGCTGATTTGACTGTGTCTGTCCTCTGCGACAAAGCGATAAAACCAGTCGACAATAAAACCTTCAAGTCGATGCGCTCAGTCATACTGCGGGTCGCCGACATAATGATGGCTGCTGCCGACCATCCGAAGGCTGAGGCATCCGATGTTCTCATTTTCCCGGATGTCGATTTCGTGCCACCGCTGACCAAGGATGAGGACATTATTCGCAAGGCGATTGCAGCTGGTTATAGCGCGGCACAACAGGTTTTGCCTCAAATTAGAGCAGAACTCATCGCTCTTGAAACACGGCAGACAAAACAGACAGCAACGAAAGAAGAAGCCGAAGTCAGATAGATAGAGGTAGTTATGGATGTTCAAGTTGCAGCAGGCGAAAGAATCGAGCTGGGGCGTAGTACTGGTCCTGTACAAACATTGCGTTCTCTCATCGACGATTTCGACAAATATAATGCGCACCCTGCTCTGATTCAGTTTACACGCACCGGTTCGAACACGATTATTTATTCAGCGCTTGCGGAGAAGGTGCGCAGAGTAGCGGCAGGTTTCGAGAGGCTACGAATCAAGAACGGCAATACGGTGATAGTTTTTGCCGCCAACTCGCCTGCATGGGTGATATGCGCCCTGGCAGCGGTTTACAGCGGACTGATTGTGGTTCCGGTCGACCCGCAACAGTCAGCCGAGGTGCTGGAACACATAATAAAGGACAGCAAGGCGGTGCTGATTTTCACAGATGAAAATGGAGCGAAAAAACTCGAAGAAACAAAAGTCCGACTGGAAGTGCCCCATTCGGAACCACAGCCCAAAGGCACATTGCGATTATATAGAACTGACAAAGAGCAAGGTGCCGATAGCTGGACGAAGCTGGAAAGCAAACGCCATGACTTTGAAGAATTGCTTGAAAAGCAAGAAGTACTGGAAGACGATATTGCAATTCTCTTTTACACA
>JAIETE010000313.1 GCA_019745505.1 Candidatus Obscuribacterales bacterium | reverse complement strand
GCTTTCTCCGCGGCAGCTTTCTCCGCGGCAGCTTTCTCCGCAGCGGCTTTCTCCGCGGCAGCTTTCTCTTCCGCGGCTTTCTCTTCCGCGGCTTTCTCTTCCGCGGCAGCTTTCTCTGCGGCAGCTTTCTCTTCCGCCGCTTTCTCTGCGGCATCTTTCTCTTCGGCTAGCTTCTCCGCTGCTCGCTTATCGGCGGCCGCCTTCTCCGCTGCCCGAATTTCCTCGGCGAGTGCCTCTGCTGCCGCTCGGTCTGCAGCACTCTTACTCTTGGCACTCTCCTCGGACTCTTTATCGGACGCTTCTTTTTCAGCTTTAACTTTTTCGGACTCGGCCTTTTCCTTATCTGATGCCGAAGCCTTCTTCACAGGCGGCTCGTCGCCACCCAGGAGATTGGCGAACTTTCCGCCCAGTTTTGGAGGAGCCACATCGGCTTTGATTTCTTTCTTTTCCTCTTCCTCGACAGGCTCGAGGTCCTCATGAGAAAGCAAACCGGATAGCGAACGCTTTGGTGCATCGGCGCTTGATTCTTCTTTCTCTTCGCTGCCAGGAAGCACATCTTCCGGAACATCCCACCCATCTTCGTCACTGCCGCCGAAACTTCCTGCAGCAACTTCAACTTTGTGGTACGTACCAGAGGCAATTTGAATTTCGTCGGCAGTTGCAGGAGTGCGCTCTTCTTCTGCCGATTCAGAAATGGTAACAGGCTCTGCCTCGCCGGTATCAGAGGCAGATTCCGCCGTGGCCCTTTCAACAAATTTAGTCAGTTCGTCATCACTGGTGACACCAAAATCCTTGCGCGCTTCTTCCATCGCACGAGTTTCCGGATCTACCTCATCTTTGGGCAAACCGGCGATGTCCCAACCAAGCTCCTGCAGAGCGCCGTCAAAGGACAACTTATTGGAGCTATGCATTGTGTAGTCCAATCCGACCACTGCGTCATCTTGAGTGATAGCACCTTTCTGCAACAAGAAATGGGCTCGCAGTGCGGCTTTTAGCATCCCTTTATCGAGATGCCCAGTCATGAGCAATATCTGTCCGACAATCTTCGGATCTTCCATTGCGTGGGCAACAGCTTCGTGAATCTCATTCTCAGTCATCACGCGCGCCAAAACCAGCATGTGATCGAAGCTGATTGTCTCTGTAGTTGAGGTCTCTACAATTTGCAGAGACTCGACAGCTTCGTCATAAGTGATGCCCTGGCTCTGAATCCTAGACAGGGTGTCAATTGCTTTGTCCACCTCGACGTGATTGCCATCCACCATCTTCTGCAAACCAAGCGCGGCTTCCAGAATCTGCTCGGTAATAAATCCTTGTCCGACCAGGACCTGTCCGATAAGTTGGTCCGTAGCCAAGCCGGTTTCCAAAGCGTTCATAACATCGGTTTCTGTGAGCAATCCGGCTCGCACAAACATTTCTCCGATGCGAACACCATGCTTGCGGGGCGCCTTCAGAGCGGCTTGCGCCTGAGCTACGCGATTAGGGTCCGGCAACAAATCCCCTTCAATGCCGACTGCACTGCGTAGCGCATCGAGAGCTTCGTCACGAGTCAGCATGTCATCACGGACACGCACCTGCAAATCCAGAGCCAAGTTGAGAATTGCATCAGCAAGAGTATTATTGAGTACAAGGATGCGTCCCAGCGGCAAGCCGGTAGCCAGGCTGCGCTGCATCGCTTTTGAGAATTGATCGGCATTAATCAGACCGGCTTCCAGCAACACTTCGCCCAACTTGTTTGTGGGACCGGAAGAAGACCTGGTCTGACCGGATGAAATTACATCAGCAATTGATTGCCCAGACTTGCAGGCTTGCTTCAATACTTTCAGCGCTTCATTCACGTCGATGGTTCTGTCCCGAACAAGGGACTGCGCATCCACAGCAGCTTGGAGCTGCGAGGCGTTGATGGCGCCGCTCATGATCAACATCTGACCGAGTTGCAAGTGCTTGGCGCCCGATAACTTGATTGCTTCATCAAGTTTTGCCTGGCTGATAACTCCAGCCTTTACAAGCAAATCGCCAATCAGGAAGTCGGTCGGATAACGATGAAGGGTTTGTTTGGATTTGAAAAAGTCCACGGTCAGGATCTTTCCTTTTAGTGATTCCGGTCAGCCTGCGCAGTTTGTCGGTCTAGGGTTCATCACGTTCCGAGATGGCGGGCGCGTGAACAGACACTCGAGGGACGAGCAGCTTCATTTCTATTATTACCCCTTACGGGTGATCCTTATTCTTTAAGGGCAAACAAATTTGGTTTTTTCGAGACTTTTGTTACTCGCTAATTGCGCGGTATAGCGCTATTGAGCCGCGGCGGCCAATTCCTGGGAGGCACTCGAATTTCCGAAGACGTCGTTCTAGTAAGCAAAAAGGGCTTTCCTTCCAAATCAAAAACTTTGACAGAGCTATCCGTAAGTAGCTTGCCATCAGGCGCCAAAGTGTACTTATTAAGTTCTTCGTCCTGATAAACCTTTGCAATTCGACGATTTACCTTGCTTACCATCGTGTGAGTAGCCTGAACTTCAACAACTACGGTCCTCGGCCCAGTGATTACCAGATCGTATCCGTGAACCCGATGGTAGTCCATTGATACGCCCCTATCGACCTGACCGGTGGCTTTCATTGGATTGAAAATCTGCCAAACCTGCCCATTGGCGTCTCTGTAGCTGCCAAACACATCCTTTACCCTGGCCACTTGCGTTCCGACCGGACTTAGCTTCTTGCCGCTTGGAAGCTCGATCCTCGAGACTTCTCGAGCGTCGGATCGCTGCCAGACGCCTGCCATCCAGTCCGGTACCCTGAAGCGCTTGACCCGCTGGGGGCGTGGAGACGCAACGGCAACACCTCGGAAAACTCGACCCGGACGCTGCGCTGGCGGAACGGGACTGAGAGCTTCACTGTGCGTAATTCCGGCCTGCAGCCTGAAAGTAGAAGAAGGGGCACGCGATGACTTTTCCACCGGCTCCGAACCGGGGACTGGAGTATCAAGTGAGGGCTCGCCAATATCGTCCGAGCTTCGAGGGGTTCCGAAAGGTGCACTCGGCAATGGCTTGGGCGCGTATGGAGATTCTTTTTTCGGCCAAGATACGGGCTGCGCATCAGCTGAAATGGCAATTGAAAGACATATTGCCACTGCCCACCCCAAACCGGCAGCCAAGGGCAGAAAGATAGACAACTCTTTTGAAGAAACCATGTTACCCAAAAGTTTAGCGCCTAGCCCGCCAAACTTACTGACCAATCCTGCCTCCCGGCTGAAAGTCCTGCGCTGCGCCGCCGTTCATTTGCATCATTCGCCGCTTGCGTCCGCCACGATGGCGACGATGCCTGCGCCCCTGTCCGGCTCCGGCTACTCCACCCTGGGTTCCGCCCACGCCATTCCAGGGATTTTGCAAGCCACCCACCTGTCCAATGCCCTGCCCCCCGTTCATGCCCCGCTTGTGCCCACGTCGATGCCTGCGATGCCTCTTGTGACGCCCGCGTCGCTGCCCATTGCCGACATTTGCGAATCCAGCAGAATTTGCACCAGTGTTGCCGGCCAGGGGTTGTGGCGCGGGCTGAGCATTAGCGGAAAGGTCAGCCCCAAACGGCATCGCCTCGACCAATAGCAGAACTGCAGTGGAAACTGCACATAGAACCGCAAACTTTTGCGCTTTCATACTGTGTCCTCAGGGGAAAGAGGGGCTACCAGAAATTTATATCCATTATTCTTAGACGTTAACCGCGGCAAAAAAGTTCAATTCGCTCAGGACGAAAGCTAGTGCAAGCTGAGCTAAAATCGCAAAAGAATTCGAGCTGAATAACTCAATCAAATCAATGGCGAAGAATTCCGTACGAAGCACTACCAACTCTCACCGAAATGAAATTCACCCTGAGACCAACAATTTTTACCAGCGGTCTCATTCTGATTTCGGTTCCGCTTCTATTTGAAATCGCCTTCGCCGGCACACTTTTCACTCTGCAGCAAAACTATGAAAAGAAGCTGCAAACACAAATTCACACCAACGAGATAATTTCACACACTAATGAAATGTGGCTGGCAGTCATGGATCTCACCGTCGGATTCTTTGCCACCAGAATATTTCCAAACAAAGATCTGCATACTCGCTTTCACGTCAGCAAGATAGATGTCGAATACAGAACACTGGCGAAGCTGCTAGAAGCGGACGATCCCGGGCACCTGCCAAAACTTGCTCGCATGCGAGCAAGAGCTAATGCGTTGATCAATTTGAGCAGAAGTTTCGAAGATCCGAATTTATCTGCCGGTGGAATCGCTGGTCTGCGCGGCAATCTGGTGCAGTTCCACCACCTTCAAATGATGATCAAATATCTCGGCGACGATATGGTTGCATTCCGAACACCGTGGGAGCAGCGCGCAGAACAAGAAAAACAAGCAATCATCGACGCGCGCAACCTGATCACAATCGTCACGATATCGGGCGTGATAATTAGCATCCTTCTCGCCGTTTTGCTATTCGATTACTTCTATCGAGGCATTCACAGCGGCATTAGTCACCTTATGGAAAACACTTTGCGCTTTGCGCGCAAAGAGCCCCTTTTGCCTCCTACTGCGCGCGACGATGAACTTGCACAGCTAGACCGCATCTTCCACGAAATGGCTGAATACGTCGAAGGAGCTGAAGTCGAAAAAGAAAAGCTGCAACAGCTTAAGCAAGACTTCTTCCATATGATCACACACGACATGCGCACTCCGCTCTCATCTCTCGTGCTTGCCATAGATTCGCTGGCTTCGGGCATCGTAGGCGACATCCCTGATGAGGCTATGCCTACATTAGGAAGCGCGGAGCGCAGCATTAACATGTTGATGAATCTGATTACCGATCTGCTGGATTTAGAGACTTCCGAAAGCCAAGGAATAAAGCTGCAAATGGAAGAGTTCGACATCCGCAACATGCTCGATGAAGTAGCAGACGTAGTCGAATCAATGGCTGATCGAGCCGGTATCACCATAAAAATCGAGTGTTCCGCCGAAACTCTGTACGCAGACCGCATCAGAATTCTGCGCGTAATCACGAACCTGGTTACCAACGCAATAAAATTCTCACCAGAGGACAGCACAATAACAATGATTGCAAAGCCCGACGGGCACAAGATAGATTTTGAGGTAATAGATGAAGGGCGAGGCGTTCCAAAAGAACAACGAAAAAAGATTTTCGACCGATTTCATCAGGTCGAAAAAGACGACTCGAGAAAGAAGAAGGGCTCAGGGCTGGGGCTTTCAATCGCCAAAGTTTTCGTAGAAGCCCACGGCGGGCGCATCGGAGTGGAAAGCGAGCTTGGAAAGGGCAGCAAATTCTGGTTTTGGATTCCAAAAGAGAAGGAGAAGATGCCTCCAAGCTCCGATCCCGACTCAGAAGGTTCGAAATCAAACACCGAACGACTCCCGGAAAATTTCCCAAACTCAGCGTAGATTGAAGTCACTAGGCGAGAGCCCGCCCCCTTCCAATTTACTACTGTCGGCAAAGCAGCAAGCATCAGCCGGCTTGCCGCTTTGCACGACAGAAGGAGTCGTCATGAAAGACCTCGAAATAATAGAAAAGAAAAACTCATTCTCAAAACTGGACTCCAACAACCTGAATTTCTCCATCTCACCTGAGGAATCGAAAGCAATCTATTTAAAAAAGCTGGATGCAGCCAGTACATCCCAGCTTCAGCTGGGAGCGCTTGAACTAGAGGATGACCATGGAGAGCTCGTCACTAGCTCAGCAGAAGACACAAAACAGCAAGCAGCGCTAGTCCAAAAGAAAAAGGAAGAACAAATAATTGTCGATAAAAAATTAGCCGACGGAAACTCTCCTGACAACAAGGATGGGGTTCTTGATTTCGCAGTCAACTCAGAATCAGCTAAAGATGCAGTCGTCCAGAAGAAGAAAGAAGCAGCCGCAAAAGAAGAGCAGGATAGCCACTGGTGGGAGCGTGACCTCTACCTGGCAATGAAAGGACAGCTGAAAAAATTCGGTTACTAAATAGATTTCGGGGAGAAAATGGAGGGCATGGCAGGTGTGCGAGAATAGGCAAATCGCCGAATTCTTTATCACCGAGCCATGCCCAACATATTGCTTGTAGAAGACGATGAAACGCTATCGTCAGAAATTAGACGAGCTATCGAGCACGAGGGACACGATGTCGCAAGCTGCTCGAATATTGACGACGCACGTAAACTTCTAAAAGAGCGCAAGTTTGACTTGATCGTGCTGGACTGGGGTCTTCCGGATGGCACAGGAGTGGAATTTTGCACAGAGCTCCGACAGGGCGGCGAGAATGCTTCGATTCTGATGTTGACAGGAAGATCATTGCCGGCCGAAAAGGTGCAGGGGCTTGATTCCGGGGCAGACGACTATCTGACGAAACCCTTTCACCTGAAAGAGCTTACGCTCAGAGTACGCTCTCTGGTAGGCAGAGCTCAGCGACCGTTGCAAACACAGGTTATGAAAACCAAGGGTCTGATTCTGGACGAAGGCAAAAGACTAGTCACTAAATACGGTGCGCCTGTCGAGTTGACAGTGAAAGAATTTGCTTTGCTTGAATTCTTCATGCGCAATAAAGACCGCGTATTCAGCCTGGATGACTTGCTTAACCATGTCTGGGTAGCCGAAGAAGAAGCGGCGCCCGACACAGTGCGCACTCACATCAAAAACCTGCGAAGAAAACTCGACAGTCCAGACGAAGAGTCATTGATTCAGAATGTGCATGGCTTTGGATACAGATTTTCCGGGTAATTTTCAATACGGGCGGGTTTCCGAAAGAAGCAGTAGAAAGCGACCACAGATGGCAAAGATACTCATAATCGAAGACGACGAAGATCACTGCCGATTGGTGGCCCAGGCGCTAAAATCGGAGAATCACATCACGGAATCTGCGCATGATGGACAAGAAGGGCTTCATCGAATGCTCTCCTATTCCTACGACCTGATAATTTGCGACTGGATGCTGCCTTCAATGCCCGGAGTCGAGATTTGCAAGGAGTATCGAAAAGCCGGCGGCAGCGCACTTATTCTCATGCTCACGGGAAGAACGAATTCCGAGGACATTCACACTGGCCTCGACTCAGGTGCCGACGACTATCTGGGCAAACCGTTTTTCACTCGAGAGTTGCTGGCGCGTATCAGGGCGATGTTGCGTCGAGCAGCAAAACCAGCAACTGAAAAGGTTCTGCGCTGCGCCAACATAGAGTTCGACCCAGCTACGCTTACGGTCAAGAAATCCGGCACGGAAGTAAAACTGAGCAAGAAAGAAATCGGCTTATTGACGATGTTCCTCAAAAACCCAGAACGAATTTTCTCACTTGATCAGCTGCGCACTCTTTGGACTGATTCACCGGACGCGTCTGAAGACACTGTTCGCGCTCACATCAAGACGCTCAGGAAGAAATTGCACCAGGAAAACGAGCCGGAAATAATCGTCAATATTCACGGACAAGGTTATCGGCTCAGTGAAAAACTGGAAAATTGATACAGTCTTGATGAAATGATCACCACCCGATCACATCTAATTGTTAGCATCTCCATGAGACCTTGGTTGGTTTCTGAGTAGACCGAACTTCCGAAACACCCTCCACCGCTGCCAAATACGGACGAAACCATCGACCTTCGTCGTCCGCAGTGATGCACGTTCTTACGCACCCCGGGAATTTATCAATGGAAACAGCGGAATCGACAGGCATAGTGCGGGCGCAGGTATATCAAGCCCCGCCTCAAAACGGACTGGCGGGTTTAAAACACTGGCGTCAAGACATCTTAGCCGCGCTCGTAGTCGCGCTGGTAAGCGTTCCACTTTCCCTTGGCATTGCTTTAGCCTCCGGCGCTCCTCCGATTTGCGGGCTGACATCCGAAATCGTTGCCGGACTTATCTTTCCCTTTCTAGGCGGCTCTTACGTCTCCGTTTGCGGGCCCGCCGCTGGACTGGCGCCCGTACTCTTCTCCGCAATCACCGACCTGGGCGGGGGAGACATGGAACGCGGCTATCACGTCGTTCTCTGTGTCATCATGATGGCC
Organism: Candidatus Obscuribacterales bacterium; assembly: GCA_019745505.1. Taxonomy (GTDB): domain Bacteria; phylum Cyanobacteriota; class Vampirovibrionia; order Obscuribacterales; family Obscuribacteraceae; genus QKMZ01. Next base: position 12,185 of record JAIETE010000313.1, on the reverse strand, counting down.
GGCGTCACGCAGATTATCCTCACTTGGCTGAAAGCAGCCAAGTTTAGCCGCATGTTTCCCATGGCGGCCATACACGGAATGCTCGCAGCGATAGGATTTCTCCTATTTTCAAAGCAAATACCAAACTTCGTAGGCAGTCCTTTTCACGCACACGAATTCTTTCCGGTCATATTTGAAACACCGTCAGAAATAGCCACTCATCTGAACCCGAGCGTTTTTTCGATTGGCATTATCTGCTTGCTGCTGCTCTTCCAACTCACTTCACTGCGCCGCGGACCGCTTAAGTACATCCCGCCTCAGTTGACTGTTGTAGTTGTCGGTGCCGTGCTCGGGCATCTGTATCATCTTGATCCGAAATTCCTGGTCAAACTTCCGGACAATCTGATGGAACACGGTTTCGCCTTCCCTGACTTCCAAGACCTGGTCAAAGCACTGCCAATGCTGCCGCACGTGGCTCTATTCATTTTTATGCTGACCTTTGTAGATGGCACAGAATCACTCGCGACCGTACAAGCCGTGGACAGAATCGATCCCTTTCACAGAAAATCGGATCCTGATCGAACCCTCTTCGCCATGGGCATTTCTAACATTTGCTCCAGCATGATTGGCGGCTTGACCATTATTCCGGGCATCATCAAAAGCACTACCTGCATTGTTTCAGGAGGCAGAACCGCTTGGGTTAACTTCTACAACGCCATATTCCTCATCGCCTTTCTCCTCTTCGCAGGCGGCGTAATCCGCACAATCCCGATAGCAGCATTGGCTGCAGTACTCATGCACATTGGGTACAAACTGGCGGGGGCGCACAAATGGCGCAGCATGATCAAGCTCGGCGGCGCTGACCTGGCGGTATTTTCGCTCACAATCTTCGTGACGCTGGTGTCAGACTTAATGCTCGGCATCGGTGCCGGCATGTTGCTGGAAGCCTTTGTCTTGCTCTTCTACGCTAAAAAAGCCGGTTTGAAAATCGGCGCGCTGGCGAGCTCACCCATCCAACGTACCGAAATCGAGGGCGAAGTGATGGATGTGTATGTCGGAGATTCTTTCCACTGCTTCAATTCTTTGAAAGCGCGCGGCGTTCTCGATGAAATACCCGAGCATGTAAAAAGGGTTGTTTTGCACTGCCAACCGTCACTAGGTCTCATCGATCATTCCACCAGGCTCTATCTGGCAACTTTGAGAGACGATATGCAAAGAGCCGGCAAGTCTTTCGAAATAGAGGGATTGGACCAGTTCAAGAGCTGCGGTTCAGACTCGACAGCCTTTCTCTACAGGCCAGTTCCTGTCCCGCAGCCTCAAACCTCCTAGCTGTGTCCGGTTTGTTCTGCTAGGCTAATTTGATTTGTTGCTGTGATTGGTTTCTTCATCGAGGTTTGAAATGAAAATTCTGCTTGCTTGTGACGGCTCCGAACACTCTGAAGCAGCAATCATAGAAACGGTGCGCTCGCCCTGGCCGGACAACACATCCTTCCAGATCCTCAGCGTAGTAGACACGTCGTTTTCGCCACCGCCAACGGTGCAACGGATGCTCGCATCGGCACAAGCAGTTGTTGACCACGCCGTGTCTGTTTTCAAAGAAAAACTGCCGGCCGGAACGAACATCATCAGCACTGTAAGCCAGGGAAACCCGAAGTCTGAAATCCTCCAATACGCCGAGCGCTGGCCTGCAGACTTGTTGATTGTCGGTTCGCGCGGTCTGAGAGGCATCAAGAAGGTGATGATGGGCTCGGTATCGCACTCCATTGTCGTTGCCGCGTCATGCTCCGTGCGCGTCGTCAGAAATCACAAACAAGCAAAGGAAGGGGAAACCAGGATCTATCTGGCCCTGGATGATTCTCCATTTTCCGACCACGTAGTGGAGAGAATCGGCTCCCGTCCCTGGAAAGAAGGAACCCATATTAAGTGCGCTACAGCCATTCCCACACTCGTCGAATACATGAACGAGGCACAAGACACGCACGAAATTCAGGCGCTCGAGACCTTTAGAAACAAGCAAATTGCCGACGCCGAGATTCACCTAAAACAAGTCCGTGAGCTGCTCAAAACAAAACTTCCGAACGCCGGTATATCGTATGAAATACTTCAAGGTGATCCCCGCGACGTTGTTGTCGAAGGCGCAAAACAATTTGAGTCAGACTTGATTGTAAGCGGCTGCAAGGGCAAAGGATGGGTAGATAGAATGCTCATCGGCAGCGTATCGGAAGCTATAGCCGAGCGATCCGAATGCTCCGTCGAAGTAATTAAGCGTTAGCCAGACCGTCAACAGCACTGCGGCTCCCGCAAAACTTCCACTCTCCCATAGACTCCGGTCAATCTCATCGATTTATCCCTGTGCTGACCGCCAATATCTAGTATTTTTGACCGCCCCGCGATCCTTTTCTGCGCCCTTCTCATTACCAAGTTTCTTTCGGACAATACGGCGATTTTCATACGCCAGAGCATAGTGTGGATCAATTTCAATTGCACGAGTGAAGTACTTCTCCGCATCCAAAAGCTGATTGCAGTTCAAACACAAGACACCCAAATTATTGAAGCCGGTCACGGCGGTTGAAACAGCTTTCGGTTCTTTGGACTTTGCCACAAGAGCCTCATAATAGCGGCTTCTTCGAACTTTTAGACAGTTGAGATACGGCTTGGCTAATTCATACTTGTTGCAGCAAGTGTAGGATGAAACAATCCTCTGCAAGGACTGATCTATCTCAGCGGCAGTTGAATATGGGTATCGCTGGCGAGTTTTCCACTCACGCAGAAATGTTTTTTGCGCTTTCTCGTATTCGCCCCCCGCCTTGTAAGCCTCAGCCAATTCACGAAGAGAAGCGGCCAAAGCAGTTGCACTTAGGTCTGGCTGTTTTTCAACCTCCTCATTGGTTTTTTCGCAGTATACAATCACCATTTTGTAATTGTGCTGCGCCTTGTAGAGCATCGCCAAATCACGAAAACTCTGAACAACCTCGGAATGATGCTCGCCGAGCAATTTCTGTCTCAATTGCAAAACCTTTTCGTAAAGTGGAAGAGCTTGCGAATAACGAGCCTGCGTGTAATTCAAACCGGCTAGATTGTTCATAGCATCTATGGTGTTGATGCTCACGGAATTGCCGTATCTTTCCTGAATAATCAAAACCCGTTTTAGAAGCTGCTCAGCCTCATCGAATTTCCTCTCGTAGCAAAGCACCGTCGATAATTGAACTAAGTCATTGAGTGTTTCCGAGTGCTCAGTTCCGAAAGTCATTTCGTCAATGCGAAGTATTCTTCTTGCAATCGCCTCTGCCTCTTTATGCCTCTTCAGTGAGTTGTAGAGATTAAGCAGTGGCTTGAGTGATAGAGCGACCTGCGCGTCATTCTCACCATAGCGCTTTTCTTCAGCGGAAATCATTCTCTGAAACGCGTCGATCGCCTGGTCATACTTGTGTTGCCGGCGATAGGTGTCGGCAATGCAATTCAAGCTTTGGGTATAGCGATTATCACGATAACCGGAGGCCTCAACCAGCTTGAATGCATTTTCATAAAACTTCTGAGCATCGGTGCATTTGTCATTCCTACAAGCGTTGTGTCCTTTCGTCATCAAACTTTCCCATTCATTCGGTGCAGCACTTGATGGAGATGACAGAAAAGAAAGTACTAAAAAGGAAATGGCAGCGACTGTGATTTTCACCCGATACCTCTCAAGTCCAAGATATTCGCCGATGATAGGAAAACCAACGGAGATTTTTAATAGGGAAATCCCTAATTTGCTATGCGAACCGAATCCGACAACACAGTGCGTACAGAACCGGGATCACAGCCCCAAATCGCTAAGCCCAGGATGGTCGGCAGGTCTAGGCTTAGACACATCCCAATGGTATTTGCGTTCTTCGTTTGAGATTGGAAGATCATTGATTGAAGCCCATCGCGTCGCCATTAAACCGTCTGCGTCGAACTCCCAGTTTTCGTTGCCGTATGAGCGATACCAATTGCCTGAGTCATCGTGCCATTCATAGGCAAAGCGAACAGCAATTCGATTGTTCTCAAATGCCCAGAGTTCTTTGATCAGCCGGTATTCGAGCTCTTTGTTCCATTTTCTGGTTAGAAACGCGACAATTTGCTCGCGGCCATTGATGAATTCGCTGCGGTTGCGCCACTTACTGTCCTCTGTGTATGCAAGAGAAACCCTTTGCGGATCGCGCGTGTTCCAGGCATCTTCAGCCATGCGAACCTTCTGAACCGCTGTTTCCAGAGTAAACGGAGGCACGGGCGGGCGTGAAGTCATTCTCTAAACTCCTCAGAAAACACTGGGACCTCCGCCTTCCAGGCGGCAGAAATAACGAACCGTGCGACGTATGGCGTCGCCCCTATGCTTGAACCGTAGCTTGGTTGTGCTTTCCGCCTCGGCGGGAGCGGCGACGCGATTCCATAATGATCAAAAGAACAGAGATGTCTGCTGGAGAAACGCCACCCATGCGTGAGGCCTGTCCCAGAGTTTCGGGTCTGATGCGACTGAGTTTTTCGCGCGCTTCTTTGGAGAGGTTTTCGACGGACATATAGTCAATGTCTGACGGCATCTTAACACCATCGAGTTTTTCAGCCTGTTCGACTTGATGCTTTTGACGGGCGATATAACCCTCGTATTTGACGTCGGTCTCAACTTCCAGCGGCCACTCGAATGACTTTTCAGGATCTGCTGGCACCAATTGCTCGATAAGCGTGTATGGAACTTTGGGTCTGCGCAGAATTTCTTCCAGAGTCATCGCCTGTTTCAACTTCTCATCGAGTGGTGCCAAACCGGCTTCCCATTCGGGCGAAGGGTGAACGCGAGTTTCCTTCAAGCGCTTGCGTTCGGCTTTCATACCGCTTTGTTTGCGCTCGAACAGCTGCCAACGATGATCATCGACCATGCCCAGCTCGCGACCGAGAGGCGTGAGACGCTGATCGGCATTATCCTGACGCAGAAGCAGGCGATACTCGGAACGCGAAGTCATCATGCGGTAAGGCTCACCGATTTCCTTAGAGACAAGGTCATCGATCAGTGTTCCGGTATAACTCGAAGAACGCGAGAGAACAAACTCGTCCTGATTTTTGACATACATCGCGGCATTGATGCCGGCGACCAATCCTTGTGCGGCAGCTTCTTCGTATCCGCTAGTGCCGAGCATTTGACCGGCCGCGAAGAAACCCGGCAGATCCTTCATCATCAAGGTGTGATTGAACTGAACAGCCGGCAAGTAGTCATACTCGACTGCATACGCGGGGCGCACCATTACTGCATTTTCGAGCCCAGGCAGAGAATGAACAATTTCATGTTGGATGTGCACCGGCAGGCTGGTCGAGCACCCTTGCAGGTAGACCTCGTATGTCGAACGTCCCTCCGGCTCGAGGAAAAGCGAATGGCTGTCCTTGTCGGCGAAGCGAACGATCTTGTCCTCGATGGACGGGCAATAGCGCGGACCTTTGGCGTCAATCAAACCGGAATACATCGGTGATTCGTGAAGATTGGCGTTGATAAGTTCGTGGGTGCGCTCGGTAGTCCGCGTCTGATGGCAAGGAATTTGCGGCAGCACGGGACGATTGTCCAGGAATGAGAAAAACTGCGGGGAGTCATCGCCAGGAACAACCGGCAACTCTGCATAATTGATGGTGCGACCATCGAGGCGTGGCGGCGTGCCTGTCTTCAAGCGCGGCATGCGGAAGCCCATCGATTTGAGCATCGATGAAAGACCGACAGCGGGAAACTCTCCGGCGCGACCGGCAGGTGTCGTTTCCTTGCCGATCCAGATTGTTCCTTCCAAGAATGTCCCTGCGCAGAGAACAACCGCCTTTGCTTTGATGCGATCGCCAAAAGCCAGCTCGACACCGGCAATTTTGCCGTTCTCCACGATCAAGGACTTGACCATGCCCTGACGCAATGTCACATTAGGCAGTGACTCCATGTAGTTTTTCATCCACACGGAATATTCGCGCTTATCGCTCTGAGCGCGCAAAGACTGCACAGCCGGTCCGCGGCTGGAATTCAAAACTCTCATCTGCAAATAGGTCGCGTCGGCGGCAATACCCATGACGCCGCCCAAAGCATCGATTTCTTTAACCAGGTGAGACTTGCCAGGCCCGCCAACAGCAGGATTGCAAGGCATGGCGCCAATCGTGTCCAGATTGACCGCCAGCATGAGCGTGCTGAGACCCAAGCGCGAGGCCGCATTAGCGGCTTCGACGCCAGCATGACCTCCACCGATTACTACGACATCAAAGTCCAGCATGGTCTCGATTCTCAGGCGAGTGAACCCAGAAAGGGTGATCTTACCAAATTACAACCTCAAATGCCCCGCAGAACTACTCTCGTACTTGGTGTGTTACAAATTAGGTTTAGCTAGTCTATGACGTCAGATTTCCACTGAGCTTACAAATTGAGATTTTCGAACCAGTTTTCTCCACGAACAATTGTGTCTCTGTCGGCAGGCACTTTGTTGGTCGTGCTTTCAACCTTTTCGATGAGCGGGTGCTCCGAGACTAAGACAGCGACAACGACAGCCGCATCGACAACCGCATCGACAACCGCATCGACAACCGCATCTACAGCCGCATCTACAGCCGCATCTACAGCCGCATCGACGACGTCGACAAGCACGGAATCGAACAAAGAAACGGGTTCAGACTCTACGCCTTCGAGGGAAAAAGAAGCTACCGAGTCGACAAAAGGATTGGAAACAGCCGCCGACAGCAAAGAACTTTCGCCTCTCGGTAAAAAAGTCCTTCCTTCGGGTGCTTATATTGGCAAAGCAAAAATGGGATATATTGCGGCTCAACGCGTTCCTGAGATATGCCAGAAACTCTTCTGTTATTGCGGTTGTGACTACACAGACGAGCATGCGTCCTTGCTTGACTGCTTCACTTCCGACCACGGAGTCGATTGTATCTACTGCCAGGGGGAAGCGGTAATGGCATACAAGATGAGCAGAAAGGGCTCATCTGTAGAAGAGATTCAAAAAGCGATCGATCTTAACTGGGGTCCAAAATATCCGTTTTTCGAGCAACCCAGCGACCAGATCAAGAAATACTGGAAAACCAGACTGTGGGCAAAAGGCAATGGTCCGACAGCAGCTGAAAAGCACAATGATGAAACACCGCTCTATGACCCCTTCACCGGCGCACAAGAAAAAAACAGCAAACCTATGGGCAAAGCTGAAGATTGCTGCGGCAAGAAAGACGTGAAGGACCCCGCTAACGCGAAGGGCTCGAAAGAGCCTGCTAATGCAAAGGACGCAAAAGACGCGAAGGGCTCGAAAGCCGCGACAACTACAAAGCAGTAGAGCGCTTGACGTCCACAGCGCAATGACCTCGCTAGCTGCGAACCCTTGGCTACATCAGCCATGCGAGCTGTAATCCGCCCTTTTTAAAGCACTGTTTTACTAGTCTTCTAGAAACAGGTGTCATGACTTGATTAGAGTTCTTCCGTTTCACCCGCTTTTTTCTGCTCTCATAGGTACCTAGCCCCAAGGCTATATCTTTCCGTTTCCGGCTTAGTTCTCTTCAACCACGTGCTTAGCAGCATGCGGAAGTTGTAGGCCGGCTTTTCTTCGACTGGAAATACCAACCTACCTCGCTTTCCGCACCGCTGCTGCTTGTTCTGACGAAGAGCGGCGCGGTTCTACATGCAAATCTGAAGGAGTCGTGAGATGCCACACAAACATTCTCACGGGTTCGACGCCGCCGCCACCAAGCGCCGCCTCGCGTCGACCTGGTTCAAGACTATCTTTGGCATGACTCTGATTTCCGTACTTGCAGTTGCAGCCCTGATTTATTTCGGGCTCAGCTTCACGTGGGGAGTCGTGCTTCTTGGTGCGTGGTCGCTGGTACCGGTTTTCAGCTGGTATCACAGCGGCACGCTTGTTCTGAAGCTGATGAAGTGTCGCGAGCCAAACGCGCACAACCCCGATCACCAGCGCCTCGTGCGCCTGGTTGATGAGCTGTACCCCCTGACTGGCCTGACGGTCAAGCCGCCGGTGTACATCTCGCCGATTCCGATGCCCAACGCTTTTGCGACGGGTCGCGATCCGGCTCACAGCTTCATTGCCGCAACCGAAGGGTTGCTGCAAATCGACCTTACCGACGCCGAGCTCAAAGCCGTGCTCGCCCACGAACTCGCGCACGTGAAGTGCCGCGACGTCTCGATCGGGTCGTTCATGGCTGTGATGGGTTCGCTGTTCGCCATTGTCCTTTCTGCCGGCATTCCCGGAATGTTCCGTGGAGTGTTCTCCGGCGGTGAAGCTCCCTTGCTCGACAAGCTGTCGGACAAGGTCAACAAGGACAAGAAGCGCTTCTTCACGCCCGATGGCGGTGTTGCCGGCTTTATCGTGATGCTGGTCATCTTCTACCTGGTCAGCATGCTCACGAAGTTCCTGGCGCTCTTTGTCAGCCGTTGCCGCGAAAGCGCCGCCGACGTGCTGGCTGCCGAGTGGACTCAGGACCCGTGCGCACTTTCGACCGCGCTGCAGAAGATTCGCAATTTCATGATGCGCCAGCGTCGTGACATTCGGCTCATCACGCTGACTCGCGGCATGAAGCCTCTGTTCATCGTCAACGCGTTTGACGAGGACGACGAGACTGCCGTAGACAACAGCCTGGGCGCTCGCCTCGGTCGTTGGTGGCGCGGTCTCGGGGAACACCACCCGCCCGTCGAGAAGCGCATCGAAGAGCTGGATGCAATGGCCGGAGGTCAGTGCCCCCGCGTTCGCGATCGGTAAAAACCGGCTCGAACGCTAGCGGCATGCCATAGCTTCGAGGGGCTCTGCTTTCAGGGTGTATCGAAAGATGCATTCTGACTGCAGAGCCCTTCATTTTTCCAACCAACTCTACTACACCATTTAGCACTGTTGCTCTCAAAGGCATCGACACGCGATGGCGCAGAAATCGCTATCTGCCCTTCAGTACGAAAAAGACACTTTTTTCGTAGGGCTGATCTCCCGAAATCAAGGTGGAGAAAGGCATTGCAGTCTTTTCGTTTGAACGCACGAGAAAAATGCTGCAAATCATTGCCTGACAACGGTTTCGGAGAATCAGGACTCTGAAAAACTGGCGTTTTTTGGACTGAAGGTCAAACCTGAATTGCAAATGGGTTCAACTCTCGATTTTTTAGAACATTCCATACTACACGCCTACACAGAGGCAGGCACAGCGTTCAAACTCTTTTCGATTGAAACTCTTCGAACTCTAATTCCAGGTTCCGGCTTGTTTTGCGGCAACCCAATTGACACGCGAGATAGCGTCATCGGTCAAGGTAGCAATCAACCCTGACTGCGCGGCATTGAAGATGGTGATGATTAAAGCAACAGCAATTACCGAATAGGTCATGATCGTGCCGTACTCAACCGTTCCGTCGCCGGAGTCGGAGCTGACGAATCTGCAGAGTTTGTCGAGTTTGTCGAATCTGCCGAGTCTGCAGAGTTTGTCGAATTTGCCGAGTTTGCCGAGTCTTACGTTTTCAGGCTTCATGGCTTGCGCTCCATGCGCGGGAACTCTGGTGTATAAGGCGCGTCTTGCGCGAAGAAGTTCCCTGACATCAAGGTATCACGCGCTTGGAAAACATCAAATAGAAAACGCTAATACATTATTGGTTTGCAAACTTCAAGATTTGTGGCTGATCGCAGACAGTAGTCAAGAAAAGAACTTTGATCTATTTTGGGGCACCACTTGAAATCCCGCGTGGCATCGGCGTTTTCGTGAGCCCTTCAATAGTAGAAGCAAAAAAATATTTCTAGAAAAGTGGTATCAAATATGCTCCAGGCTCTGCTAAAATTAAGCAACTCAAATGTAGACATCAAGGGTCTCGGCCGAGAGATTCCACAAAAGACTCAATTCAAGAAAGGCGAGCAAGCAATGGAAAGCGTAGCCATTCAAAGCCCAGTAACCTTGTTGTCTTTTACTATCGTCTGTGACGAAAGATGCTCGATGGTGAGCAATTTCAGTTCACTGGTGAAATGGTGGGACAGAGAGCACATCTTCACTTTTGTCGACAGAGATTCGAAAAATCCGGCGGCACAGCGCCTTATCAGCGATCTCGACAGCTCTCGCTGGAGCCTCATGCTGATTGACGAAGACAACAATCGCTGGCAGGGTCCGGAAGCTATTCCACTCATCTTGAAGCATCTGCCGCTCGGAAAGCTAGCAGCCGTTTTCTACATTTTGCCCGGCACGATGTGGATTACCAAGCAATGCTACCTCTTCGCTTCACGCAATCGCCGCTTGCTCACCCAGCAAAACGCGTAATCAGCAACAAAAGAGAATTTCCAAAGGAGTCGCAGGCGGCTCCTTTTTGTTTGCGACCGATACAGCTAACCAGCTAACCAGCCCATAGCTCGAGTTAGTTTGGCTCAGGCATTTTCCATGGAGAGCAAAGACAAAACTTCCGCTTCGTCAATTCCCATCTCGCGCGCAGCAGTGAAAACACACCAGAGATGCTGTGCCAGCTCACGATTTTCTGCATAAGCTCCTGCTACGAGCGGATTGGATGAGGCTTCCGAGTAAACCTCGAATTTTCCGGGAAAGACAGCGGCGAATTTTTGCAGCTCGCAGCCAGGGGGATCTTCGGCAATTACCATGCGCTTGCGAGTGTCCATGTTCGCCAAAACCTCTGCCAGCGCTTCAACTGCATCCGTGCCCGCGGCCCCGGCTTTGAGATCGCTGTATCCATCGTTGGTGATTATCAGGATATTCGGGGTCAACGCACTGCAAAAAAGCGACAATTCGTCGACAGAACGAGGCGTGAGCTCGAACAAGCAATAACGAGACATTTCGTCCATTGAGAGCAAACAAGTCAGGGCTTCGCCGGCAGGAAGCACCGCAGTTGGTGGCAAGAAATGCAGCTGCTCACCAAAACACGAACTCATTATACGAGCCATGAGCTGTGTCACCACACCAAAAGGCTGCTTCTTAGTACCTGTGACAGCAACAACAGTGGGGCTGAGCCGACGGCGCCAATTGCGCGCGAGGCTCTTCAGGGCAGTCAACGTATCATCTACGGCTATGAGCGGAAATGAAGAACTGGCAATTGGATAACTGCCTCGCTCACTGACGATGCAGCCGAGCGCACCAGAAGAAAATGCATCGCCCAGAAAGTCATGACCGTCAAATCTGTCACCGCGCAAAGCCACAAACCATGCGCCTTCCTTGATTTCTCTCGTGTCGATGCAAAGCTCCGCAGCTTCATTTTCATCCGGCATCATTCCCTGAGCAAGGCGCCCAGTAGTTATTTCCAGGATCTCTTCTGCGGTGAAAGTTGCGACCATCGTCCAGCCAGGGGCAATTCTACGTAAGCATACTCGCTTAGTAACCCTAACGGGAGATTGACTAAATTTGACAATTTTCGCAATAAGGAATTCTTGTTCGCAACAAGCTAATCAGAGTCGATATAAAAGGATGATTTCCATGATTGCAAACACCCAGGCGAAAGGAACGGCAACGGAAAAGGCCACTTCCAAACCCCAGTCGATCGGGTCCCCGTCGCACATCATGCAGATGTAGATTATGGCGCTGGTAAACGGCGTAACGAACCAGCCCATAATGCCGGTCATTAACGCGACTAAAAGTAATACTGTCCAGACGTCCATTGAATTCGAAATTAACAGGTTTGCCGATGGCGGTCCGAAAATACTTGACCGCATGCTTGATAATCGCACCTAGCTGGCATTCTGACCAGGGTGCAATTACGAAGTTCAAGGCCTTTCGGGGGCTCTGAAACACGGAATGATTCGCAACTAGTTGTAAAGATGACATAGTTAGCGCAGGCTTTGTTGATACTAATTCGCAATAAGGTCAAACTAGCGAAGCGCCCCAAGGGTACTGAAAAATAGACCCAGATATACCTATGAACGCAGAAATATCTTTAGGTTTTTACGGTTGATACTGAGACCAAGAGCTTCCTAAACTGCATTAGTAATTTTCAGTACTTCAAATCGTCTCGGAGAAGTCTTCTCCCTTTTCAGGAAACCCAGTAAATCTCGTCAAATCAGTCGTTTGAAAGTTCTCTCTTGAGAGAACAGACACTCACGATCTGCCGAAAGAGTGAGGTTTTGTCCCGAAAAGGCTGACACTGCGCGAACTTCGCACCCCTGTGCCAAGTCACGTAAGCAAGACTCGACTTCTTCCAAATGTGCGGCAAAGGCTGTCGCAAGGGAGGCACTGACATGGGGAAACCCACAAAAATCTATGTTTGCACCCAG
>JAIETE010000162.1 GCA_019745505.1 Candidatus Obscuribacterales bacterium | reverse complement strand
GCCATCGTGCGCCCGCAGGCACAGGTTTCCAGCGAGAGTCTGGAGATGTCCCCGGTGCGGTAGCGAAGTACGGGAATCGCTTCTTTCGTCAGAGTTGTGAAGACGAGTTCCCCTTCTTCTCCAATGGGCAAAACTTCACCCGTTTTCGGGTCGATGATTTCCGGAAGGAAGTGGTCTTCCCATATGTGCAGCCCGTTGCGACCCTGAGCGCACTCCATCGAAACGCCCGGTCCGACGATTTCGCTCAGCCCGTAGATGTCGAGCGCTTCGATTTGAAGCTTCTCTTCGATCTGGCATCTCAATTCTTCGGTCCATGGTTCCGCACCGAAAATTCCACGCTCCAGCTTGATGGTGTCACGCTTGATACCATGCTCTTCCATCGTGTATGCGATGTTGAGAGCGTAGGAAGGTGTGGAGCACAAAATTCGTGAGCCGAAGTCTTGCAGCAGCAAAATCTGCTGCTGGGTCCTGCCACCAGATGCGGGGACAACCGTAGCGCCGAATTTCTCGGCGCCGTAATGCATGCCTAAGCCGCCGGTGAAAAGACCGTATCCGTAGCTGTTGTGCAGAATGTCGCCGGGACGCGCTCCGGCCGTAGCCAGAGAACGGGCGCAGACCTCGGACCACATCTCGATATCCGCTTTTGTGTATCCGACGACTGTCGGTTTTCCTTTCGTGCCGGAAGAGGCATGGAGGCGAGTTACGTTCGTCAGCGGTTCGGAAAACAAACCGAATGGATAATTTTCACGCAGATCTGTTTTCTTCGTGAAAGGGAAGTTTTTCAAGTCGGCGAGAGTATTCAGGTTTTTGGCGCTGACAGAGCGCTCATCCATGAGCCGTTTGTAGAACGGCACTCGATCGTACAATCGCTGAATAAGAGTTTTGAGCCGTCCGAGTTGCAAACTCTCCAGCTCTCCGCGCGAAATTCTTTCGCACTTTTCATTCCAAATGAACGTATTTGACACGCAGACGCTCCAGTCCGCCTGGACCCGCGCCACACAAGGACGCCCGAGCCGGCGAGGCAACCTAGCACGAGGGCAGATCATAAACCCTCGGCAAGAGAAAACACGAGGATTTTAGTCTGTCTTCCACTTTGAGAACCTTGAAAGCCGGGTGTCAATTTGTCTGTATTTGACAACAACTCTGGGAACAATCCGGTGGTCTACCCTTGTCGAGTACTTACAATGGCAGGTATCGAAACAAATCGTCTTACTGATTAACGGCAGCCCCATGGCACAATTCGTCTCCGCTGACCCTAACAGGCTGGAGGCTCATCAGCAGTCCCCCTACCGTCACCTCTGGTGGCTGGTTCTCTTTGGCATCATTGGCTGCGTCATTTATTTCACCAAGAACGACGAAGTTTTTGCCGCGGCATCATTGAATCTGTCGATGCCCAAGGGCGAAATTATTGAGAAGGCCACTGAGTGGGCTGTCAAGCTGGGTTATAACCCGGAGCCCCACGAGGCGACACCGGAAGAAATATCCGATGCGCATGCCAAAGCGGCCAGAGCGTCTGAAAAAACTCAAGCTCAGTCAGATTGGTCTGAAGGCAGCCGGGATGCATCGAGCCAGCCCTCCACTGCGCTCGACCCCAAGTCTCTGACCCCTTCTGCTCAGCGCGCTTTCAAGTCAATCACCTTTTCATACGATGATGATGCCAAGGGTTTTCTCGAGTACGAGCTGGGAGTCAGCAAAGCCAATCAGCTCATGGTCAAGGAGATCCCTGTCTGGTATTGGCGCGTGCGCATGATGCGCGAGCTGCAGCAGGAAGAATTGCGGGTCTGGATCAATCCGGAAGGCCGGTTGGCCGGAGTCGATCACGACTTCGAAAACGACAAGGCGATGCCCTCACTGACTCACAAAGATGCAGAGAAGTTTGCCCGGGAGTTTGTCGAGAAAGAGACCGGCAATTCGCTGGACGGCTACAACTTGATCAAAGACGAAGAGAGTCAGAAGCCTAAACGCAAGGACCATTCTTTCACTTTCGAAGATACGAAGAAAGACTATAAGGGCGCGAAAATGCGCGTCTATGTCGGCGTGGCCGGCGACAAAATCGAGTCATTTAACCGCTATTTGCATGTTCCGGAGTCCTTTGAGAGAAAGTTTGCCGATATCCGCTCCTACAATCGCATGCTTGCTCAAATCGCTCAGATTTTCATGACTCTGCTCATGATCGTCAGCGTCTTTGCCTTCGGTTGGGCGGTTATGACCAGCAATATACGCTGGTTTCCAGTGATCGTCATTGCGCTCATTTTTACTTTTGTGCCGTTCCTGGACGGCATCAATAATTTCAACGAACTTGTGGATGGTTACGATACCAGCATCACCTACGGATCTTATATAACGACCGAGTTGATCAAAATGGTGATCATGCTCGTGCCTGGAACATTCGGGGCGGTGATTATGTTTGGTGCCGCCGAAGCACTTTATCGCAAGGCGTTTCCTGATCACCTGGCGATCGAGAAAGTTTTCACAAAAGAAGGGCTCAAGTCTAAGGCAGTTGCAATGGGCCTTTTCGTTGGACATATGCTCTTGCTTATCGATCTCGGTTGGGTCGTTTTCTACTACTTGATGGGCAACCATTTCGGTTTCTGGTGTCCTCTGGGCGTCGAGAATTACCAGATTTTGAGCAGTTATGTTCCGGCGCTGTCGGCAATGAAAGTCGGAGTCAGCGCTTCGTTCATGGAAGAGGCTCTCTACCGTATCGTCGGCATGAGCTTGATGATGAAGATTTCTGGCAATTTCTGGGTGGCGAACCTGTTTCAAGCTGCAGCCTGGGGCTTTGCACACAGCACCTATCCGCAGCAGCCCTTCTATGCAAGGGGTGTCGAACTTACTTTGGGCGGCCTACTGGACGGCTGGATCTTGCGGCGATACGGCATCATTGCCTGTGTCGCTTCGCACTACATATTCGATACTTTTCTCGGTGTCAAGCCGCTTTTCAGCTCGGCAGACCCGGCGCTGAAGGCGCAGGCTTTTTTGTCGGTGATTCCATTTGTGGTTCTCTTTGTCTACAGCTATATCAAGTCAAAAGGCGCAGATGATGCCGAAGCCGAGCAAAAGCTTCTCAATCGGACCGTCAACGAGAACATTCACGTCAAGGAAGAAGAGGAGGCGGAGGAAGAGGAGCAGTCGATCAGCTATGCGCCTATTGCTCCGCAGAAACGTCTGTTTCTCTTTGTGATTACAGTTCTGCTCGGCTTTGCTTGTTTTGCTGTCAGAGAGCCGATTCTCAACATGAATGCCATCAATCGCATCGACCGGGCTCAAGCCGAGACTCGCGCTGCCGAGGTACTGACCCGTCACGGCATACAGGCTCCCGGTTATACAGTCATCTCCTGGCTCTCTTCTCAGGGGGGAGGTGAGGCCGAGCAGTACATGTTTGAAAAGGTCGGTTTCAACAAAACCAATGACGTTGTCGAAAAATCTCATTCCGGCGGCTACTGCTGGAGAATTCGCTTCTTCAAGCCGAAAGTGCCCGAGGAATATGAGGTTCAACTGGATGGCGACGGTCGTGAAATCGGCACCGATATTCGCCTGTCTGAAGAAACCAAAGGAGCATTTCTCAGCAAAGAAGCGGCTCTGGCAAAAGCCAGCCACGAGATTGATGTAACCTATCCGTATTTGAAGCCCTATGAGCTGGAGAGCGCATCAGAGCAGAAAAGACCTGGTCGCACCGATTGGGCATTCGTTTTTCGCTCCAAGCAATTCGATGTCGCCGAGGCTCGCTTCAAGATCAATGTGACTGTTTTCGGTGATCTCGTCTCCGGTGCCAACTGGAGCTGGGAGGTTCCGGATAAATGGACTTTCGAGAGAAGCAAGCGAAGTTTCAGAGAGGAAATCGCTGGCCACATTTATAGGGCCGGCTCACTTTTGATTCTCATCCTGGGCGGAGTTTGGGCAATCGGCGTGCTCAAAGCACGGGCGATACGTGTTCGCGCTGCCCTCTTTATCGGAGCTGCCTACGTGCTCTGCATGATTCCTTCGCAACTCAATTCTTTGCCGCTTTTCTTCAGCGACTATGCAACTACCACTCCGGTCAACAATTATGTAACTGATCAGATTTCTTCCTATGCCGGGCAATATATCCGCGCCTTTTTCATGGCTTCGATTGTAGCCGCCTTTGCAATCGGCTCTATGCGAATCCTGTTTCCCAAGGTTCGCCTGTCCAACTACTTCATTGCAGTTACAAGACCGCACAACAGAGAGAATCAGTCTGTACAAAGAACTATGTGGGTGGATGGCGCCCTGGCCGGATACGCGTATGTCGCCGTACTGGAAATCATCACCGTGGCCGCTTCTGTTCTTCGCACCCACTATTCGCCGGACTTACAGCAATCGTCATTGGGTACTGTTTCCTCATTGATGAATTTGCAATTCCCGCCCTTTGACGCTCTCATTGCCGCGCCCGTGCAGGGGGTCCAGTTGCTGCTGACGACGGCCATCTCAGTCGGAATGTATGCGCGCTACTGCCGCAATCCTAGAGCTTATTTTCTTCTTGCGATACTGGTTTCGATCGGCAGTTGGTGCGGACAAAAGCATATTGAAGATGCCGTAATCGGTGCGACATCTTCGCTGGCGGTTTATGTCTGGAACTATTTCTTCATCGCCAAGGTTGCAAAAACCAATCCGGTTGCCTATTTCACCGCCGGTCTGTCGTCTTTGCTGTTTGTGCGCATGGTCTCGATTGTTTTTCACGGATTGCCTGTAATGTTGCCGACTCTGGCTGTCTGTGCGGTGATTATGGCGGGTCCGGCGATTATCGCCGCCATACTCTCGATGCGCTCGGAAATGACAATGCCACTCATTGCGCCGGTCGGACCGGAGCACCCCGCTGAAACAGCTTCCGGTCAGCCCGAAACGCCTCAAAGCGAAGCCCCGGAGCGGCAGGACGGATAGACGATAATTATCGGACCGAAACCGGCCCCCCATGGCATGCGAGGTTTGTCTGATCTAAATAAGTGGTAGGCATCTAGTAATAGTGTCTAGGCCTTCGGGGAACCAATCCTGAGGTCTGATAAAGGCGATTTATCCAAACTCCGATGTTCCGACCGCAGAAATCTCCTCCTCCCATTCGGCTGCCGCGTATCGCGCAACTGCCGACCTATGAGATGCTCATTAAAATTACCGAGCAGGCGCATGAGTCGCGGGGGCGAACCGTCGAGCTGCCGTTCAATCCGGAGCGCCAGCAATTCGGCTATATCATTGCCGTTTGCTTCGAGCCGGAGTATTCGGAGCCGACCTGGAGCCTGACGACGGGCGACGGCAATCGAGTCACTACGATTTTCCGTATGCAGCAGTCCGATGTGACCTTGATTCAAACGGTCATAGAGAGCCAATGCCTGGGCACCGATGTCGGCGAAGCGATCAGCAATCGAGCCAAGGTCACAGGCACCGAATTGAATCTTAAGAGCGGAATTCCCAGCCCCAACGACACCGGTTCGATGGCATTTCCCTACATGATGGGCACCCTGCACGGAATGCCTCCTGCCTCCGGTGCGGCTCAAGCCTCTCAGCCGGTTCAAGATCAAGGGGCAGCCTCGCTTGAAGGCGATTTGCAAAATCTGCCTATTCCAAACCTTTTGCAATCGATTGCTATGACCAAAATGACCGGTCGGCTGGCAGTGAAGTCTTCCAAGGGCGGCGGAGAATTCTACTTCGAAGAAGGAGCACCGGTGTATGCCGTGGCGGCAGACGCTCAGGGCGACCTGGCGATTCTCGAGTCTCTCACCTGGGAAGAAGGCAAATTTCGTTTTTTCGAGCGCGAGCGCACTGTTGAGCGCAATGTCAAAAAGCGGCTTGATTCCTTGCTGATGGAAGGGATTGGATTGCTCGACCAGCTCAAGTATCTGCAAAACTGCGGCGTAAAGATGGAAACCTATCTGTTTCGCAAAGTGGCTAATCTGACTGAAAAAGATTTCGAGCAGCGGGTGTCTCAGTTTGTTCCTATGGACATGAATTTGCAAAAGCAGTTCTATCAAAGCGTTGATAACATGAGTACTTTGTTCGAGCTGCTTCGGCGTCGGCCGCTTGTAAAAACAGAATGGGTGCCGATTCTCTTCAATCTTCTTCACGCGGACTTGCTGGCATTCTCTGATAAGCCGCCGGCAGGCGTGCGTATGGGGCTCATGGAAGTGCAAAGTCTCGATCGCACACAGATACAGGGTGTGATGAGCAAGTTGGTGCGACCGGAGACGGGTCTGTACACATATCCGATGTTTCTGTTTTTCCTGGAACAAGAATTTCATCGCTTCGAGAGACTGAACGTTCCTTTTAGTGTTGTGCTTTTTGACATGCGCTTGCGCGATGCTATGGGATTGCAGCCTCTTTCCGGGCCGATGCTCAATGAAGCGGTGCGGCGATTGATTACGGTTCGCAGAAATCTCGACATAATTGCGCACTTCGAGACTTTTGATTTCGCTGCTATTCTTCCGCATACCACCACAGACAGTGCGGCATTCTTTGCTCAACGCGTAATCGAATTGATAATGCAGACTCCTCTTGCTCCTCATATCCATCCGGCTAACATTCATTTGAGTTTCGGGGTGGCGGGAGTGCCGGAAGATTGCGATGATCCTGCGTTTTTAATCGCTGCGGCCAAGGAAGCCAGGACAAGGGCGGCAAGCAGTACGATGCCCGTTTGCTTGTTCAAAAATATTCACTCGGCTCAATCCACCTGACGTGCAGGGCTCAAGACATATGTACCGACCACCAAAACCGCAGCCGCCACCACCGCCGATAAGAATGCCTACACTGGGCGCACTGCCCTCTTACGAGCATGTAGCGCAGATGTTGGGCCAGGCTCAACAAGCTCGTGGACGCGTGGTCGAACTTGTCTTCATCAATCAGAGCCAGCATCACGAAAAGATGTTGTCAGTGCGCTGCCCCGTTGATGATTCCGATCCGGTATGGCTTTTTTATGCACAGTTCCGGGATGAACCGAACGCCGCTAATAATCCCAATCAGAATGCCCCGGCCTGGAGCTACCAGAGCCCTGATGTTGCCTTGATCCACAATATCGTAACTCGCGAATGTATGGGCGGACCGGTCGAGGAGTCCGCCGAGCAAATTACCACCTTGTCTGGTTTTAAGAACAATACTTCCGGTGCCGACAATCTAGCGCAAGCATTCAGAAACGCCGGTGCCGGATTGCAGCAGGCCCAAACTCCAGCCTCCATGCAAGGTGATTTGAAAAACATTCAAGTGCCTAAATTACTTCTGTCTGTGGCTATGCATGAATTGACCGGCCGGCTATACATAGAAAGCCCGCAAGGGGGCTCGGAAATATTTTTCGAGAACGGCAAGCCGTTGCATGCAAACGCTCTGG
This sequence comes from Candidatus Obscuribacterales bacterium, assembly GCA_019745505.1. Classification (GTDB taxonomy): domain Bacteria; phylum Cyanobacteriota; class Vampirovibrionia; order Obscuribacterales; family Obscuribacteraceae; genus QKMZ01. The sequence goes on along the minus strand of JAIETE010000162.1, from coordinate 12,887 downwards.
ATTCGCAGGGTGATATGGCGATCATCGAGATGATTACCTGGCAAGATGGCCGATTCGAATTCCATGACAATGAGCGTACAACTGCCCGCACTGTCAGTCAGTCTCTGGATACTCTCGTGCAGCAAGGCACGCCGTTGCGAGAATACGTGCGCGAGCTGAACACTCATGGCTTATCAATGGAGTCTTACCTGGTGCGGCGCTTGCCCAATTTGACCGAAGCGGACTTTGAGCGTGCGGTCTATAGCGGCATACCTCTCGATTTGAATATGCAGAAACTGCTTTATCAATGCATTGACAATCAGAGCACTGTATTCGACGTTTTGCGCCGGCGTCCTATGTCCAAGACCGAATGGCTTCCTATCTTGTACAACTTGGTGAAATGCGATCTGGTGGTTATCTCCAATAGGGCTGCTCAGGTACAGCAGCAGTTGCCGCTGGAGGCGATGGGAATCGACCGAGCCACGGTGCAAGCTGGAATGCGCAGTTTGCTCAGACCGGAAACCGAGCTTATCAATTATCCGCTTATTCTTCACTTTGTAGAGCAGGAGTTCTTTCGCTATGAATCCAGCGGTCTGCCATTTTCGCTGATCATCTTCGAGATGGCTATGCGCACGCCTGATGGACCTCAGCCTCTGCCGATTCCGCACATTCGCGAAATTGCCAAACGGATCAATTTGATTACCAGGAAAATCGATCTGCTCGCCCACTTCGAGACATTTGCGTTCATGATTCTTCTGCCCTATACCAATGTCAATGCGGCCGCTGTCGTGGCAAATCGCATTACGCAGGCGATTCTGTCTTCACCTGTTTGCGATCTCGATTCGCGCTATATTGCTGTTGCGATGGGCATCGCCGGTCTGCCGGAGGATTGCGACAATATCGGCATGCTGCTTGCCGGTGCAAAAGAAGCAAAAAAACGCGCCCAGCAGGGCTCTTCACCGATCGTTCTTCTCAAGGATATTAGATCCTAGCTTGAGCAATGTTTGGGCGAATCTTATTCGCTCTGATCTTCTTTCAACTGCGGGCGCACTTCGTCCATTGTGTAACCAGGCGGTTGCGAATGCTTCAGTTTGAACTGGGTGCCATCCGGCATATCCATGACATTGGCAATGACTGCAAAGTGGAAAATCGTCCAGTCTCTCAATTGCCCTTTTCGAACAACGTGCAATCGCACCAGGCAGTTATCGAGGCGCGGCAACAGTTTCTCAATATCTGCCTTGGACATCTCGCTGCCGTCGGCCTTAATGACAGGACCGGCATCCTTGGGTTCTACATAGTCGGCGGCTTCGTCACCGAACATCTCTCTGAGCTCTTGCGCGGCCTGTTCATTCTGCCGACGCTCTAACTCTAAGGCTTCCTTGTCCTTCTTCAGCAATCTGCTTTTGTCTTTCAATATTGCTTGAAATTCTAGTTCCGCTTCCTCTGAGATGGCTCCTTTCGGAGGCAAAATCGCGTCTTTATCCAGGGATGGGCGCAAGCGCAAGTAAAAGCCCTTGTAAGCCTCATGGTCGGGATCTTTGGAGAAGGCAATCAGTTCTTCCTCAGTCATCTTATAGCCGTAAGCCATCTTGAGCGGAAGGAAGTAGGGTCTGTCCTGCTTTTCAAATTTGACCGGCACATCCACAACTGTGTCTTCCGGTGTCTCCCAGAAAACGGTTACCGCCTTCTTCTTCGGGTGATTGACTTTGTGGATGGTTGGCTCTCCGACAGAGAAATTCTTACCTACTGTAAAGGCGAGGTTAGGCTCTTGCGCTGATACATATATTAGGTACGAGCCCCATCCGCCCTTGGCCGGACAACGGCAAACATTGCCGCCAAAGCGCTTCACCGCTCTGCTCAGTTCGTTGTGCTTCAGATTATCCAGGAAGGCGAATGCTTCTTCTTTCGGACTGACGAAAACGGTGTTCATCACTAAAAGGCACATGGAAAGAGCGAAAACTGAAAGTATGATCGCCGGATAGATGAACCGCATGTGCCGTAATTTTCCTTCTCAGCCCTTGCTCAAATCTCGCGCATTCTTAGCCCAGTTCTAACAGGTTGAAAACAGGTTTCATGTTACATTCATAGTGGTCGGCTAGAAGTTTATAAGCGTCCGGCTCAAACCTGAAATCAGTCCCGAATCAGTGTATTGTAGGGCTTCTCAGGTGGGGATCCTTTGTCTTGCTTAGCGACGAAAATGCCACACCTAAGTGGAATCACCGATTTAGTCTAACACGCGTCTCCCGGGAGGGTTGGTAACTGCGATGATGACAATGTCCAGCAATATTCTCAATTTGTTTGGTGCAATTCTGTCAGTCATCTTTCTCTGGAGCTTTGTTCGGGCGAAGGTCTGGAAAGAACTTTCCACAAGTAATCTCGTTGCCTCGATCAAGCCACTCCTCTATGTATTGATTCCACTATGCTCGCTGGCATTCATTGGCACTTTAGCCAAGATCGGCACCTGCTGGGACATCGCCTTTATCGCTCTGGGTGCAATCGTTCCTTATATTCTCAGCCAGGTCGGCCTGCCTGTTTTCTATCGTTCTATTCTTCTTCTGGTTCTTTCTGCAGTAGTCGTTCTTCATCCCGGCGCAGTGCTCAGCGACGTCACCTCAACGCTGATCGGTCTTATCAGCTGGAAAGCGATGGAAAACATGCACAAGCTGCCGGAATCAACGTTCGAGGATATCCTTCCTGCATTCGTTTTCATGACCAGCGCGTTCTGGTTCAAGACCGGCGGCTCGACTGAAGACGCCGTGCGAAACACTACGCTTGTCCTGTCGTCGCTGGTGATCGGGCTATTCCTGCGCTGGAGCGAACGGCCTCTGGTCGGCAACGACCCTTACTGGTGGAGAAGAATTCTCATTGCTGCCAGCGGCGGATTGTTTCTTCTCATCGTGATAAACAAACTTTTGCTTGCACCAAAAATCGCCACTATTGCAGCGCTTGGAGGCGCGGCCTATTTCTTCGCCTACTTGTTCGAGAAGATGACGCAAGAAGAAGGTGAAAAGGCAGAGATGCTCAAAGGTTTCAAATCTCTCGTTTTTGTCGGCATTCTTACCCTGCTAGCTACTCGTCTTTTCGGAATGTTGGGCCTTTGCCTCGTCGCCTCTGGCGCTGTTGTTGCCAGAAAGCCGGGGCTGGCACAAATTGTGGGCATCTTCTTTGCCTCGCGAGTGCTTTTGCAAGGCTTCCTGTCTGCATATAATTCGAACGTTACCGGTATCAACATAATGCATACCTATTGTTATGCCGCCATGTTCGGCGGCATTCTTGCCATGTTCGTAATCAGTTCTCTATTTAGAGAAGCTGACGCGCGCAAATATTTGCCGTTTGCTCTGGTTGGCGCTGGGGTGACACTGCCTGTGGTATCTAACTATTTCTTGCACGCAGAACCATCAGGTGCATTGCTGTCGTCCGTACTTGTAGGCGCGGTGCTTTTGGCTGTGTTCTTGCAGCACGCCTATGACCTGAAATTGCCCCAGCACGAAAACATTATTCTGGTTCCGCCATTGATGATGTCCGTCGCTTACTTGAGCGGCTCGCTTATCGAAATGGGCAATGATGCCCCGTCCAACTTGAAGACTCAAGTGATTGCAGTTCTGCTTGTCCTGGCGATAATCGTATGCGTCGTCACTCACCTTCTGACAGGCAAGAACGCGCCGGTTCAGCCGTCAGAGCCTGAGCCGAAGCCGGAATAGGCAGTTAAAAGCCGCCGTCGGGATCGTTTCTGAAAGTGCCTGCATCATTGCGGGGTCTGCGACTGCCGCCGCTATATGAGCCACCGCCGTAATAGTTGGAGCCGCCCGCCCCATATGTCGCCGGCACTTGATCGCCTTGAGGTTGAGCGACCACTTCGTTGTGGCTGTACCCCCAAGCCGGTTGTTGCTGCGACTGGTAGTTGCTCGTCGCGTAATTGCCGTAGCTTGCGGCTGCCGGCTGCTCTTGATTCTGTTGATATTGTGAGTAGCTCGGCGCCGGAGCACTGGCCATGGAAGATTGCTGAGAGCGAGGCATCATCGGGTTGTATGCCATGCGCTCATTCAAGCAAATGCGAATATTGGCGATTACTTTCATCGAGCCGCCCGGCAGATTCGGCGATACAAATGTGTGCTGAGTGCGTCCAACGAAATATCGGTCGCCATGGGTTTCGATCACTCCTTCGTAGACATCGCTGGATTGCCGATAGCTGCCGTCTGGATTCTGATAAATGACGTTGCCCCTCATCAGCACTCCGTCTCTGATGTCGGCAGGAATCGGGCACCATTGCACCCATTGTCCGCGCATACGATTGACATTCACTTCAACATGCTCTTTTCCAAAAAGCCATGGGCCTGAATAGCTCTTCGTGGCTGCGTTCAAGTCATAGTAGTGCTTGCCGGTGCTGGCGTCGGCACGCAGGAATGTGTCGGTGGATTTCGCGTACATCGCCTCTTGTTGGCGCGGCAATTCCTGATAGTTGTCGTCTTTGATTTCTGCTTGGAGCTGCATCTTTACTTTCTGGTTTGAGTAGTTCTGTGTCGAAACCTGAGTTCTGTCTTGCGCTTCACTTTGTCGCTCTTGGTGGCTTCTTCGGTTTTTCCGCTGCCTTAGATCTGGATTTTGATGACGTTTCTTTGGCGGAATTGGGACTCGGTTTTTGCTCGGACGGTGCTTTGGAAACGTGATGAGGCGCAAACACGTCAAGATGCTTGCGTGCCAGTGCATCGGCGTCTGCATCCTTCTTCAGTTCGCGCAGCAGGTCGGAGTAAACCCGAGGCAATTCATAAAGCTCGCGCCGGTGGTGAGCCGACAGAGTTTCGTAAACGGGCAAAACTTCTTTCAACTGATTTTCCGCTTCAATCTTGCGTCCGTGACGCTTCAAGAAGTGAGCGTACTCGATGGCGCACTCTATTAGCTTTACTCGGCTGTCGGTGTGATACTTGCTGGCAGTGCCCACGGCATCTTTATAGAGAACTTCAGCTTCTTTCTCTTGTCCGCTGCTGTCCAGCGTGCGCGCGAGATTCAGCTGGTGAACGAGCGTGTCTGGGTGCCTGTCGCCTTTTAATTGAGAATGAAGTGTAAGAGCCTTCCTGTACGCATCGATTGCTTTGCCGTGCGATTTCTCTTCCGCATGGCTGAGACCCAGATAATGCAAACACTTGATCTTGCCGGGCGCGTCGTTCAATTTCTCGTATAAAGCGAGAGATTGATCGAGGTAGTCGACGGCTTCTTTATTGTAGTTGTGATGGTACATAACAGCACCGAGATTGAAAAAGTCTTGCGCGACTTCTCTGTGCTCTGCACCATAGGTCTTCTTGTCGAGTTCGAGCGCTTCCAAATAGAGCTTGCGTGCATCTTCGATTCGGCGCATCTCCCCATACAAATTCGCCAGGTTGGTAAGCGTGATTGCCAGCGAATTTGAATTCGCGTCTTTTCGCTTGATCTCGATTACTTCTTTGTACAAACGCTCGGCATCGTTATCATGCCCCGATTTGTGCTCGACCAGCGCTAGATTTCCGAGGGTTTCCGCAGTCTTCTGATTATTCTTGCCCAGCTCTTTTTCTCTGATCGCGAGTGCTGCTTGCAGACTGGAGCGCGCTTCATCAAGTCGTTTCTGCTTCAGATAAAGATGAGTCATCTGATTGAGCGTTTCTGCCAGATTCAATTTGTTGGCATCTTTTTGAGCAATTTCGATTGCCTCTTTCCACTTGCTTTCAGCCTCCCTGTACTGGCCTGCTACAAAGCTGGACTCGGCTTCATTTTCTTTCTGCGCCCACGGGGTGGCTGCTGTTTCGCCTGTCTGTGCCTGGTTGGGAAGCGCCAGCAAGGCAGCGGTCACGAAAGCAAGCGAGAGCATCTTTACTTGTCTGTTTCTTGAAGATGGCAAGGCGTTACCTCTTGTGCGGTCGACGATTGTCGCCGGTTCAAGCTGCAAATTATAACGCATAAGTTTTTAGGCTCCGCCGCACTCTAGACTTTCACTGGGCGGATTTCTTTGTGCCGGATAAGGGCATGCGCGAGACGATGATATTAAAGGTGGTGCCGGCAATTATTGCCATGAATGAATTGACTTGCGTTTTCAATTGCAATTCCCTCTCTGGACGCGGCTTCCAGCTTGATGAAAGTCTCTTCGCCCAGAGGATCGCCCTTCAATAATTATTTGAGAGCGCTTAGAGTCTTTGGAATTTCGTCTTCGGCTATCTTGTAGTTGCCGCTCGTCGACTCAGATTGATAATGCTTGTCTCTCGGTCGGCTCTCTTGTAATGCAACTCTACCGAAATTGCCATAAGCCTTCGGTGGACTGTTCGGTCTCTGAAAAAATGGTTTCGTCTGCGAGCCAGTATATGGGAAACCCCTCCTCGTTAAGGCAGTCCTTAGGGCCCCCCGAAAAACTGGCAAGAATTCATCTCTGTGCGTGTTTTTACTATTCTCAATTTGTGCGCCTGGGTCTATTATTTTGGGGTTCTCTTGAAAACCCGCGAGGCTAGGGCTATGGTCCAGGCATTTGAAGCCAGTGATGGCGACGGGAAACCCGAAATCGAATCGAATAATTACAGCGATCACAGCCTGATCGCCGAAGTAATCGATTTCGTCAAGGAGAATAGAACTTTGAGCACTATTGCCGGTATTGGCGTGGCGGCAGGTGCAGTTTATCTGGCACGCGCTCCTATCGGCAGATTCTTGGGCGGGCTTGGTGGTTCGCTTTTTGCTGCTGATGAAGCTGCAGTACTGTCCGCAAAAATGGGGAAATCGCCTCTCGGACGTGAGCTTGTGGTTGCCGCAGAAGAGGCTGCTGCCGGTTTGAAGCAGAGCACTGCCTCAGCTGTTGCCGCAGGAGAAGAAGCAGTAATTGTAAGCGGTGAAAAAGTCTCGCATGCAGCCTCTGGCAGCAAGCGTCCATTGCTTGATGCACTCGATGATGCCGTCAAATCAGGCAAAGTAAATTCACCTGAACCCTGGGTCTATCATCCGGAAAATCGAGTCATTCTGAAGGATTTGCCGAAAGGTGGATCGGCCGAAATCAAGTCGGCCGAAGGCGGGCTGGGTGCTGCTACGACTGCGCATTCTACCCACTCTCCGGAGGCGGCGGATATCGTGCGCATAGGCTTTCCAGGGCTGACCAAGTCACCTGTTATCGATGTGAATAAGCACAGGTTTTTGCGCGGCAAGTAGGCGGAATGCTTTATCTGGCCGCGAACTGCTTATAAGTCTTGACCAATCCGGCGCTGCGCTCCGGCGTGCCCAACAATTCCGTGAAAGTGTCGACCCACAGATTGAGCGGATTTGCATGAAGTCTCGTCTTCATTCTTCTAATGCAGGCTTCGCGTTCTGCTTGCGGCATCATCACAGCATGATGAACGGCTGCGCTCATCTCAATAGGAGATTTGGGGTTGACTTTCACAGACCACGGTCCAAGTTCATCGAAAACACCTGCGTGGGGAGATAAAGCGAGCGTTCCAGGTTGATGAGATTGGCAGGCGACAAACTCCTTGGCCGTCAGATTCAAACCGTCTCGCACCGGATTGACAAGCATGACGGAGGCGTCGCGATACAGAATTGCAAGTTGCGCAGGGTTGAGCGGCCCCGGCACATCAACCACCGGCTGCCAATCGTCCGTTCCGTGTTGTGCGTTGACCGAATTTACGAGACTTCTTGTCTGCCAGTAATACTTTGCGAACGCCTCGATGTTCATTCTCGATTTGCCGCAAATCTGAGCAAATGTAATTTTGCCCTTCAATTCGGGGTGGAAATCGAAGAAGTGTGCAATCGATTTGAGCCGCGGGATAACTCCTTTGGTGTAATCCGCGCGATCGACGGAGAGGACATATTCCGTCTTAAGCAAACCAGACAGGGGATTGTCCATCCTGTTCGAGCCTGCCAAATTTTGCCAGTAGGATACATCGAGTCCCAGGGGCACAACCAGAACCTGAGTCTGGGAGCGGCTTTGAACCGGATAAACTTCTGACTTATTCTCAAAGAAAGGATGAACGTATGGTGAATAGGTTTTTACAGTATCCCTCGTGATGGTCAGGCTGTCGGTAAATGCTCTAAATCCGGGAACGTGCTCCTGGACAAAGTTGAGGAAGTTTTCGGCGTATTCTGTCGTGTGAAAACCAACATATCGAGCCGAAAGTAACGAGCGCGTAATCTCCACAATCGGCTCGACAAACTCTTCCGGAACGGCTTTGGGCCAGGGAATATGCCAGAAGACGGCGGTATCGGCTTCGCACATCCGCCTTAGCTGCAACGGCAATAGGGCCAGCTGATAGTCCTGGACGAAGAAATTATTTGCTGATGTGTAACGAGATATTTTTCGAGCAAAAATTCTGTTGAACTTTTCGTATGAGTGCCGCTGAGCCCCGCTGTAAGAGGCGTGCTCGGGCAAATCGTGCATGATGGGCCAGAGGAATTCATTGCAATAACGGTAGTGTCCATCAATGATTTCTTTCGGCACCTCTCCAATCTTTTCTTCTTCGGAGCCCCCAAAACGAGCGCACACCTCATTTTCCGCGCCTAAGAACCACCAACTGCTGTCTCCTTCGGCGCTTGCTTCCAACCGCGTCAAGCTGGGTGAAACCCCACCGCCCATCCCCGGGCCACGGTAAGATATAATGTGCATTTGGATCTCCTTGCTGTCGCATGGTTTAAAGTCCATTCGTCTAACTTCCGGCATCGAACTTCGGATGGTTAGACCTTGAGATTTGCAAAGAGTTCCCGGATTTATCGATTATTGATTGGCGTGTCACCTAATTCTCGGGATCAAAATAGTGACTGGAAACCTCGCGAAAGATGCTGGAAAAGACGGAGTCAAAGCTCCGATATTGGTTGTTGACGACAACAAAGTCAATCAGAAAGTCATGTGCGCTTTGCTGGATCGCTTGGCGCTGCCCTCGGAAATTGCAAATGATGGACAAGAATCCATCGATATGTGCAGTCGCAACAAATATTCGGTAATCCTGATGGACTGCCACATGCCAGTGATGGATGGATTCGAAGCGACTAAAGCAATCAGAAAGCTTGAAACCGCTGCCGGCACTTACACGCCGATTATTGCCGTAACCGCAATGGCCATGGCCGGCGATCGCGAGCGCTGTATTGCCGCCGGCATGGATGACTATATGTCTAAGCCTGTCGACAAAGAGTTGCTCAAGATCAAGTTGAATCATTGGCTGCGTGAAGATGTTGTCTACAGCAGCTTGAAGATGGCACGCAAATATTTTCGTATGGACAATACCAACGATGCCACTTGTATGGCTGATCTGCTTGAATTTTATGGCGAAGCGAAGATCGATGAAATCATTCGCGTTTATTTGTATGAAACAGAAGACCTTTTGCGTCGCATCGAAGTCTTTGTCAAAGAAAAGCGCAGCGATGCGGTTGCGGGTTTGGCTCACGAATTGAAGGCGTCATCCGCTTCTATCGGTGCCAAATCAATGGCGCGACTCAGTCTTTATATGGAACAGTCCGCCGGACAGCAAGATTGGTCCGAAGCTGAGATCAGCCTGCAATCGTTAAAACGTCAATTCGAGCAATTCAAGGAATTTCTTCTTTCGGCAACCTGGCCGTCTATCTCAGAAACTAAGTTGTAGGTGATATCGAAGCTCCTGCCGGCGTTTCGGGCTCTTTCATTGTTAAGTTTGAGCCCGAGACTTAGATGAATCGGGAACTTTGAGGCATTTCTGCGTCTGTGTCTTATAACAGCCTGATACGCATCAGGGGCAAGTTTGAGATGAAACCAGGCTGTGCACTTAGAATTTCTGCCGATTTCTTCGGTACTAGAAACGAGGTATCACTAGTGTTTAGCTACTTTAAGAAACTCATTAAAGTGCAGCGCTTTCAATCGACTAATAGCTCACTGCCACAGTTTACGCTCGCCAAACTTCGCCTGGCGGCGCACCCTCATGCTCGTTCGGAAGCTTTGGCTCGGTTGGCAAAGGGCAAGATTGAGCAAGTTCTTGTTAGAGTTGCGGAAAATGCCAATACATCTCAAGACGTGCTGTGCGATTTAGCGCTTTCAGATTCTGCAGAAGTGAGGGCTGCCGTGGCGGATAACCAAAATACGCCTGCGCGCGCGCTTTTCCTTCTGGCAATGGATAAGGACCTTGACGTTAGATATAGCATCGCTGAAAATCATAACGCACCTCCAGCGGTGCTGCAGCTACTCAGCCAAGATGAGAATCCATATGTTGCCTGCAGGGCCGTCTCCACGATGAAGCGAGCGTTGGACTTCCCCAATATTGCAGGCGGAGATCGCGTCTGGGCCCGTCAGGAGAATCTCAGGCGTTTCGGTGCGGGATGATAACTCAAGTAGAGTTTCAATCCATTTAGAGACTGGTGGAGGGAGCCGCAAGCGGCTCCTTTCTCTTATGTCCCAGAAAGGAAATAAAGGAGCCGCTCGCGGCTCCTTTGCTCTTCTGATCATTCAAATTACATGTTCGTGGCTATGCCGATTCTTTTAGATACGTAGCCAGCTGCTCCTGTATTTTGACTCTTGCGCGGGAAATTCTGGATTTGACAGTTCCCAATTCCGTATTTGTGATCACGGCAATTTCTTCGTATGAGAGTCCGTCGACTTCACGAAGGAGAACCGATTGTCTGAACTGCTGTGGAATTTTTTCCAGGGCGTCGCCGAGGGCTTGAACCAGTTCCATTCTTTGAAATGCCTTGTCAGGCTGGGTCGTCGTATCGGCAATAGTGCGCTCTGCGTTTTTGCTGCCGTCTTCGTTCTCGACCGGTTCGTCAAGGGAGACGACGTCTTGGTTGCGCACTCGCCTTCGCAGCTCGTCATAATACAGATTGGTTACTATTTGACCGAGCCAGGCTTTGAAAGCCGCGGGGCTTCTTAGCTGATCGATGGATTTCCACATTCTGATATAGGCTTCCTGAACGATATCTTGAGTATCAGTCCATTCCGGTGCGCGTTTGCGAATCATCGCCACGATTGTGGATTTGTGGCGCTTCAATAGTTGATCGATGGCGCCAGGCATGTGTTGCTGGCAAGCTACAATCAGTTCCGCATCGGTCATATCGCTGAGATTCTTTTGCGATGCGACGAGCGAAAGGTGACTGACTTTCTTGGCTCGCGAAAGGACTTTCACGTTATTGCTCATCTTCTCTACTCCACATCTGCGACACAGTTGGTTTGCAGCGAAACACCACCGCTGCAGCGGTTTGTACGCTGGCGGATTCAATATCTATAGGCGCTTCGTGCTTGCCTTACTTTCTCATTCTGACACCGTGGGCAGAGACTAACAACAAGGGTTTCCCGTAGTGAAATGACTGTTGATCTCAGTTTGTGAGTTGGTAGAGGGTCTCAGTGATAGACACTTAGATGCGATTGTAACGGTGATTTTCGGGAACCGATATATGGTTTCCTCCTAAGGATCGTCGATCCTGAGAAGAATGCCTTCGTCATGAGGCGGGCTTGCTGATTACTCTGAAAGCCTTTTGTCAGCCTGATTTAACATAAATGCCAAAAAGGGTGGCAGGATACTCACCTGACCCGGGGCGGAGATCTGTACAGATCCCTGGAGATGAATGTGTCTTGGCCCTGCTCACTGCGAAAAACTTCAACCAGAATTTCTCCGGGAGCGCCCATTTGCTCAAGGCGCCGCAGCTGGGCCTTTCGGCATGATCTTGCAACCTTTTCGCTTCCTCTGAATTCCACTTTCAGTTGGGATGGATTTGCGTATGCTCTAATTTCAATAGGAGAATCCGTCGTATTTTCAAACCTCAAGTCTGTTCTGCCATACCAGACCGTCGCGTCGAAACCTGGTGGCACTGTTTTCATGGTGCGCAGGTGAGGTACTCTTTCAACGATTTTCAATCCCGCGGTAAGCGCGGATTGATAGAGGCAAGATGAAAGAAGACAGATTCCACCCCCTAGAGTGTTGGGTGTCTCGCCTCCCAGATATGACGGCGCAGGCTGGTAACCCTCTCTGCCCGTTCGCGGTCCGACTCGGCCGTTGAAAGAAAAAACTTGACCGGGTTTCAAAACCATGCCGTCAATCTTTTGAGCCGCTTGATAGAGATTATTCTGCTGCTCGTAAGACAGCGGGCGCAGGCTCACCGTGCGGGAAACCAGCACATGCGAGAAAGGGTAGACGGCGAAATTCGTTGCTATCAATGTTCCTATCAATAGGAACAAGAATATGATTCTGAAATCAATGAATTTTTTCATTCTTCCTTTCCTAGTCTGCGATGTGCAGAGCATCAAACATTGAATACCCGCGCACTGACTTGGTGTACATTCCTTCGAAAGTGACCGGATTCAATTGAACATTTCCGGGCAATTCCATTCGCAAAAGCGTGTGGAATTCTGATTTGCCGGCCGGCATTTCAGTGCCGAAGAAAACGATGCGGTCATCCAGGACATCCTGATGCGTCCACCATGGCGTGCCCCAATCACCTTCCAGTACACTGCCGCCGTTCTGTCCTTCCATCTCTTCGGATTTGTGCGTTTCCACGACTTCCGCTCCGGATGGTAGCGGAGATTCGACTATTATGTACGGCACGTGTACAGGGGTATCTATGTATACCTTCATCAGAACCGTCTCGCCTGCTTTGAACTGTCCGCCGGTTATGGGCACGGTGCGAAAGCGAATGACACCGGTGCTCGATTCCTTAACCGATTGAAGGCGGAAGAATTGGCGTGATACTTTCAGGCCTTTGGGCAATGCATCGGCTTCGTTGTTTTCACCTGGCTTCATTCTTTTGAAGTAGGTCTGCAGAAGGTTGTAATACAACTTTCCGGGACCTTCTTTCTTGAGCGTTATGGTGTTGTCTTTTATGCTTGCCGGCAGTTTTATCTTGCTTTCGACTGCGTATCTGCTCTTCGGATCGAATTTCAGTTGTGCCAGCACGCTGTCGCGATTGAGTGCGTCCAGTGAGAAATTAGTGTCGCCGGTAGTGCGATTGAGCAAATC
>JAIETE010000166.1 GCA_019745505.1 Candidatus Obscuribacterales bacterium | reverse complement strand
TTCGCGTATCGGCGGAACGACCGGTTGGTATTATGCGAATTGGCTCTGGAAACTGCGTGGCTACTTAGATTCTATTTCGGGAGGCGTCGGTCTCAGGCGAGGCAGGCGGCATCCGGATGAATTGAGAACGGGTGATGCGGTCGATTTCTGGAGAGTCAAGTCGGTCGAATGCGAGCGCCGCTTGCTTCTGATTGCGGAAATGAAATTGCCCGGTCAGGCCGCTCTCGAATTTCAAATTGTTCCCAGCCCGGGTGGAAAGACCGAGATCATTCAAATTGCTCGCTTTCTGCCGCGTGGCTTAATGGGTCATCTGTATTGGTTTTTGGTTACTCCCTTGCACGAATTCGTCTTTACAGGAATGCTTACAGGCGTTGCAAACGCCTCCAATTGCGCTGTGACAGCAAGAGTAAGGCGCATGGAAGGCACAGAACCGCAATTCAAGCCCAGCTCGACATAGTTATGAGGTTTACTGCTCTATGAGACCATTGTTTTTTATGGGAGCTTTGGGTTTGGCTGGCATCGGCGCCGCGGTTCTCAGCGATTACTTCTCGCACTATGAAGAGCCGAATTACAAAACCGATAAGAGAGACGGTTCTTTCGAATTGCGCTCTTATCCGAGTGTGATTGCCGCCAGCGTTCAGGTCTCAGGAAACGGCGACGCCTCCGCCAACAACGCATTCAAAATTCTTGCCGGTTACATTTTCGGGAAGAACAAAGCCTCGAAAAAGCTGGCGATGACTACTCCTGTCGTTCAAGAATCGACTTCGCAAAAGATTGCTATGACTGTTCCTGTGACCGTCGAGAGGCTTAACATGAGCATGACCATGAGTTTTTACATGCCTGCGCAATACACTCTTGATACATTGCCTGAACCTTGCGACAAGAGGATTGAGTTGAGGCAAATTCCGGCCAGGAAATTTGCTGTTATGAGATTCTCTGGCTTTGCCGACGAGAACAATTGCCTGCAGAAAGAAGAAGAGCTGAAGCGATGGCTTCAATCGCACAATTTAAAAGGTACAGGACAGGCTTTGCGCGCTTTCTACAATCCGCCATGGACTCTGCCATTTCTGCGCCGCAATGAAATCTGGATTTCTTTATGACGTAGCACGCGCCATGACGCGCCCTCTGAGCGATGCCAGACCTCCGTCTACATTGATGTTTGTGCCTGTCACCCAGCTGCTGCTGTCGCTGAGCAGCCATTCGATCACCGGGGCAACATCATCAGCCACTCCGATTCTGCCCAGTGGATGCATTTGAGTCGATGCTTCCAATTGGCTTGCGTTGGCGGTTATGCTTCTCGTCAATTGGGTCGCCATCATACCCGGACTGACGCAATTGACTCTTAGATTGTGCCGCGCATATGTCGCGGCAGCAGAACGGGCAAGGGCGGCGACACCGCCTTTTGCGGCTGCTATAGCTTCGTGGTTCGGCATCCCTGTCGTGGCGACGGCAGAGGAGACCAGCACAATCGAGCCTCCCTTGGCCATCATACATTTGGCTCCGTACTTGACGCAGCCAAAGCTCGATGTGAGATTCGTCTGTAAAACAGACATCCAATCTTCTTCGGTGGTTGTGTGCGCGGGCTTCAGGTGCAGGGAGCCGACGGCATTGACCACACCATCCAGGCGGCCCAGATCCATGAGGGCGTCCTCGAAGCAGGATGCCAGGCTCGCAAAATCAGTAGCATCGCAGATGATGAAGGGTGATCCTAATTCTTCAGACAGGCTTTCCAGTGCCGATTTGTTTCTGCCGGCCAGAACCAGATTGTATTTCCGTGACTGCAGCAGTCGGCATACGGAGCTGCCCAGTCCACCGTTTGCACCCAGGACCAGAATATTTTTTTGCGCTTCTTCCATGGTTCGTATCCATACTGTGGCTGTTTATTTTCCAACAGTACCGCCGGAGCGTGAACGGCGATTGAACATTCTTCTGTTTTTGAAGGGGCTACATCTGAGACTCGATAAGAGCGACTGCCTGGCAGGCAATCGCCAGCCCTTCTCCGATCGGTCCGATGCGTTCCATGGTTTTGCTTTTGATGCTCACCTGGTCGATCGATATACGCATTGCTTTGGAGAGCACTTGGCGCATCGCATCGTAATGAACGGATAGTTTCGGTGCCTCACAGATGATTGTGGCATCGACGTTTTGAACGTAGAACAATTTGCCGTCCAGAAGATCGATTACATGCTTCAAAAAATCGATGCTGTTGGCGTTTTTATGTTTTTCGTCAGCCGGCGGAAAATGAACTCCTATGTCGCCCAGACATGCGGCTCCCAGAAGCGCGTCCACGATTGCATGAGTGAGGGCATCGCCGTCCGAATGACCTTCCAGCCCTTTTTCAAATGGGATGTTGACGCCGCCCAGAACCAGAGGAATTCCTTCCACCAGTCTGTGAATGTCGAAGCCTGTTCCGACTCTCATGTCTTCTTTCATATTAGTCGCTGATTTCCATGATCACGTGGTCTGTCTCCACTGTGTCGCCCTGCTTTGCATTAAGGGCTGAAATCTTGCCGGCCTTGGGTGCCACCACTTCCGACTCCATTTTCATTGCTTCGAAAATGAGCAGCTTCTGTCCTTGTGTGACAGCGGAGCCCAGTTCGACAAGCAGCTCTTTGACGACTCCATGCATCGGCGCTTTTACTCTGCCCGAGCTGCTGCCGCCTTTGCTTGCGGTCTTGCTCGGGCGATCGAGAGAGCGTCCTTTTACATTTGCCGCAGATGCCGCACTGACCGAGCCGGCTCTGGCGACCGGGGCTCCTGGTGCAACGAATTCATGAACAGCCACCTTGTAGGTTTTCTTGTCCACTTCTACTTCAAAATTGTAAGGACCGACTTTTTCCGTGACGGCCGCGCCGTGTCCATTGCTGCCTGCTCCATTGGCTGCTGCCGGAGGCGAGCCGGCCGCCGCTCCGGGCACTGCCGGTGGTGCCGGCTTGGGAGCATTGGCGATGAATCCTTTCATGAATTCGGATTCTATATATGTAGTGTAGGTCTCTGCATCGATAAATTTCGGGTCGTCCAACTCTGCCAGATGGAAAGGAATTGTTGTCGCCACTCCTTCGATCTTGAACTCGCTGAGGGCCAGCTTCATTCGGTCGATTGCTTCTTTTCTGTCGCGACCCCAGACAATCAGTTTTGCCAGAAGAGAATCATAAAAAGGAAGGATTTGATAGCCGCTGTAGCAAGCGCTGTCGACGCGGACCCACGGCATGCGCGGCTCCGAGAAATTCTTGACGGTGCCCGGAGCAGGCATGAAATTCTTGTACGGATCTTCGGCGTTGATGCGGCATTCAATTGAATGCCCGCGGAAAAATACTTCTTCTTGTTTGACGCTGAGTTGCTCGCCATTGGCGATGCGAATCTGCTCTTTGACGATGTCGATGCCGGTTACGTATTCGGTGACCGGGTGTTCGACTTGTACGCGGGTGTTGACCTCGAGGAAGTAGAATTCCTTGCCCGCCACCAATAATTCGAATGTTCCGGCAGATGTGTAGCCGAGTGATTTTGCTCCTTTGACCGAGGCTGCAAGCAGGCTTTCTCGTACCTTGGGGTCCAATTTGGCAGCCGGAGACTCTTCGATGAGCTTCTGGTGACGTCTTTGCGTAGAGCAATCGCGCTCGCCCAGGTGAATCACATTGCCGTGCTCATCACCCAGGATTTGCACCTCGATGTGGCGCGGATGGTCGAGGTATTTTTCCACATAGACTTCACCGCTGCCGAAATAGGAAGCCCCTTCACGTTGTGCCGCGGTGAATGCGGATTCGGCTTCGGCTTCGGTTCGCACTACTTTCAGTCCTCTGCCGCCGCCACCTGCACTGGCTTTAATGGCAATCGGATAGCCATACTGAGCGCCTAATTTTTTCACCTCGTCGGCCGAGTTGACCGGATCTGTGGTGCCCGGAACCACCGGGACGCCTGCAGCTTCCATGGCTCTTCTGGACTCGACCTTGGAGCCCATGCGGTGGATGATTTCCGGCTTGGGTCCGATGAATTTGATACCGGCATCGGCGCAGTTGCGTGCGAATTCGGGATTCTCTGAAAGAAAACCGTAGCCTGGGTGAACTGCATCGGCGCCGCACTTTTTGGCAATTTCTACAACCTGCGCTGCATCCAGATAGACCTTCTGCGGTTGCCCTTCTAATTGATAGGCTTCATCAGCCAGACTGACGTGGCGGCTCAATTTGTCCGGCTCGGAGTAGATAGCGACCGTTTTGATACCCATCTCCCGGCAGGCGGTGATGACGCGGACGGCAATTTCCGAGCGGTTGGCAATGAGAACTTTCTTGATCATGGCTTCGGGAGTTTCCTCAAGTGATGTCTGGGTTTATCCGCAAGATATTTGGTGAGAAAGAAACCCTACCAAAAAATAAAGCAATAACCGCAATTCGAAATGTTCTATTGATGTCAAGTGGCGCGTTTGTGTACCGGTTCTGCCCGATCGCCGACAGTTCATGCACTGTTGGCCACCCATTCTCGGCAAATTTGAGGATGGTAGGATCAGCTGTTGATTGAGGTTCTTGGAGGGTGCAAAGGTAATGGCAACCGGGTCCGGTATAACGACTGTCTTCATCGCCGGCAGCGGCTTCATGGGCACAGGTATCGCTTTCTTGATCGCAACGAGAACAAAAGCGAAGGTTTATATCTACGACATTTCCAAATCCGCATTGCGAAAAGCGAATGAAACTCTCGAGAAGTACGGAAGAACTTCAATCGATAAGAAAATCCTCGATCCCGAAGATGTCGCCGAAGCGCTGAAGCGTATCGTATCGACAGAGCGCTTGCAGGACGCGGTCTACTGCGATCTGGTGATCGAGGCGATTGCCGAGAACCTTCAGGTGAAACAAGATCTCTTCAAGTCGCTGGACGAGATTTGCGACAAGAAAGCGATTTTCGCATCGAATACCAGTTCGCTTTCGATAACTTCAATCGCGGCTGCAACCAAACGCTCAGACCGTTTCATGGGTATGCACTTCTTCTCGCCTGCGCACGTGATGAAACTGGTTGAGCTGATTCCGGGCTTCGATACTTCCGATGCCACCATGCAGGCGGTGACGAGATTTGGCGAAGAGCTGGGCAAAACTCTCATTCGCTCGAAAGACATGCCGGGATTTATCACCACAAGGCTTGGACTTTGCTTGATCAATGAAGCTGCTTTCGCTCTCATGGAAGGGCTCTCGACTCCCGAGGACATCGACCAGGGCATGAAGCTCGGATACAACCATCCGATGGGACCGCTAGAGCTTGGCGATTTCGTCGGGCTGGATATCGTATTGCACGTTATGGAAGTGCTTCAAGAAGGCTTCGGAGATCCGAAATACCGTCCCTGCCCTGTTATTAAACAGCTGGTCAATGCCGGGCACCTCGGGCGAAAGACCGGCCGAGGTTTTTACAAATATGAGGCGAAGAAGTGATTCTCTTCTCCTTCTTGATGGTCAATACCGTTCTCATCTCTTGCTTGCTGGGAATGACTATTGCTTTCTATGCCCTTTTGCGTCGAGTTGAGAATGGTAAGACTCCGGACAGAGACTTGCCTTTCATTTCTGTCGTTATTCCCGCTCGCAACGAAGAGGCAAAAATCGGACGCTGCCTGGAATCAATGCTGGCGCAGGACTATCCCAATTTCGAATTGATCGTGATTGATGACAGATCGACGGACAGAACCGCCGAAATCATCGAGAGCCTGGCCAAGCAAGACAGCCGCATCAAGTTCGTCCAGGGCAAGGATGCTCCGGACGGATGGGTAGGAAAGTGCAATGCCCTCGCTTTTGCAGTCGGCTTCGCTTCCGGCGATTGGTATGTGTTTACCGATGCTGATACGTGCCACCAGCCGAATTCCCTGCGCGATGCGATCTGTTATGCCGTATCCAATAAGGTAGATCTGGTTTCTTTCGTGCCGCTTCAAGAACTCGGCAGTTTCTTCGAGCGCATGATCATGACGGTCTTGTTGTCGTCTTTCTTGCTTGGAGATCCTTTTCACACAGTCAATGATCCGCTGGCGAAGCGTGCTTATGCCTACGGTCAATACATCATCTGCCGTCGACGTTCTTACCTGGCTCTCGGTGGCCACCAATCGGTGCGCGACACCATTGTCGAGGACCATGAGCTGGGACGTTTGTTCAAAGAGAAGGGCTACAGGATTGCCGTTGCCGACGGGAAAACTCTCTATCGCGTTCGCATGTACATGGATCTCGAATCGATGTGGCAGGGCTGGACGAAGAATCTCTATTCACTCATAGACAGCAGCCCCGTCCATCTGCTGTGCATTTTGAGCAGCTTGAATATGACTGTGATAATGCCCTTTATCAATGTATTGATTGTTGCTTTCTTGTGGATCAATTTCCCGGGCGACCATTACACGCCTTTTTCGACCATGCTTGTCGCTTGCCAGTTCTTGATGCTTATCGTCTGGTTCGGGCTCACTGCCGAACATAGAAGCGGTGTCAATCCGCTCTATTTTTTGAGTTTGCCTCTGGGGGCCGCTTCGGTGACGATGCTTCACCTGCATTCTGCATACCTGGTTCTGTTCGGCAAAGAAGTGAGCTGGAAGGGCCGTCGCTACACGGTCAATACTTCCAAGACCATTCGCTCCAACCGGACAGGTCAAGAGTCGCTGGAGAACCTGCTGTCGTCTGATTCTGGCGAGTAAAGTGCCTTTAGTGCTATTCTCTCTTGAGGAACGTTGCCGTCAGCGCTCCAAGGCGTCTTTTCTTAGTAATCGGCCGGGTTCCGTCTGAGAGCCCATACAATGAGCCAGCATTGACGTTGAGCCGTCCCATTCTAGTTGCAACTGCATTTTGTCTCTGCTCGTCCGCTCTGGGCGTTCTTTCGACTGAGGCTCAAGCTGAGCCGGTAGCTTCGCGCATGAGCGGTCTTCAACGCGATAGCCACGAAAGTCTCTGGGAGAGATACAACAAATTCGGCAAGAAGGCTCTCGATGGAGCTGACTACGATCGCGCCAAACTGATGTTCGAACTGGCTTTGATAGAAGCGAAGAAAAATCCGGCGGACGAATCGCGAGGCGGAAGCGACCTGTCCCTGAAGATTGCTGCCGCTACTAACAATTTAGCCGAAGCCCACAGACTCTCCGGCGAGTATAAAGAAGCCGAGACGCTCTTCAAAGAAGCGCTTGCCCTGAAAGAGAAGGCTCTCGGCGAAGAGAATATGTCCGTCGCCAACACCCTCAATAATTTAGCCGTGCTCTATCAGAACATGGCCAATTACTCGGAAGCGGAGAAGCTGTACAAAAAAGCACTGGCTATCGAAGAGAAAGTCTCTTCTCAAGAAAATGCTCCGATAGCGAGCAGCTTGAACAATCTGGCTGCATTCTACGATCAGCAAGGTCGATATGCAGAAGCTGAAGCCATGTACAAGCGCTCTCTTTCAATCAAAGAGCGCCTGCTTGGCCCTTCGCATCGAGACACGGCTTCCTGCGTTAGCAATCTGGGACTTCTCTACCTGCACAAAAAGGATTATGACAAAGCAGAGTCTTACTACAAGCGCGCTCTGAATATACGCGAAGCCACACTCGGTCCCAGCCACCCCCTTGTCGCCGCCGAAATGTCTCACCTGGCGGAGCTGTATCGCATCGAAAAGAAATACGACAAAGCAGAACCGTTGCTGGAAAAGGCGATGGGTCTTTACGAAAGAAAGTTGGGAATAAACAATCTCGACGCGGCGATGTGCATGCTCAACCTGGGCTGGCTCTATCGCGACGAGGGCAAGTTGAAAAAGGCCGAGCCGCTCTTTCGCCGCACTCTTGGCGTGCGCGATCGCTTACTCGGTCCGACCCATCCCGAGACTCTCGTAGCCCTCAAAGACTACGCAGGCTTGTTGCGAAAGGTCGGTCGTGAAAAAGAAGCAAAAGACCTCGACGCCAGATACAAAACTCTCAAAGATCAAGCCGAAAAAGAATCCCGAACAGGCAAGCAAAAAGTGAAACCAAAATTGCGCGGCGCGGAGCGAAATCTGGACTGATTTTTGGGCTGGCTATTTGAATGGGCAGCTCCCAAAACGTCCATATATCTTAGAAACTAAAGCGTTAACGCTTTAACTTCCAGACGATCTCGGTCTGGGGGAGTTTGGCAGTGGTACTGGTGGTGGTGGCTACTTCACGAGCTCTTGAGCGGCCGTTTCGTATACCGTCATTGCAACTTCACCGGGTTGAGGTTCGACCGTTTTGTGAGAGTTGACACGATACTGCCTGCCCTTCCAGGAAACGTTATTGCCTGAAAGAACTAGATACGCCGAGCGCAAATAGATGGCGGTCACCATTAAGCAGCCGAGCGGAAGCAAGAGAAAATGATTCCAGTTAACGCCGACGTAAAATTGCTTTGTGCGTCCGAACCAGGCGGCCAGTCCGATGAATTCAATGGCTACAAGGGGAGCGATGTAGAGAAAAATGTGCGGCGGATTTCCGGAAAGCACGCCATTTGCCAGTATGCCTATATGTATGAACGGACTGATGATGGCGCCGTTTATCAAAAGAAGAATCATTGCCAGATAGAGCAAATTGCACTCGATGAGGGCGTAGGCATTCTTTGTCCAGCCGAACCAGAGTGATTCGAGATCCTGGTACATGCGGACTTTATATAGTTTGCAGCCGTCCACGGCCATTATGTGAAAGCCGCTGCCCTTTACTCTTTGAGCAAGCATGATGTCGTCCAGGATCTGGTCGTGGACTGCTCTGTGCGTGCCTACCGTTTCGTAGGCGTTGCGGGAGATAAGGATGTATTGACCGTATGCATATGCACGCACATGGTTGGGATCGTTGACGCTATTGAGTGGGTCGCCGGCTAAGAACGAGCCCAAAAGAACGGGTGAGACGACTTGCTCCCAGAAGGTGCGCAATTCCTGCAGCGGCATAAAGCTGACCATGTCGACTTTGTTGATGATTGCATAGTCGACGGCAAAACGCAGCGAATGAGGTTCGTGGCAGGTGTCTGCATCGGCGAAAACGAGCCAATTGCCTCCCGCATGCGGGTAGGCTTGCACCAGGGCATTGCACTTACCGATCCAGCCAGTCGGCGTCTCTGTGCCCTTTATGAATTTGATGTGCGGATAGCGGGAGGCGATTTCCTGAATTATCTCACCGGTCTTATCGGTAGAGCGGTCGTCGATAATCACTATTTCGTAGTTCGGATAGTCTTGCTTAGCAAGGGATTCCAGGCATCGAGCGATTTTTGTCTCTTCGTTGCGGGCTGGAATGATGACGGAGACGAAAGGAAGCTGTTCTGTGGGAATAATGGGCGTGCGGATACGTCTGAACCCGGTCAGGAAAACATGCGTGAGCCCTGTCAGGCTCACGATTAGGAGTGTCGTCAGAAAGACTACGGTGAAGGTACTCATTGCTTTCTGCTTCCGCTCACGATGGTTCTGGAATTAGCTTGCCACTGCCGGCGATGATTTGCCATTAACGAGAGTGTGTGAGCTCCGAAACGCTGATCGTCTCAAGTGATTGCGCCAGGTCGACGTTACCGGCTAGTGCATCTGAAGAGAGATATTACCACTGCAAAGGCGCTGGGCACTTAGCCTGAAATTCTTTTGCACTGGCAACCTTTGCGTTTGGTAAATCGAATTTAATAGAGCCGGAGCTCAAACTAGCGCGGTTTTTCAGGGTTGTCAGTTGTTTAGACAAATGGAAGAATAAGGCTTCTAACAGAATCTCCGGTTATCCTAAATAGTGAATAGGCGACCTCGAATAGGCGATAATCAGACCTTATGACCAATCGCACACTTCTAATTTCTCTTTTCTCAGGGATTTGTATCGGAGCCTGGGCTCTGGACCGCTGGGTGCTGGGCGGCAATGCCATCAACCTCCTTTTGGCTTCGATTGTTGCAATTTCAGCCAGCCATATCGTCTGGTTGCTGTCCGTTCAGGTGAAATGGCACAAAGAGCGCAAGGCGCGCCCTTTCCAGGTGCCGGAGCTGGAATGGACGCCCTACATTAATATCTTTGTCGCCGCCAAAAATGAATCACGCGTCATCGAAACTTGCGTGCGCAATCTTTTCAAAATCGACTATCCCAATTTCGACATTTGGGTAATCGATGACGCCTCCACGGACAATACGCTGGAGATATTGAAGCGTATGCAGGAGGAATTGCCTCGCCTTCATGTTCTGGCTCGGGCTCCCGGGTCGGTGCCGGGCAAGTCTGCCGCTCTCAACGAATGTTTGCCGCTCTGCAAAGGCGACATAGTTGCCGTTTTCGATGCCGATTCCTTCGTCAAGCCGGATTTCTTCAAGATAGTAGTCCCGCTCCTCAAAGATGACGAAGTCGGTGCTGTGCAGGCTCAGAAGAAAATATACGAGCATCAGGAAGGTTTTCTGGTCGATTGCCAGGCTTCTGAATATGCGATGGACACCTGCTTGCAGATGGGTCGTACATTGGTGGGAGGAGCCGTCGAGTTGCGCGGCAATGGTCAGCTCGTAAAGCGTGCTGCGCTGGTCGATGTGGGCGGCTGGAACAATAACTCGATTACCGATGACCTTGATTTGAGCATGCGCTTGCTCATCCACCGCTATGACATCAAGTTCTGCCCGGATACTGCAGTTTTCGAAGAGGGCGTCGTCAATTTGCGCTCCCTTTTCCGCCAGCGCCGGCGCTGGGCTGAGGGCAGCATTCGCCGTTATCTGGATTACATCATCCCCTTGCAATTTCCTTCCCATGCATCGCTGGTAGTGCGTTTCGACATTTTCTCCTTCCTTGTTGAATTTGCCTGGCCGGCCCTCACTTTCATGGCTATCGCTCAGGTTGTCGCCGATATCATGCACGGCGTTCCCAGCGATGCTCCTATGGTTCTTGCCGTCTCTGTATTCGCGATTGTCACTATCTGGGTTCCCCTCTATGCCGGTCTGCGTTTTTACCGAAAAGACCTATCGCCATGGGCTGCTCTGGTCAATGCAATCGTAGTCAATTCATATATCTTTGCGCTCTGGTCTCCTTGCGTAGTTGTGTCTATCTGGCAAATCATGTTCCGCAGCAAGGCCTCGACATGGAAGCCGACTCAACATTTCGGCAGCGTCGAACAGCAAACCCATCTGACCGACGCCGGTTCGTCTGTCTAGAGCGGTGCAGTCGGATTTCTGGACCTGATGCGGATCGCCCCATCGAGAGCAAGTCTTTGCCGTCGTCTTGCCGCAATCTGCTAGTAAGGGGCATAGCCTAAAGACCAAGTAGCTAGCCACTTTATGTAGTTAGGCGCCAGCAGGGCACAACTAAATACGGTGGCACCCATGGCGATGGAAATGAGCGACTCGCGCAGAGAAACTCGCAGCGATGCCAATCCGTATATTGTGCGGAAACTGCCGGCAATCAGCCCGCACAGGTGTATTCCGCGCGCGACCTGGCGGATCAAGAGGGCCAGTTCTTGCGGGCATAAAATAGTCAGGGAAAATACGTTGCGCTGATACGAATTGATCATGTCTCCTCGATAAAATCGTGATTTCATCAACTTCTTTACTGGATGTTTCACTTCCAGGGAAAACGGCGCCATCATCTTATGAGTGACGACTGCGCTTGCATATTGGGCGTTTATAAAAGAGAAGAGCAAGACTAATACCAGCGATATGCCGGCGGCTCTGCATGCCAGTTGTGTCAATCTTCTAACGCTCAAAGCCTGAGCTCCGTCTTGCTGGGCGTTGGGAAATTCCGGCGATTGTTAAAGAGCGATTGCCGATGAGCGCCGGTTTAATTAGATTCTCCTCAAAAACTGTAAGGGTCAAAACGAGATAGCTACTGAAAGAAGATCAGGGTTATCACCGGTTGCTGCCTGGCAACCCGGATCTGGGCAATGTCGGCAAATCGCCCGTCGGGCGATGCATTTCGGCTTCGGCAGAGGCCAAATTTCAGCCTCTTTAGAGGGCCGCTCGCCGGTTCAACTGCTACCCTTATACAAATGTGTTCGGCGCTGAAGGAGGCACGAATGACGTCTAGAGAGCACGGCGGCAAAGGTCCCAGCGTTGCGGAGCTGGAGAGATATGTAAGAGAGAAAGTACGTCTTGAATTCTTCGTTGCCGGCGGCAAGAGCTATTCAGGCACTTTGCGTTGGTTCGACGAAGATGCTTTCGCCTTGTCCACTAAGGGCGGAGAACCTCTAACGCTGCTGAAAAGTAGTGTGATCGGATATAAACCTGTTACCACTTAGCAAGCCCGAAGCCCTGATACTATGCCGTTTAGCGTGTAAGGCAATAAGCATTCGTGCTAGACTTAACGCTGGTATCGCCTAATTTGCCTGTATTTCTTTCGTCAACAGCAGGGGTTCCGTGGGCTTGTTCAAGAACTATATTCGCAGAGGTATCGGTGTCGATCTGGGCACCGCGAATACCCTAATCTATGTTGATAAGCAGGGCATCGTCTTGCGTGAGCCATCGGTCGTCGCTGTCGATGATTTGACCAACTCCGTAAGAGCGGTCGGCGAAGAAGCAAGAGCGATGCTGGGGCGCACTCCCCAAGGTGTGCGCGCGACCAGACCTCTGCGTGACGGAGTAATTGCCGAATTCAAGTACGCGGAGTACATGCTCAAAGAATTTCTCAGTCGCGTGCTCAACGGTAATCGCGGCTGGATGGCTCCCGACCTGGCGATTGGAGTGCCTTGCGGGATTACTGATGTAGAGCGCAATGCGGTCAGGCAGGCTGCGCGCAGCGCCGGCGCCGGACAGACCTATTTGCCGGAAGAGCCAATGGCAGCAGCAATTGGCTCGGGCTTGCCGGTTGCCGAGGCGACCGGTTCGATGATCGTTGATATCGGTGGTGGTACCACCGAAGTGGCCGTGATTTCACTGTCAGGAATCGTCGTCAATGAGTCATTGCGCGTTGCAGGCGATGAATTGAACGACTCTATTGTGCGTTATTTGAAAAAAGTGCATTCCCTGGCGATCGGCGAGCGCACTGCCGAGGAAATCAAATTCCGTCTCGGCAGCGCCTATAAGACCGTCGAGAACGACCGCTATGAAGTGAGAGGTTTGAACCTCATCAACGGCTTGCCTCGCACCGTGACGATCAGCCGTGGCGAAGTCAGAGAAGCGATGACCGAGACTTTGACCAGAGTCGTGGAAGCCGTGCGCAGAACTCTCGAGCGCTGCCCACCGGAATTGGCCGCCGACATCTATGACCGGGGCATCATGCTTACTGGCGGAGGCGCGTTGCTGCAAGGATTGGACGAACTCATTTCCAATGAAACCGAAGTTCCGGTTCTGATTGCCGAAGATCCGCTTTCCGGCGTTGCCATCGGCACCGGGAAAATGCTCACTGATCCCGCATATCGCCGGGTTTTGGCACACGCACTCTGCGAAAGTTAGGAGACCGGACAGGTGGCATCCCAGAACCAGGGCAACCTTGATTCTGAGGCGATCGCTGAGGTTGTCTTCTTTCTTGTCGTCGTCTGGATGATCGCCGGTCCTGTTCGGGGCACTGTTCTGTCGACTCAGACCTGGATCAGCTCCGTATTCACAAAGGGCGCCACTCAAGTGGAGTCGACCAAGAATCTGGCGGAAAAACTGATCGAGTCTTCAGAGCGCATCAAGGCGCTGGAAGAAAAACTGGCCAAGTCAGAGCTGGAGTTGACCAAGTACAAACAGCAGTCCAGAGACACCAATAAGCTCAGATTGTTGCTCGGTTTGCGCGAGAAAGCCGACCGCAAGACGATTGCCGCCGATGTCATCGCGCGCAATCCGGACAATTGGTTCGAGCAAATCACAGTCGATAAGGGTACGCACGAAGGCGTGACCGAAGGCTCGGCCGTCATCACTTCGGATGGTGTCGTCGGGCAGGTCGTGAAAGTCAGCGATCATGCCTCTGTCGTCAAACTACTTACCGATCCGGAAATGAAGCTCGGTGTCGTGCTGAAGAAAACAGGAGTGACAGGCATTCTCTCCGGCAATTTCCAGAAGCAAGCCAAAATCGACTGGGTGCCTGTGGGCACCAATGTAGATGTCGGCGAGAAAGTCAGCTGTCTGGGTAAAGGTGGCACTTTCCCTGAAAATCACCCGGTTGGAACGGTTGTCGGTGTGCGCAGAGACACCAACGGCGCCTCCATGCAGATTGAAGTTAAGCTCAGCGAAAACTGTTACGATTTGAGTCAGGTTCTTATTCTTCCGCCCCTCAGTATGTAGGTATGTAGGTTTGTAGGCAGACCGGCAAGATGCTGCATTTCGTTTCTATACGAGCAAGAAAACGCCTTGGAGAGATCGGATTTGCCGGTCTCATAGTCGTTTTTGCCTGGTTGCTGCAAATAACCGTCCTCACTAAACTTTCCCTCGACAGCGTTCTGTGCAGCCTGCCTCTGGCCATCACCATCACCTGGGGCGCTGTCTTCGGCTCGCCTTTGCGCAAGCCTACGCCCGAAGAATTGCGCATGCAACCGGTCGATCAAGCGATTATGATGCAGATTGCTTCCGGCTCGGTGAGCGGTTTGATTATTGGTGCGATTTTCGCTTCCTTCTATGCGACAGTCTCTCCCATCTACCCTGTTTCATATCCCCTGGTCGGCTGGCTCTCCGGCTACTTCTCCTTGAAGAGTTTCAACAAAGCCACTCTCTTGTGCATTCCGCTTGTCCTGGGAGGAACGGTTTTTGCCGAGTCGATATCGGCCTTGCAATTGCACCTGGTCGGCCGCCCGGATGTTCTGCCCAGGCTTGCCGAAATCGCTTTTCCCGAGGCGATCTTGAATTCGCTCATAGCGCCTTTTATCTACTTTCCCATGCGCGCCTGGTTCGAGTTTTTCACAGTTCGCGATGTTCGAGAGTAAAGATCTATGATTACGACTCCATCATCCAAGCAACAGGCACCGGCATTCGAAACGACCAGCAAGATGGTCGTCCTGCTTGTCGTGATCAGTCTTTGCATGGTGGCGCTGGTCGTGCGTCTGTTTTGGCTGCAGGTCTTGCAAAACAAGTATTACAAAGCTTGTGCCGTGGAAAATTCTACGCGGGTAACTTTCTTGCGGGCACCGCGAGGCATTATCTACGATCGTCACGGCAATCTTCTTGCCACCAACAAGCAGTCACTGTCCATGGTGGCGATACCCAATCAGATTGAACATCTCTCGGATCTTTCCTCTCGCCTTTCGAAAGTCCTCGATTTGCCTGTCCAGAAGGTGCATGCTCAGCTGATGAAGGCCAAAGCGTCGCATTCCGTCCTGCCTTATGTCATCGAGCATGACGTGGACATGAAGATCGTTTCCAATTTCTACGAAAATCGGTTGTTCTTGCCCGGTATCGATATTCTTGCCGATGTCTCGCGCAATTATCCGCAGGGCGAACTGTGTGCGCATGTTTTAGGCTATTGCGGTGAGATTACATCCGGTCAACTGGAAACACGCCCGGAGCGGCGTATGGGCGATGTCGTCGGTCAGGATGGTGTTGAGCGGCTCTATGATGTGCAATTGCGCGGCGTAGATGGCGAACAGCGGGTATCCGTGAACGCAATGGGGACATCTCTGTCGAAAGAAACCGCCAAGCCTGTGATCACTAAAGAATCTCAAGCCGGGCAGCCGATCGTGCTGTCCATTGATCTGGATCTTCAAAGAGCGGCCTGGAACGCTCTTGGAGATCGCTCCGGCGCTGTCGTAGCCATCGATCCGCAGACCGGTGAAGTGCTCGCGATGGTTTCCAGACCCAGTTTCGATCCGAATGTTTTCACCCGCCGCATTACCCCGGCTGTTTGGAAGAAAATCAATGCGCCGTCGCATCCGATGCACAATCGCGCCCTTTCGGGTTTTCCACCCGGTTCGATTTGGAAAGCAATAACTTTGATAGCAGCGCTGGAGAATAAAGTCGTCAAGCCCGACACTAAGCTTCATGTGTCTGGTGGTATCAGCCTTGGTGGCTTTTTCTTCGGTGACTGGACCCATACTTCCGGCGTCTATGATCTGGTCAAATGTCTTGCCTGGTCTAGAGACTCTGCTTTCTATCAAATGGGCCTGAAGATGACTCCCGAGATGATCAAGGAGTGGGGCGTAAAATTCGGCGCCGGGCGCCCGACCGGTGTGGAGCTCAGGCACGAAGGCTCCGGTCTGGTTCCGGATTCAGCCTGGAAAGAGCGGGTGCTTCATGAGAAGTGGTATCCGGGCAATACTCTTCACATGTCTATCGGCCAAACCTTCACGCAAGTCACACCGGCGCAGGGCGCGCGCATATTCGGTGCTTTCGGTATGCGTGGGCAGGTTCCCGGCTTGCATCTGGTCATGAAAATCGGCGATCGGCAGATTCCGCCGCCGGAAAAAGAAAAAATCAAAATGAATCCCAAATTCCTCAAGGTGGTGCTGGACGGTTTGAAAGCGGTGGTCGCCAGTGGAACCGCCGGCGCCACCAAGCTGGGCACTATCGAAGTGGCCGGCAAGACCGGTTCTGCAGAAGCTCCTCCGGCAGGCAGCAAGACCCACGCCTGGTTCGCTTGCTATGCTCCGGCCGACAAACCGCGCATTGCTATGTGCTGTTTTGTTGAGCACGGAGGCCACGGCGGCTCTATCTGCGCACCCATCGCAAAGCAAATTCTCGAATTTTATTTCGGATTGAAAGACAACACCCAGATCGTGCAAAAGCCGCCTTCGGCAAAGCCTAAACGTCACTGATTAGAATAGGCGTTTCTGTCTATGGGCAGCAGGCTGAGAAGCCTGAGCAAGTCCTCCAGCCTGAGACGTCTTTTGAAGATTGGCGCGAAATTCTTTTGAGCGCTCGAAATATAGAAAATCGAATTTTGATAAATGAGATGAATGATACCTTAAGGGGCAATCATTGTTGGTATTTATATTTCTCGTATATAAAGCGGTCGTCTGGACAAGCGTTTCAAAAGGCTGGATAATGGCTACCAGTGTGCTTTGGCATTGGACGACAAGTAGACGACCGAGGACGACATGACAAAAGTGATCAATACACCAAATCCGGTACCATCCTCGGAAACTTCACAAGACGCTCCCTGCGAAGAAGCACTCAAAACACTTTTCTCCAGCGATGAAGTCGAGGGCAATAATGGAATGCCCGAAGATTCGGAAGAAATCGTAGTGATCGACGGTGCTAAGAATCTCGTCAGCGAAGAAACCGGAGCTCTGCCTGCCCAATCTCCAATCACTGCACTGGCCAAATTGAGCGATACCGAGACGATATCCAAAGCGGAATTGGTCAATGTGCTGGAAAGCCTCGTCGGTGCAATCCGCGGCGATCTGGTCCCTACCTCGAATAACATGGATTTCTCCGTCACGGCACAGGGCCCTGAAAAAATTTCCGCCGTGTCTGTGGACGACAAGACCGCTGTTATCGAAGAGCTGCGTGGATTGCTTCTGGAAGCGCAGGAGACGATTATTCGGTTGCTCAACGATCGTGTCGATGACCGCGCCAATCTCGCTCGTCTGGAAACCGAATTGAAACTTTTACCAGATCTGCAAAATCAAGCTGATAGAGCAATTGCAGTTGCCATCAATACTGATGATTTCAGAAGCGACCTGACTAAGGTAAAATTTGAATTAGAAAGACTCAGGCTGGCGAAAGTCCGCGAAGAAGTAGGAAACAAAAAGGGTTTCTGGACGGGCGTCAGAGGCTGGTTCTTCAATAAAGGTACATAGAAGCTTTCTCTATGACAACTCAGCAAAGAGTGCTGGCGTTCCCCATGGACCGTTCCCTGGGCGATCTCTATCTTCTCGATGAGACAACCGGGATCAAATACATAGGTCAGGCTCGAGGGCGCGTGACTGTGGATCAAGACGCTCTTGTCAAGTTGTCGATCAACGATCCTCTCAACGCCTACCTCTCGCCCCTTGATGATTTGCATCCCAATGACCTTGCCGCTGTTTCTCTCTACAGCGCTTATATCAGTTCTGCGTCGATGACTCACCTTTCGCGCATGACTGGTCTTCTAGAGCTGGATCTGGGATACGCTCGCGTAATCAAAAGGCTGGAGGCTGGAATCCCCAGCTCCGAGAACATCGACGGTCTGCTCGTCTACATTCGCAAGCTGACGAATTTGCGCACCTTGAAGTTGGGACACATTCCACTTTCGGATGCCGGAATTCAGCATGTGGCGGAATTGAAGAAGCTCGAGGTCCTCGATCTTGAGGAAACCAAAATCACAGATAACGGGATCTTGCATCTGCAAGAACTGACGCATCTCAAGATTCTCGATTTGCAAGGAGTAAACTTGACCGGCCCTGGTTTAAGAGCGTTTACGCGTTTGAAAAACCTGCAGAACCTGGACCTGCAAGATACTAAGATTGACGATAAGGGTGCGCAGTATCTCCAGCACCTCAATCAGCTCCGCTGGCTGAGACTGAAGAGCACGCGCATCACCGATGAAGGAATGCAATATCTTGCGCATATGACAGGGCTTACCGAGCTGGAATTGGACGACAACAATATTACCGATTTCGGACTGATTCATTTGAGCGGCATGAGCCATCTGCACGAGCTGGACCTCTCTTACACTAAGATTTCTGATTCAGGCTTGCATTTGTTGTATGGACTCATCAATCTGCAGAGCGTGGGACTGAAAGGACTGAACCTTTCGCAACAAGCTCTCGACGACCTGAGAATGGCGCTTCCCGGCTGTCAGTTAGTACTTTCGTGAGTAATTGCCATGGCACTTTTAAATCGCAATACGGGCTTTCTTCTCGGCAATGTCATCGGACTTTCCGTTCTGGTTGCCGGAATAGTGATAACCGCTCCGCAAAAGCAAGCTGAGCAAGCGGAAATAGACAAGCGCAACAGCCAGGTTGTAGTGGTCAGCCTGGCTGATCTGAAAGCCGGTGCAAGAATCAGCTCAGAGCTTGTCAAAGAAGAGCGCAAGCCGCATCAGGAAGTGCCACTAAATGCGGTGGAGTCAACCAAGAAGATAATTGGACTGCTCACCAAAGCTGATATAAAGAAAGGCCAGATTATCACCTACAGCCTTCTTGACCTTCAATCGAGAGATTCCCAGCCGATTGAAGCAAATGAGAAATAGAAAAACATCGCTGCAGCCTTTTGGAAATCACATGAGCGGCGAATTAGGCTTATCCGTAATTTGCGTGGGATTCGGATCTTCCTCGACAATCTTGGGAGTGATAAGCAGCATCAATTCCGTTCTGTTGCGACCCTTGAGGCTGTTTCTAAAGAGCGCGCCCAATACGGGTGTTTCGGCCAGGTAAGGAACTTTAGCCAGAATGGCTGCTTCGTTTTCCGTGAACAGCCCGCCGATCACCAGTGTCTGCCCGTCCTTCACACGAACTTCCTGAGACATGATGTCGCGGATATTCAAGAGTGTGACGATGGTTGGATTCTGGTTGGGGTTGCCGAAAACCAGAGGGGCACCCAGAGGAGTAGAAACCTGCGGTCGCAAGCGCATGGTGATGAAACCGTCTTCGGCCACTTTCGGCAATACGTTGAGGAAAATTCCTGCTTTTGTAAGCTCTACGTTAGTCGTTACTACGCCGAGTGAAACAGTCGATGTCACTTTGTGCACGACTTCCTGAGCAAGCGTAATCAGCGATTCGGTATTGTCCACGACGACTACGGAAGGGTTGGCAATCAGCTTCGCTTTGTTCGTCTGCAGAAGCATATTGAGGCTGATGTTGAGCGCCGTGGGCATGGTGGCAATATTGGCTTTGCCGCCGGCGCCGCCGCCCAGAGTAAGCAAATTGATGCCTGTCTGCGCAGCCGGAACCGAAGAAACTCCTGCTATCTGTTGCACGGTTGTGGGAAGCACCGAGCCGATAAGCCCCGTAAAAGGATTGGCCGGCGCGAAATTGGTTACGCTGTTCGATGCCTGCGCGATGTTGTTGGATGTCTGGGTGACTTGAGTCTGCGTCGGCTGCGTCGTAAAAGGAATATTGAGTGGAGACGTAACCTGGTTGATTACCTGAGTGCCTGTTCCGGCTACGTTTGCCGATTGTCCGCCCAGACCGGGCAGATAGCGAACCAGCGGCGCGGCTGCATTCCCCAGTATCGCTGCAGACAAGCCTCCCCCTTGCGTGCTCACGTTGGCGGAAAGCTGTCGAATGCCCTGGTTTGTCAATTCCACAAGCGATGTCTGCACATGAACTTGACGTGGGCGTCGATCGAGAATGCGAATCGCCTCCTCAGCCACATTCAAGTCTTCTGATGTTCCGACAACGAGCAGCTGGCGGTTCTTCACGTCCGGAACAACAATTGTCGAGCCGCCGTTGGGATCGACAACATAGGTGGCCGGCACTTCCTGGAATGTGCGGATCTGTTGTGTGCCCGGATCGACTGCGGCGTTGTTGAAGCCCACGCCTTCTTGCGTTTGGCTTCTGCTTGTACCAAGCACCTGCCTCTTTTCGGTATCCAGTTCTGTGATCTGGTTGTTATTGCTCTCTTCTCTGCCGCCGCCTTCGGCAAAACCCGGATCGGGAGCGAGGTCTCCGCTCCTTTTCAGCTCCTGGCTGAATTTCGGTATATAACCGCGATTGAAGACCGATGCATTGAGAAGCATCGCTACATCATAAGGATGTGCATAGCTCAGTTTGAAAACACGTGCGACCGG
>JAIETE010000051.1 GCA_019745505.1 Candidatus Obscuribacterales bacterium | reverse complement strand
GGACCTGTTGCTGGAATACGCCGTAGGAGCCAGCGCGGTGGCAGTCGGCTGGAGCGCCTACTTGCAGAACGTCATGAAGGCGGTCGGTCTGCATCTGCCTCAATTCCTGTCGCATGCGCCTGAGTCAGTCCCCTGGCAGGCGGTACTGATCGCGGCAGGTGCGGTTTCTGTCGGCGTCATTGGCATGTACAAGTCGCGCGCATCGCTGAGCGGACGCGCCGGCGCAGGCACTTACCTGACCGGTCTTGCATCGGCGGCCATTGCCGGCTTCGGTCTGGTAAAGGCCTGGGAGGTCGCGACACACCTCACTTCCGTCGACCTGCCGGCCATCTTGATCGTGCTCTTCATCAACTTCTGGCTGGTCAAAGGTGTTTCGCACACCGCCAAAATGACCGCCGTCTTTGTGGGCATCAAGGTGGCAGTCATTCTCTTCTTCATCGGCGTCGGCATCTGGCACATCGACACCGCCAACTATCACCCGTTCCTGCCTTTTGGCTGGCACGGCGTGTTTACGGGGGCGGCGATTGTGTTCTTCGCCTATATCGGTTTCGACGCTGTGACTACTCTTGCCGAAGAGTGCAAAGACCCGCAGAAAGATGTACCGAAAGGTGTGATCGGCAGCCTTGTCGTCTGCACCATTCTCTACATTCTTGTCGCCGCAATCATGACCGGCGCCATGTCCTACCTGCTGCTGGGCGGCTCTGAAATCGCAGCTCCCATGGCTCGCGTTCTCGACCATCTCGGCTATTGGTGGATGTCTCCTTTCGTCTCGATTGGTGCCATCGCCGGTATCACTTCGGTCTTGATCGTGTTGCTCTTCGGTCAGTCGCGCATCATGATGCGTATGGCCAAAGACGGGCTTATCTCGCCGATTTTCGGCAAGATTCACGAGAAGTACCGCACTCCGGTTTGGTCGATCGGCATTTGGGGAGTGCTGGTAGCGCTCACGGCCGGGCTGCTGCCCATCAGCGAATTGGCTGAGCTGACCAATATCGGCACGCTCGCCGCTTTCGTTCTGGTCTGCGTCGGAGTGATCATCCTGCGCGTCAAAGAGCCCAACCGCCCGCGCAAATTCAAGTGCCCGGACTTCCCGCTGGTCAAGCCGGCCGGTAATTTCGCCGTCACATGCCTGAACAGAGTCTTCGCTCTCAAGCCGGAGACCGAAGCGCGCTTGCGGTCATTCGTGACCAATTTCGCGTGGATGCTTATCCCGATTCTGGGAGCCGGTATGAGCCTGGTCTTCATGTTCAGCCTGCCGGCTATCACCTGGATCCGATTCGCAATCTGGATGGGTCTTGGGTTGGTCATCTACATGTTCTATGGGCGCGTTCACAGCAAGCTGAATAAATCGTAAGCGCTCTGGGTGCGTCTCAGCACGTGCGAAAAACAAAACCGAGGAAAAACGATTGAGCAAATCCTTCAGAAAGTCTCCCATTTGCGGGATTACTACTGCAGAAAGCGAAAAGAAGGACAAGCAGCTCGCGCACCGTCGTGAGCGCCGCATTGTCCGACAGATCCTCGGCAGCGATCCGCTTCGCCCTGTCCTCCCGCATCGCCGCGAGGTGTCCAATGTGTGGAGTTTTGACAAGGACGGCAAGCAGTACCTGTCTTGCGACTTGCCTTGCTACCTCAAGATCATGAGGAAGTGAGGCCCGGGGTGCAGAAGAAAGCAATTTCTTTTGCACCCCATTTTCTTTTCTATCTAAAACTATACAAAGTAGTAAAATAAGCGAAGCCTGAGGCTTCTTTCTGTATTGCTACCGCAGATGGTGTCATCTCCAAAGCCACATTCAGCTTGAAAACAAAATGGTTTTACTGCCTCGAGCTTGGGGTTACGCGAATATACCGATTTGAGTACCATTGAAAACCGGCGTCTGTAAATTTAGCAGCCTGTGAGTTGTTGAAACTCACAGGCTCCAAAATCAAAGTTTGCAGATGCGGATTTTCTGCCAGCCGAACCAAACTAAGCCCTTTGACCTTTGTCGAGGACAGGTTGATGGTTTCGAGACGCCCTTTGGCGAGCACCTGTACAATATAGTTATCCACTTTTGAACCTTCTAAACTCAAAGACTTTAAGCACTTGTTCTCAGATAATTCTCGGATACCGTTTTCCGTGTACCCATCACAACTTTCAAGTTCTATGCTGAGAGCTTGAGAGTGCCGGGCAATATTCTTTAAGTCTTTGTCGCTCAGAGAGTAATGTCGTACCGCTATCACGTCTGCATTCAAGACAGCTGGAGTGTTCCAATCGGCCTCTTTCTCCGGCATCGGTATTCTGGCGAGGTAGGAATTTCTTTGGTATAAGCTAATAAAAATCGTCCTTGTTTTCGTTTCTTCTTTCTTGCCGAAACGCGTAGTGCCGAGTGTTTCGCATAAAAATAATGCGCATGTAGAGAGAAATAGAAAGAGAAAACAAAATCCGGCAATAGTATAGGCGATAAGCTGTTTGCCTTCTTTGTTGGATTGTCTGTATTTGCGAATTGTCTGCTTAGACAGCGCTTTTTGCGCATAATCGGTGGCTGTCGCTCCTTCCTTCTGAGAGCACTTGCATGTTTCTTTGCGAATCAGCCACTGAGTCATTGATTGATTGCTGCCGATAGGCAATTTGCATCGCCTGCAAGTTTTGCCCTTCGTCTTTTTCGGGTTGTCTCCAGTTGCTGCTTGTGCTAGTTCGCATTTACAAGAATCGCCCAGCCCAAGCCACTGAGTTATCGAACCTTTGGATTTTTGAATCTGCTTGCCGCAATCCTGGCAGATTTCTATCTCTTCAACAGTCATATGTCGTTTAGAACGTCCAGACGCTGGGGAGACGCCTTCAATTTCTATACCCTTTGATTTCGCCGGAAAAAACTTTTCAGGCGAGTCTGCAATTTCAAAACTTTTTAAGAACTCGCGTTGTATGTTTTGAGCGTGAACCCGAGGAGATGCCTCCGATGCTACAGTTCTCTCCAGACTGCCCCCCAGTTTCGACCTTCGCTTTCAATGCCACTGCGTCTGTTTCGTCCCCCGTTGCCGAAAGAAAGCAACAAGAGACCCAGTACGAATTGAAGCCAATCACGATGCAGTTCACGCATCCTTTGATTCTAGAATCCGCCTGTAATCAGACGACCTGCCAAGTCGATGCGGAAAGCATGGAATTGCGAGTCGCGTTGAAACACCTCTTTCCTGAGGATTCGCAAATTCGCGAATTGCTTTTGCCGATTCTGCAAGGGGAGGAAATGACCGAGCGTCGCCGCTTGGAATTAAAAGCTTGTATCAAGTACCCGCATGTCCTCGACCTGCAGGAGGCGTATGTAAAACGCGCTCTTGGTGAGGAATTGACTGAATTCGAAGCATTGCTTTTACGGAGGATGGATGGGGCGGTAGATGTGGAAGTCTCTCAGCAAGGCTGAAATTTCTGCCGCTTTATT
Organism: Candidatus Obscuribacterales bacterium; assembly: GCA_019745505.1. Lineage (GTDB taxonomy): Bacteria > Cyanobacteriota > Vampirovibrionia > Obscuribacterales > Obscuribacteraceae > QKMZ01. Next base: position 17,072 of record JAIETE010000051.1, on the reverse strand, counting down.
CTCCGCAAAGAGAAACAGATTAAACCAAGTTGCGATCCTCAAATTTTCAATTTGGGGATCGCAAAGCTAAATGTGCTTCCTTTGCCGACCTCTGATTCCAACCAGATTTTGCCTTTATGGGCGTCTATAAGTGACTTGCAGATTGCCAGTCCCAATCCGAATCCCCGTCGCTTGAGATTTTTCGGCTGATTCAATTGCTTGTATCTCTGAAAAATCGCCTCTCTCTGATTCTCAGGAATGCCTGGACCATGGTCGATAACGCTGAATTGGGTAGTCTCTCCACCGCCAATTCCTTTGATCAAAACTTCCGAATCAGCTTCTGAATATTTGACGGCGTTGGAGACGAGGTTGATGAGCACTTGCACGAGTCGATCTTCATCAGCGATTAAACCGCCCTCTTCTATCTCGGTGACAACTTTGACATTCTGTGCCCGAGAGGCATCCTGTGTGGCATCAACTACTTTTCGGATGATCGTTGCTACTGAAGTTGCCTGCAGCTCAATCTCCAGATCGCCAGACTCTAGTTTTTCGGCATCTAGCAAATCGCTGACGAGCTTGATCAGATAGTCGGCATTCGACTGAGCCCGTTTGACTGCTGTATAGCCCTTCTCATCGAGCTTTCCGAAGCGGTCTTGCCCGAGCATCGACAAGAGCATATTAATGGAAGTAAGGGGTGTTCGCAGGTCGTGGCTGACCATTTGCACGAAGTCTTTGCGCAACTGTTCCAATCTCTGCTTCTCAGTCACATCTTGAACATGGAGGAATATTCGTCTGATACCTTCTTCCTCGAAATCATTGGCGAAGAGTTCACAGACGATATAGTCCTGCGACTTGACTCTGCCTGGTGTTCTTCTCAGCGCGGAATCAGCTTCTACTGTTTCAATTTCCGGAAAGAGAAACTTGATTGGCTGTCCTGCCAACTCTCTGGGCGGGTAAGAAAAAATCTGCTCGATACGAGAGTTCGCAGCTTCAATCTTCATATCCTCATTGAGTACGAGCAGGCCGAGCGGCAGGCTCGTGAGAATTTTGCGCGTGCGGCTCTGGATTGTCTCGAGCGTTTGCGAGAGTTTGGCGATTACCTGCTCTTGCCGCTCGACCGTCTTTTGCAAATCTTCTCTAGAGACCGCGTCCGCCATTGACTTGTGCAAAACTCCCCGAATTCATCGATGCGATTATGGCTGTTTTAAAGATTTTTTGAAAGAGCGGGCGGTAGATTATTGTCAGCAGGCAGCAATGCCACAAAGCCGCCCCGCTTTGATTCTTGCCTGTACTGGCGATCGTTCATCCTTCACAGAAAGATCGGTAATCTGAATATGGCGATTCTAAGAAACACGTCAGGATTTGGTCTGTCTGCACTGGCAAAATCATTTTGCCGTGCAGTTTTCAATCAGGTGCCGACGGCCGGCATTGTAGAAACTTACGCCGCCGAGCGCAAGGCGTTGGCAAGTCTTACATCAGACGAAAGAGACGAACTGGCGCGTGAAAGAGTTGAACTGGAGAATCAGCAGGGGGCGGTATTGAGCACCTGTTTGAAGAACAGCTCGGCGGATTTGTTTGTGACCAGGCGCTCCTTTCCTATTCTTGCCAAGTTTCAAAACATCGTCGAGTCCATTGAAGAACGCGCAAGCCAGCAGGTCTTATCACGATTCACGGAAGAAGAGCGGGAGCGCTTGTATTTGGAGCAGATCGAATACGCAAGGCAATTCGCAATATTCAAAAGGCAAGCAGATGTGCTGAGCAGCAAGCCCGGACAGTACAAAATTTATTTGCCGGTGCCGCCTCAGAAGGGCGTTTTGCATCAACGTTTTGAAAGAGAAGTTCAAAAAGCTCTGGAGCGCTGTTGAGTTATCCGCACGGGCGCTTCTTCATCAGGTCACGAGCTTGTAGCCGACACCGTGGACGTTTTCAATCAATTCGTTGTCGTCCGGCGAGACTTTGTCTCTCAGCGTTTTCAGTGTCGTATACACGGTCGAAAGAGTGACGGCTTTGTCCGACTGCCATACGCGGTCCAGCAGAGCCTCGGCTTTGAAACATTTGTTCGGATTGAGCAGGAAAAATTGCAGAAGGGCGAATTCTTTGGGCAGAAGCTTGATGTTCGCACCGTCTCTGGTCACCTGACGGGTGTCGATATCGAGGGTGATGTTGCGAGCCGAAAGTTTGTTGGAAGTTGCGGCTCCTCCGCGGCGCAACAGGGAGCGCAAACGGGCATGCAATTCTCTGGTGTCGAAAGGTTTTGTCAGATAATCATCGGCACCGCTGTCCAGTCCGGTGGTTTTGTCATTGATGTCTCGATTGCCTGTGAGCATGAGAATAGGCGTGGTATTGCCCTTATCTCTGAATGTCTTGCAGACATGAATCCCGCTTATCCCCGGCAGGGTTACGTCCAAAAGAATGAGATCGAATTTGGTAGCTTCGAGCAGCTCCAGCGCCTCCTCGCCTGAGCCGGCCACCTCCACCGTGTAGTGGGAGTCGGTCAGCTCAATTTTCAGCAAGTCCTGCAGTTCGTCGTCGTCTTCGACAACCAAGATTTTCGCCACTTTCGATCCTCCTCCAAGGAGGTTTGACAGCCCGCGCTTGATACTTACCCGCTGCCGGCGGGGCACAAACCGCCAGATAATTTCCGGTTTTGGCAATCTTACCAGTTGCCGTAAACTTAGCCACTTGCCACAATGACAATGCTCATTGAGCAGCACCCCTGACCGACCAATGACAACCAGGACTCTTCTTTCCCTACTCCTCTTTCTAGCGGCATTTGGCGGTTTATTCCTTTTTGGCGGCCTTTCCGTAGAGGCGCGCTGTTACAACCTCTATGAGCAGGCTCTGGAAGATCTCGACGAGAGCCGCTGGGCGAAAGCCGAGGAAAAGCTCAAGAAATTGGTTGCCGAAGACCCCGGCAATGCTGATTATCATGCCGAGTTGGGTCGTTACTACATGGACGTGGACAAGCTGCCCGAGATGGAAGCCGCGCTGAACCGGGCGATCGAGCTGGACGACAAGATACTGCGTGCCTATGAATTTCGTTCTTACTACTATTTTTGCAAGGGTCGCTTCAAAGAAGGGTTGGCCGACGCCAAGAAAGCGGAAGCGTTGTATTGTGTAAATCCTCATGATTGGGGGCTCTGGGATGTTCTAAAAAACTTGGCGAAGGTGCACGCGCGTATGGGACTGCTTGACCAAGCCCGTGCCGACAGAGAAAAACAACTGCTTTTCGAGATTCTCGATCAAGCCGGAAAATTTCGCGAAGGCGGTCAATTGCCGCAAGCGCTCCAGCGCATCGATGATGGGCTTAAGCTCGACCCTCTGCACGCCGATCTGTGGTTTTTGCGCGGTGTGGTCAATGCCAACATGATGAAATTTTGGGAAGCGGTCGCCGACTACAACAAAGCCCTGCGATATTCGCCTGCTTCGACCATGATCTACTATTTCCGCGGTGATTGTTATGAGCAATTAGGCAAGCACCAGCAAGCTGTCGATGATTACACTCGAGTGATCAACGCAGGCAAGGCGTTGGTTGCTTTTCGTTTTGTTTGTGAGACGGGACGCTTGCGCGATGAGATCTTGCGCGACGACACTGTTTGCGTTTCTCTCGGTGACGTCTACTTCCTGCGTGCTCAAGCGTATATGGCTATGGGCAAACTGACTGCCGCCGTCAAGGATCTGGATTATGTCGTGCAACATGATAAGACCGACGACAAAGCCCTTGCCAGGCGTGCTGAGATTATCGAGAGCATGGGCAAAAGCGATGACTCAATCAAAGATTTCTCTCGGGCGATTCAGGCGAACGAAAAGAACATACAAGGCTATGTTTCTCGCGCTGAAGCCTATCTTCGCTTGGGAAAAGACGACGAGGCCATTGCAGATTTCACGCAGATAATCAAAATGAATCCCGACGATCCGGGCTCTTATGTTTTGCGTGCCGGAGCGTACAAGACGATCGGCAGATATGATGACGCGATTGCCGATTACACAAAAGCGATATCGCAGCAATCGGAAGACGACCTGTTGCTGGAAAGGGCTGACTGCTATCGCGCGGTGCACAAGTACGAAGACGCATTGAAAGACCTTGAGAAGTCCCTGGAAATGGATAACTCGAATCGTTTGCTTGTCAGCGCTTTGAAGGCGAAGATTTTTCAAGAAAAGGGTGAAGACCAGAATGCTCGAGTCGAGCTATTGGAGCTGGAAAAGAAGCATCAAACCGATTTGCATAAGAATGACGGATTATTGATGGCCGTTGGTTTAGGCTCGATTCTCGTGCTGATAGGCCTGGGCTTGCTCTGCTTCCGGTACTGGAGAAAACGCAAGACCGCCGCCTAGGGCAACCTCTTACGTTTAGCGTTCCCACCAATCGCGCAGAGCTTGTTTCCATCCGTGTTTTTGCAAGATTTTTTCAACTTGATCAGTAACCAGGCTCTTATAAGGCTTGATAAATTTGAGGCTTCGGTTCGACATAAGATTCTCGATTCCTCTGTCGGTAAAGCGAGTATAGGACAGATCCAGCTTCTCGATTGGCAGCTTTTGAAGGATCAGTGATGATTTGTCGCTGACGTCCGTGCCTGCAAGAGTAAGTGTTTTCAATTTCGGAAGTTTTGCCAGTTCGCTGAGTGACTCTTGTTTGAAGCCCGAAGATCCCGTGATATCTATAGTGTCTAAAGTAGAAACTTGCGCGAGCAGCCCTATGTCTTGATCGCTCACTTGCGTGTTTCGCATGCGTATGGTTACTACTTCGTCTTTCTCAAGGTTTTTTACCGAATCAGCGCTCAGGCTGTCTATATGATCGGTGTTTCCGTTGGCCAGTATCGCTACCATTAAGTGATTCGCTGTTTTGGGCATTGGAATGACGATCTTTTCTTGCTTTGGTTTGTGCATGATTTGCAGGGGATCGTAGACAAGCATCGCGGCTGCAAAGGCGATTATTCCTCCTGCGACTACGATCATGACCGGCATGATTTCTGAGAGCGTCTTGCCTAAGCCGGTTTTTCTCTCGGCGCCAAACGAATTTCCAAAACCAGCGATTTCGAGCGTGCCGTCTTTGGCGCCCGAGGGTTTGAATCCGGACAGAAGGCGCTCCAAATCGCGCCGGATAGCCTCCATCGACTGGTAACGATCGGCCGGCTCCTTCTGTATGCATGCCTGAATTATTTGGCGCAGCCTGTTCATGCACTTTTGCTCGTGATTCGCTTCGAAAGAATCTGAGTTTTTCGCGCACTCGGCGCAAGATCTGACTGCTGTCTGAGAGTCGAAATCCAGTGTCAGTCCATTGATGTGCAGCATCAATGTTTCAACGACGCTGCCGCTTTTTGCCGCCGGTTCACCTGTGATCATCTCGTACATCAGGCAGCCGAACGAATATATGTCACTGCGGTGATCGAGCTTTTGACCGCGGCACTGTTCCGGACTCATGTAAAAGGGGCTGCCGAATATTTCTCCGGTTTGGGTCAAGGCTTTCTCTTTGTCTTCCGGTTCGCTCAATTTCGCAATGCCGAAGTCGACTAACTTGACCTGTTCGTGCCCATTTTCGTCTTTAATCAGGATGGCATTGTTGGGTTTAAGATCTCGATGTATTACGCCTTTCTCGTGGGCATGCTTAAGTGCGTCAGCCATTTGAAGAAACAGAACCGCTGCACGTGAGGGTTTTAGTGGACCGTCTTGCTCGATCGCCTCATAGAGATTTCTGCCTTCCAGATAGTCCATGATCAAAAATGGCTGCTTGTTTTCATCAACCCCGAATTCATGCACATCAACTATGTTTGGGTGCTTCAAGCGGCTGACGGAGCGGGCTTCTTGCTGAAAGCGTTGAACGGTTTTGGCATCGGGAATGCGATCCGGTGACAAAACTTTTACCGCCGCAATGCGCTCCATGAATTGATGACGAGCTTTGTAAACTACGCTGGTGCCGCCTTCGCCGAGACAACTGATTACCTCGTAATGCCGGGCGACAATTTGACCGGCGGTCTTTGCCGTGCCATCGAAAACGGTTTCTTCAAGAGAAGGGTTGGACTGTCCGGAGGAATCGGAAAAGTTGGATGAATTAGCATTTGCCGTCGCTTCAGTCGCCTGGGCTGCTTGGTTTTTTGCCTCGTCGCAGTTGCACGAGTCCTGCCGAAAGACCCATTGTGTGAGTGAGCCCGTACTGCGCTTCAAGTGCCTGCCGCACTTTTGGCAGATAGCATCTTGCGATTCTTGAGCAGCAGATTTTCCGCCACTTGTTCTTTGCGCGTCCAAAATCGCGCAACGGCAAGAATCACTCAGTCCAATCCACTGGGTCAGCGAACCTTTCTTTGGTTGTGTTTTGCCACAGGATGCGCAGATTTCGTCAACTGCCTTGACCATTCTTCTGTCCTTGGGGGGCAGCTTTGGAGTCTTTCTTGTCTTTCATGCCCTTCCCTTTCGCCCATTTCGCGACGCTATCGGCAGCGCGACTGACAAGTTTGCTCGATAAGACTACATCTTCTTTTGCTGCTTCGACCCAGTTGTTGTTCTCCACCAGTGCATTTAAATAATAGCTGTGCAGATCAACATCTGAGGGATTAAGTTCGATTGCTTTTGCATATTCTGCAACAGCATCCGTCAAATTACGAGTTTCCAGCAGCATGTCAGCCATGGCTGTGTGATCGTTGGCTTCAACTTCTTTCTTTGAGTTAGACTCGAATTTGATGCGGTTCGGGCGCAGAACCATTATGGTCAGCCAAGCAGGCAAGTCCGGAATAAACTTCAATTTGTTGAATTCGCGTGCTTCCTTGGCTGCAGTGACCTTGTCACCGGCGATGTACGCCAATGTTCCGAGTCCTGCGTGCGCGGCAGCTGCTTCGCTCTTCCAGATGACATTGAGGGAATTTTCAGCAGGAATCAGCGACAAGGCCTTCTGGTATGAGGCTTTCGAGTCTACATAATCCTTCATTTCCCGCGCAATCAGGCCTCGCTTGATCCAAAGCTGGAAGTTTTTCGGGCAGTCGCCTAATTTCCTCTTGCACGCAGCCATTGCTTCTTTCAGGTTCCCGTCGCAATGATAGGAAGTAACAATCTCAATGGCCGCACCACCGCTACTGGGATTAAGTTTTTCGGCAACAAACAATTCCTTTCTGGCCCCGGCATTGTCTCCGCGACAGCGTGCCAGCCGTGCTTTGGCAAGATATGGATGCCAACTCCAGGGCTTTAGTGCTTTCAGTCTTTCCAAGCATTTGTTCGCTTCTTGCGGTTGTCCGTTACCTTGCAGAGCGTTTGCCAACTGGGTCATAGAGCGGTTGGTAAGCCGCTTCTTTTGTACGGCATCAATAGCCATTTGAAATGACTCGTCATGTTTGTTCGGAATGACGCCCAGGGCTTGGGCTCTACCGGTCCGCCAGGCGACATCGTCAGGCAGCATTTTCGAGGCACGTTGGAAGTGCTCGTCGGCTTCTTGAGGTTTCATCGCTGAAAGTGCCATGCTGCCGAATATAAGCTCTTGTTCGTAAGGACTTTCTGCCGACTTCGCCGACTCCTCGAAGAGTGAAGCGACCTGCTCTTCGATACCTTGTCGAATTCGGCATTGAGCCATCACGCGCAGGGTAATGTACCGAAGCGGGTCGTCCTTTTTTTCACTAGCGCGCTCTAAGTAGGCATAGCAAGAATCATAGTCTTCAGTGAAAAGCGCATAGTTAGCCATTGCGCGCAGCACGGTCGGATCGTCGGATTTAGTTTTGGAGAGTTCGTCTCGCACTTTTTTTGCTTCTGCAAAACGTCCCGTGGGAACGAGAGACTCGAGCAAGAAAGATTTGTTGACCAAGTCGTCAGGGTCGAAGCGGCCAGACATTCGGTAAAGCGCGCATGAAACCGCATCATTTTCATCCAGCTTGAATGATCTTCCTATCAAAGTGAGCAAGCGCGCCATTTTCTGGCGATTTTCTTTCTTGTTCAAATCGGTTTTTGCAGTTTTGATCAACTCGCCTGTGTAAATGCCAATTGCCAGGTCTGGTCGGTATTTTTGCAAGTAGAGAATTGCTTTGTCCGCTTTGGACTTTGTTTTGCGGTTGAAAAACGCTTCAGCGCGCTTTTGCGCATCGGCACGTTCGGCTTCCAGCTTGTTGGGTGGTGTTGGGTTCGCGAAACTTGCAGCAGTGGACATCTGCGCTATCAGCAACACTGAAGCTGCCATTGACCAATAGCGATGAGCGGATTTGGAATTAGCGAATAATGCGCTTTTCAATGCAGTGGCGAACACATCTGGGATACAGAAATACTCTAACCGGTATTTGTGAAACTAACCTGTGTTCGAAAGGTTCTGGTAAGCCAGTTGTTAATCTGGGTCTATTTGTTGTGCTGTTCACCGCGATGTCTGAAGAAATCGGTCAGCAGTTCTTTGCATTCAGCTTCCTTAATTCCTCCGATAACCTCCGGCATTGGAAAAGGTCGGCCCTCAACGAATAAATTGAACGCGGAGCCGCAGGCGCCACCGCGTGGGTCGTAAGCGCCGAAGTAGATTTGGGCAATGCGGGCTTGAATTAACGCCTCTGCGCACATAGGGCAGGGCTCCAGGGTGACGTATATCTGGGCGCCGGTCATGCGCCAGTTGTTCAAAACTTTGGCAGCGTTGCGCAGGGCGACAATCTCAGCGTGCCCGGAAGGGTCGAGGGCGCGTTCCCTTTCATTCACCCCCACGCCTATGACGGAACCGTTGTGGACGATCACAGCCCCCACCGGCACGTCGTCGCCGGCAGTCCTGGCTTGCTCGAGCGCCAGGTCCATATAGAAGTAAGGGTCACGAATTTGTGGGCTTTCAGGCATTGGAAGATTAAACGCGGCTAATTTTTGAAAAAGGTGTCCAGGAAATTTTGGAGCGGTATAGATGCGTATGTCAAACGATGGAGGATGATTCGAAAAACAAGAGTTCTGCCGAAGGGGTGTCGGCGTTCTTGAGTTCCAGAATCGAGATTCTTATGAAACTCAAACTCTATGGAATGACAACCTGATTGGGGTGATCAGGTGCTGCGTTTAGTCGGAACCGATTCATTAGGGGGTAAATGCTACTAAGCAAATCAATCAACTTTTAAATCGATAGCGGCTAGCAATCTGCTTTCTAGAGGGACTGAGTAATCGGTCCCTCAAACACTTTTTGGCAAATCGTTTTTATTCGAACTAGAGATACTTCTTCGAAACGCCCAGCTCAAGCGCGAACTTGTAGCCGATCAGTTTGTAGAGCAATTTCGCCACGAGGAAGTCCGGACCGTGCAGCTTCGGAATCGGCGAGAGTTCGACGATGTCTGCAGCGACTACGTTCTTGCGAACGCAAACTGTCTTGATCAGGTCCATCAGCTGGTACCAATCCATGCCGCCCGGCTCCGGTGTTCCAGTCGATGGCATGATTGATGAATCCAGACCGTCAACGTCGATGGTGAGGTAGACGTTGTCTGAGAGTGTGTTGACGATTTCCTGGAAATTCCAGGTCTTCTGCTGGCGAGCCCAGTAAATCTTCACGTTGGGCTGTTCTTGCTCCATCCATTCCACTTCTTCAGCGCTGATGTTGCGGACGCCGACGTTGGTTAATGCCGGTTTGGGCAGCATCTTGTATAGGTGGTAGCTGACCGAGGCATGGCTGTAAGCATTGCCGTCATAGGACTTGCGCATGTCGGCGTGAGCATCGACTTGCAGGATGGAAAGGTCGGGATAGCGCTCCATGCAGGCTCTTACCGGTCCGATGGAGAGGGCGTGCTCGCCGCCCAATACAATTGGGAATTTGCCGCGAGCCAGTTGACTTTTCACAGCGTCCGTCAATTCCTGGAAGGGATTTTCGGTTTCGCTTGTGACCGCCGCCATTTTGACTTCATTGCCCGAGTGGATGCCGACCCGGAAAGGTTCGACCCACAATTCGTCATCGAAAAGCTCGACCTGCTGGCTTGCGTCCAAAATTGCTTTTGGACCATTCTTAGTGCCGCGACCGTAACTGGTCGTATTTTCATAAGGCGCCGGAATGATTACCGCTTGGGAGGTTTCCTCATTCGAATGCTCTTCTGGAAGTCCGAAGAAGCTGAGCTGCGTTGCTTTTTTGGTTTTTGCTGCTACTGCCAAGATGCGCGCCTCGCTAACATTTGAGCCACTGTTGCCAATAACCGTTACCGGATATTGCCCGAGAATTCAGGTTTTATAGCACCTTCGTCATATATACGGCAATTAAAGGTCAAGGAGAGGTTTAAATAGTTTTTTGAAATTAAAGCCGAGAGTATTCGCGGTGTGATTTTTCTAGCCTTTTCACTGGTGCATTTCATGCAATTCTCGGAAAGAATGATTTAGCCACGATGGAGTTCTTCTTGTGATAATCCTGAAAAAGACCGTCCGTCTGTTCTCTTTGATGGGCATCGCCGTCTCACAAACAGCTATGGCAATGCCGGTCGGCGTTACGCAGACAAGTGAGCTTTGCCGGACCGCAGACGTGATTGTTGCGGCCAGGTGCGATCATACGGTAAGCAAAATGCGACCTTCGTTTTTGGGTGGAAAGGCAGATGATACCGTTTATCTGAAGGTCGAGAGAACGATAAAGAATAATACCGGCAAGGCACTGTCCCCCAATCTCAATTTTTGGAGCGGTCAGTGCTCTGATGTCTCAGCTTCAAAGGCTGGCAATTTTCGAGGAATTTACTTTCTTCGACGCGACAAGGAAGCGAATCTTTTTCCAGTTGACGAGCACCATATTGCCGTTCCACTCTCTCCTCTAAGCGACTGTAGTTTTGCAAGTGGCGCTGCGCCTATGGCAATCGTTGCCGAAGAGCTGGCGAGGACCATTGGGACGCCGGCGGAGAAGTTCAATACTGTGACGCAATCGATCGGGCAAGCTGAAGACAGCAATCATGTGAAGGTGGATTTGGACCAGGCTTCCAACGTTTATAAGCTAGCCATAGGTGCGATCTCGAACTTGCCACCACGCTACGCCGTTCCGCCCCTTTTGAAGGTACTCGCCTCCAAAAATGAAAGATGCCGGATTTCCGCATTGAATGCGCTCGTGCAGCTCAAGGAATTCGACAAACTGGCTGCCCTTGAGCCGATTTTGATGAATCCAGCGAAAAGTCTTTATCATGATGTCGGTTTGTTGTCGTATCACATGAATACTGACGATCCGAAGTACAAGCCGATAATGATGCGTTTGTCCCAGTCCAAGGATAAGCGTATAAGAGATGCAGCGAGGGAAAACCTCAAGTTTATGGCAGAGAATCGCTAGAACCCGTGCGGCTGAATTTGAAAGCAAGAGTCGGAGTGTCTAATTCGGCTCGCCTTTGTACATTGAATGCATCGCCGGCGATTGTTTGCACAGAGTTTCAAATCTGAGTTGCGCAAACAAACTCGCCAACAACCTGCCAACAAAAGGAACAAACTAATGAGCGTTGTAGCAATGAACAGAGAAATTAGGTCGATGCCGACCGGTAAATCAAAAGACTTAGGCAAAGAAGCGAGCAACAAGACTGCAACGAAAGCCGAAAAGGATCGGCGTTGGCAGTCGATTTTGACCCGGGATAAGGAAGCTGATGGAAGTTTCTTCTATTCTGTAAAAACCACCGGAGTATATTGCAGACCGTCATGTGCTGCGCGTTTGGCACGTCCTGAGAATGTTGCGTTTCATGAGACTATTGAACATGCTCAAGCGGCAGGCTTTCGCCCATGTAAGCGTTGCAAACCTGATGGGGTCTCGCTCACAGAACAGCACAAGGAAGTAATTGAGGATGTTTGCCGTTTTATCGAAAGTTCTGAGGAAGAACCGAGTCTTCAGGAATTGGCTAACAGAGCGACAATGAGCACATATCATTTGCACCGCCTGTTTAAGTCAATCACCGGATTAACGCCGAAAGCCTATGCTCAAGCTCATCGCGCAAAGCGCATGAGAGATGAATTGGCGCGCGCAGGCAGTGTGACCGAAGCCATGTTCGAAGCTGGATTCAATTCCAGCAGTCGATTCTACGAGAAGACGAACAGTGTATTGGGCATGACTCCGACTGATTTTCGCAAAGGTGGAGCGAAGGTTGAGATTAGATTTGCGGTAGCCGAGTGTTCGTTAGGCTCGATACTGGTAGCGCAGAGCGACCGAGGAATCTGCGCAATTCTTTTAGGTGATGAACCGGATGAATTGGCTCGAGAAATGCAAGATCGCTTTCCCAATGCCAGCTTTAGAGGTGGCGACCGGGAGTTCGAAAAACTCGTAGCCAAAGTGGTCAGCTTTGTAGAAACACCGGGTATCGGGCTGGACTTGCCATTGGATGTGCGTGGAACGGCATTTCAGCAGCGTGTCTGGCAAGCACTCCGCAAAGTGCCGGCAGGAAAAACTGTTAGTTATTCGGAACTGGCAGCGCTTATCGGTTCACCGAAAGCAGTTCGGGCAGTGGCTGGAGCCTGTGCTGCAAACAAGTTGGCGGTTGCTATTCCCTGCCATCGCGTAGTTAGAAACGATGGAGACATCTCAGGTTATCGCTGGGGAGTTGAGCGTAAACGGGCTCTGCTGAAGCGGGAGGCAAATGCATGAAGACTGTCGATAAAACCTCGGATTGTTCAACAATGGCTTCTGCTAGTGGTTTCGAAACAATGAGTCGGATTGTTGAACGGGTCGAATCAGTAGATTGGAAACAAGTATCTGATTCGCTTGATTCCGAAGGCAATGCCATGATTGCAGGGCTTTTGACTGCTGAAGAATGCGCTCAGATCGCGAGTTTTTACCCCCAAGAATCGATCTTTCGAAGTCGGGTGGTGATGGGCCGCCATGGTTTTGGCAAAGGAGAGTATAAGTATTTCTCGTATCCGTTGCCGGACATAGTTCAGTGTTTGAGAACAGCGGTCTATTCGAATTTGGCGCCAATAGGAAATCGCTGGAATGAGTCGATGAACATCGCAGTTCGCTATCCGGAACAGCATGCTGAGTTTCTTGCGCGTTGCTGTGAAGCTGGGCAAACTCGACCGACTCCTCTGCTTTTGCAGTACGAAAAGGGCGATTACAACTGTCTGCACCAGGATATATACGGCGAGCATGTGTTTCCGCTTCAGTTGGCAATCTTGCTTTCGGAGCCAGGAAAAGATTTCACTGGCGGTGAATTTGTCATGACGGAACAGCGTCCGCGCATGCAATCGCGACCTATGGTCGTGCCGCTCAGGCAGGGCGATGCCGTTATCTTTGCTGTGCACAATCGCCCGGTCAGGGGGACAAAGGGAACCTATCGCGTCATTTTGAGACACGGCGTAAGCCGCTTGCTGAGCGGATATAGACATACTCTGGGAATTATCTTCCATGACGCGAGCTGAGATTGTACTCTCAGCCGGGCAAGTGTTGTTGAAATGTGTGTCGCATATAAGTGTCTAAGCTTCCTGTCTTCCATTTGAAGATCGTGGAGACAGTTTTGATAGTTTTTTACGTCGAAACATAGCTTGATTCGATTCGTTGGATTAAAATAGAACTAGTCAGACTAGTCAGGGGTTGGGTATGAAGAAAACAGACAAACGACCCAGTCGTGCATTAGTGCGCTCCACTGTGGGAAAAGCGTGGCAGCTGCAAACGGCGAAAGCTCGCTTTAGCGAGGTTTTCCGTCTGGCTCGCTCTGAAGGTCCGCAGCTCATAACACGTCAGGGACGTGACGGTGTTGTTATGTTGTCCGTGGAGCAGTATGAACAGCTGACCAAAACCAACCGTAAACCGTTAATCGAATTCTTCCGTGAATCACCATTCGTAGGATTGGAACTCGATTTTGAGCGTGAGCCTGATCTCGGGCGCGACGCGGATTTATGAACGGTTATCTTATTGATACCAACTGTATTTCAGAGCTCATGCGTGTTTCGCCTGACCAGAGGGTAGTTCGCTGGTTCTCGTCGGTGAATGAAGAATCCCTGTATCTTAGTGTTCTTACTATTGGAGAGATACGCAAAGGTATTGCCAACATTCCTTCCGGAAAAAGGCGCGAGATTTTGAGCACTTGGCTGGACAGTCTTAAAGAGCGTTTCGCAGGTCGAATTGTACCGGTCAATGATTTAGTGGCTGAGCATTGGGGACATCTCAGCGCTGACGCAAAGCGAAAAGGTACACCAGTAGGTGTGATTGATGGACTGATTGCCGCAACTGCAATTGAATACGATTTTACTGTCGTCTCGCGGAACATTGATGACTTTTCGCATGTGCCTGTGTCTGTCTTGAATCCTTGGATTTGAAAGCCCAGAAGTACTAGCATGGGTAGTAGCAAGAATTGAAAAACAAAGGAGATGCGAGGACGAAAGTGATTGCTCTCTTTCGATCCCCGCATGCTTCCTAAGTTTAGGGCTGCCTACCTAGTCAATTGTCCTCACCTTAGGCGAGCAAGCTCAGCACGATGTAACTCACCGGCAGCACGAACAGCAGACTGTCCACGCGGTCGAGAATTCCACCGAAGCCGGGCAGCCAGGTGCCGGCATCCTTGACGCCGTACGAGCGCTTGATCAGGCTCTCGAACAGGTCACCGATGATGGAGGCGATGGCGATGAGCAACGGCAGCCCGATGAGCACGGCGGGTGGCAGAGCCGGTCCGACGAAAAGGATGATGCTGAAGCCCAGATAGGCTCCGACAACGTTGCCGACTGCGCCAGCCCAGGATTTGTTGGGGCTGACGTGAGGCGCCATCTTCTTCTTGCCGAAGGCCTTGCCGATGATAAAGGCGCTCGTGTCGGAGAAACCGACGGCGGCGATCAGCGAAAGGAGGATGGCGGCGCCACCGTCCATGCGGCTGATGTGAATGGCAAAGCTGGCAAGCAGTGGCGTGTAGCAGACGGCGAGAACAGCCGATGCTGCTTGCACGAACACTTGCGTGTTGTTCGTCGAGCCAGCACCTAAGGCTGACTGTGCCGGTGTTCGGTATTTGAAAACGGCGATAGAGCCTAGCACAAGTACAGACACTACGACGATGGCGGTCACCAGTTGTGGTGCCAGTGCCGTCGCCAGCGGTAAGGCGGCGCCGAATGCGTAAGCAGGCAGTCGGAAGTGAGAGGCAAGCCCGGTCACGCGGCTGTATTCCCAGACACCGACGATTGCCAGGGCCGTGATCAGCGCTGTGAGCGCCGACGGACCCGAGAAGATGCCCAGCACGACGAGCGGTGCGAGAATCGCGGAACTCAGCCAGCGCGGGAAGAGCGATGTCTTCATGAGCTGACCCAAGTTCTTGCGTTCCATGAAAAGCGTGTACACCAGGAACAGCGCGAGGATGCCGCCTGTTACCGATGCCACTGTCGAAAAGAGCGGATTGGTCAACGGGTTGATAAGCTCCATTGCATCACCTTTCTGTTCAGAGAACGGAATTGGCATCGAAGTCCGCCATGCTGGCGAGCTTCATCTTTGCTGCGGAATGATCCTGTCCGGCTGTCGAGCCGCAGGGAATGGCGATACAGAACAGGCCGGCTGCCGCTGCTGCTCGCACACCGTTCTCACTGTCTTCGAACGCCAGGCAGCGCTGGGGCGCGATGCCCAAACGTTCGGCCGCCAGCAGGAAAACATCGGGTGCCGGCTTGGAATTGGCGACCTCTTCACCGGATGCGATGACAGTGAAGTAGTGCCGAATCTTGAGCGCGGCGAGCACCGCTTCGATTGCGTCCAGCGTGGCTGAAGAGGCGACCGCAAGCTTGAGCCCCCGTTTGTGCAGTGTATCGAGAGTTTTAAGAACACCGGGCAGAGCTTCAGCGCGTCCCTCGATCAGCTTGAGGAAGAGCGCTTCTTTCTGTTTAAGCAGTTCGGCAACCGTTACGGTGAGACCGAATTGCTGAATCAGGCTGGTGGCGATGAACTGGTCGGTGGAGCCGGTGAAGCGGCTGTTGTAGTCGGCGCTCGTCAGTGTTTTGCCCAGCCTTTCGAGTACTTGCTGGTAAGCCAGGCAGTGCACCGGTTCGCTGTCGTCGAGCGTACCGTCCATGTCGAAGACGGCCGCGTCGAATTTTGTGGCGCGGCTGTTCATGCGAACCTTCGCCTCGACAGCGAAAGATGCGGCCACGTACCAGACCGGGAAGAAGAGTGAAATCGCAGCAGCAGTGAATGTTTCCGCACCGGGGAATTGACCGGCTGGCATACACCACACTACCCAGGCGAGATTCAAACCCCACAATCCGCCCAGTACGTTGGTGAAGTTGTTCAACCAACCGCCCTGGCTCGGGTAGAGATAACGCGTCGGCACGAAGGTCAGCAAAGCCAACCCAAGGACGAGCGAAACGGTCAACCATGCGGGTCCGGGCAGGACGTACAGGTAGAAGGCGACTAGATTCCAGTACGACGGGAAGCCTAGGAAGTAGCCGTCGGCGGTTTTGATGTCCGTCTGGCAGAAGCCGTAAAGGCTCGCCATCGCTGCGACCATCAATGTCCAATCCCAGCCTGCGGGCATGATGCCGGCCCGGTAGACCAGAAGCAGCGGCAATCCGGTGTAAGTGAGAAAGTCGATGATGTCGTCCAGCCTGCGACCGTCGAAACCAGGCAAGACCTTCTTAACCTCGAGACGGCGCGCCAGTGTGCCGTCGGTGGCGTCGATAAAGAGCGCCACGCCCATGATGATGAACGCCCAGCGGAAACTGTCTGCACCACCTTGCACAATCAGTGCGGCGATGGCGGCAGCGCAAACAAGTCCCAATCCGGTGTAGAGATGAACTCCCCAGCAAAGTGTCTTTCTGAGAAGCCCGTAGCCACTCGTAGCAGACGTTGTGGTCATATGTGTCCTTTCCAGCAGTGCGTGACTGCGTTGCCTATGCGGCTTTCGAGCGCAAACCGGGAGGTAAGCGCTGGAGCGAAACGACAGGGTGGAAATTCGTGGGAGAGCGGAAGTTTTCTTGTGTGAGAACGGAGAAGCTAGTGTTCACTTACGCTACGAATACGCTCAGCGAGCGCTCAACAAACATCAAGAAACGAAAAGTTCAGGAAAGCTTTGATCAGCGAACTAGAAGGTGTTTATAACAAGACTTTTGGCTGTAGGTCTTTCTAGTTATGAAATAAACTGAATCGAATTCAGGCTGAACAAGGGTACGCCAACCATCCCGTTTGCACCGGTCTGGTTCCTCTGCGGATAAGTGTATCACTATAAGAAATAATAGAAGTTGCGCAAAAAAATGAAGGGGCTGGGTCCGCATTTAGA
>JAIETE010000118.1 GCA_019745505.1 Candidatus Obscuribacterales bacterium | reverse complement strand
CGCTCACAAATTCGCCTTCCGTCAAAACTGCAAAGCCGGCTGAAATGCCGCCGGCTCAATGATAGTCCCTAACTCAATCTCTAGTCCTGACTGAAATATCAGGTTGAAACATTGCTTGCCACGCGCATCATGATTAACTCAAAGCGAAAGCAGGAGCAGCTTTTACAGCTTCATTAGCCAGAAATAAGCGTACTGGAGAGTTTCTTTTTCCCCATCACGCCTCAAAAGCACTGCGAAATTCTCTTATAATTGCCCTTTTGACGGCTTCAATCAGGCGATCTCAGGATGTTTCAAGGAAAAACTGTATTAGTCACAGGCTGCGCGGGCTTTCTCGGAAGCTGGCTGAGCCGAACATTGGTGCAAAAAGGCGCCAATGTGATCGGCATCGACCGAGATTACAAGCCTGAGTCCATGATTCACGAACTGAAAGGCGATGCCGAGCTGATTGAAGGGACCATTGAAGATCTCGATTTGATGCTGAGCATTGTCAGAGACCGCAAAACAGAATTCATCTTCCACCTGGCCGCTCAGAGCATCGTCGGCATCGCCAACAATAACCCCCTCGATACTTTCAAATCGAATATCGAAGGCACCTGGAATGTTCTTGAAACCGCACGTCAACTGGGACAGACCTCGGACAAACAAGACCGTCGCCTGCGCGGCATCATTCTTGCCTCATCCGATAAAGCATATGGCGACCAGGATGTGCTTCCGTATGTCGAAGATGCGCCGATGCAGGGTCGCTTTCCATATGACGTATCGAAGAGTTGCGCCGACTTGATTGCGCGCAGCTATTACCTCTCTTACAAAGTACCGGTCTGCACGACACGTTGCGGAAATCTGTTCGGGGCAGGAGATCTGAACCTGAGCCGCATCGTGCCCGACACTCTGACTCATGTTCTGCGTGGCGAACCTGTAACTATTCGCTCCAACGGCAAACCGGTGCGCGACTACCTGTACATCAAAGACGCTGTCAACGCTTACTTGATGCTTGCCGAGCGAATGTGGAACGATTCTTCAGTGCACGGAGAAGCATTCAACATCAGCAATCAGGCGCCGATGTCCGTAATCGAATGCGTAGATAAGATTCTGGCGGTAACAGGAAGAGAAGACTTGAAGCCGATTATTCAAGGCACGGCGACAAGAGAAATCGAAGAACAATTCCTGGATGCAACCAAGATCAACGCCGTACTAGGCTGGAAACCGCAATACGATTTCAAAGCCGGCTTGCAAGAAACAGTCGGCTGGTACAAAGACCTGGTCAAAAGCGGGAGCAGCATGGCGAGCATCTCTTGATGCTGCGGAGCGGCAACTAAGATAGGCGATATCTATTCAACGTCTCGCTACGCAGGAGGCGCGAAATTAATCGGCTGGTTCTGGAACATCGTTGCCGGCACTGGAGACTGTGCTTGCGCAGCACGCTCGGTGAGCCAGGGAGCCTTTCCGGTAGCCAGAAGTTTCTGGAATTGCACCAGATCGCGTTGCGTATCCAGACACTGCCAGAAGCCTTCGTGTCGGAACATCATCAGCTCGCCGTCTTTGGCGACATGCTTCAAGCAATCTCTCTCCAGGCTGCAATCAGTTGCATCGCTGACATAATCGAAAATACGCTGATCAAAAACGAAGAAACCGCCGTTAATAAACTTGTCGTCGTGATTTGGTTTTTCTTGAAAAACTTCCACGCTGTTACCGGAAAGCTTCATTTCGCCAAAGGGTGAAGGAGGCAAAACACCTGTTACCGTACCGATCTTGCCGTGCGAACGGTGGAATTCGACGAGTTTTGCAATGTCGACATTGGCCAATCCGTCACCGTAAGTAAGCATGATCAAATCGGCGCCTTTTACATACTTCTGGATTTGCTTGAATCGGCTGCCTGTCTCCGACGAAAGTCCGGTATCAGCAAGTGTTATGGACCAGTCAGCTTCCTCTATATCGCCATGGAAAGTGGCACCGCCACTGGAGCCAAGATTGACGGTGAAATCGCTGGTCAAGAAATGGTAATCGAGAAAATATTTTTTGATCACTTCGCCACGATAACCCAGGCAAATAACGAAGTCTTTGAAGCCATAGCTGGCGTACTGCCGCATGATATGCATCATGATCGGCTGCCCGCCGACTTCCACCATCGGCTTGGGTCGGGTCTCAGTCTCCTCGCGCATGCGCAAGCCCTGTCCGCCGGCAAGAATTACAACTTTAGCGTTCGCTGCTGACTTATCTTCTGCCATACCTGTACCTGATCATATTTTTGAAAAACTCTACGGCACTGGATAGCCGTATATTCGACGAGCCATGCTCTCTTTCCATCCACACAACTGGAATCTCAAGCACTGAAAGATTGAGGCGCACAGCTTCAATCATCACTTCAGCATCAAGGAACCAATCGGTAGAGCGAAGATTCATTCTCTCCAAAGCCTTGCGCTTCAGCACTTTCGGCTTGCTGTTCACGTCGCGACTGGTACCACCGAAAAGCATCCGAAAGAGCGCATTGAAGCATCGGCTTTGAAAGACTCTCAGCGGTCCGTCCTCGCGCACCACGCGAAGAATTTTGACTATGTCATGTTTGCCTTCGATACAGGCTTTGAATACGCGTGCGACATCCTCGGCCGCTACCTGCTGATCGCCGTCCAGAAAGCCGACTACATCTCCCCTGGCGTTAGCCAAGCCGGCTAGCGTTCCACCGCCGTATCCACGGTTTTTCTTGACCATCACGAGAGTCAATTCATCGAACTGCTTCTCCAGCTCCAGTGCGATTTGCCCGGTGCGGTCTTCCGAACCGTTAATGACCAGAACCAGCTCAAACGGAATTCCCGCCATATGCGTGCGGAAAGAATCGATAAGCGAGCGCGTCAGAGGCTCGATATTGCCCTCTTCGTTATACAGCGTGATTACGGCCGAGAAAGCGACTGCGGTCGCTTTTCTTCTGACCTCGACGGCATTGGAGCGAGTTAACGTGGAATGCATCAGTATCCTTGCCCTTCAGAGCAAGGGTTTTTATAGCACTTAACAAGAGGAAGAGGCTGAACTGCTTATTAGTTAGGGATTAATCAACCTATACGAGAGGCACCGGGTCACGACTCTCCATGCTGATTAAAAAGTTGTCATCAGTTTTTTCTGACCGCCGTCAGTCTCCGCTGCCCCAGAAGCGGCAGCTGGGGCAGAAATGGATATATCCTTTCGCCTTCTGCGCCGGAGCACCCAAAAGGCAGCGCCGTTCATAAGAAGGTTCGCTCCAATCAATGCCAAAGAGAGGTTTATATATGTCGGTCTGAAAGAGAGTGCAATTTTGTGCCGCCCCGGACCGACCGGAATTCCTTTGAACAAGTAATTGGCATATACGATTGGCACTTCGACCCCATCTACTTCGGCATGCCAGCCAGGGAAATACTGGTCGGTTACTACAAGCAGGCCATCGGACTCAGTATTGACGTCAATCTTCAGGGTGTTGGAGTCGCTGCGCACCGCCCTGACCTCATCTTTTGCAGAACTGGCGAGCGCACCGTCCATCGCTTTCAGATTACGATCTTCGATCACGGCAACGCTGTGAGGATCGAAGCCGGACTTGCTGATCTCGTCGAGAACATTCTTATCGCCTTCAACCAAAATGGTTTTATGGACCAAATAAGCAGTCGGCATGGCATGCAGGTTTTCATAGACTCTAATGAAACTGTTCGGAATCTCCTTCACCAGTTTGAAACGGCGTTGACTTTCAAGAGGAAGGACTCGTTTTGTGAACTGAGCAATCTCGAACATGTTTTCGATTGCAGGAGTGCCGGAACTTGCCGGCTCCAGCTCGCTCTCTTCCGGCAGATGCCGAACTTTTATGCCGATGGAAAATTTGGTCGACTCGGGAATGTGCTCCGGCACTATGGCGTCGAGCGGCATGCGGCTGAATGTTTTTGGACGAGTATCGTCTTTCAGGTATTCACGCTGACGAGTGTAGAATGGACCGCCGGTCCAGAATATCTTTCCGTCTTCGCCGAACATAGCGATCTGGAAAATGTAATTCTCGCCTTCGCCCTCTTTTACGTACCAGTCTATATAGCCGCCCAGCTCATTTTTTTCCGCGTCATACTGCACTTTGGCAGCATCCATGCGGATATTTTCATTCCCCTTGAACGAAACAGGTTTGGCAATTGGCGATTGAAAATTGTAAGGCTCGTCGGAATTGCGCACAGGGACGAAGCTGACAATATAGCGAACACTGGCCAGGTTGATGAGCTTATTGAATGAGCCGCTCGGAAAGACTTTCGTGAAAGCGTCAGCATGAGCGCCAGCAGCGCGAACGAATTCGTGCAGCCGCGGAGGAACAAGGGGACCTTCATACGCCAGGCTGGGAATTCTATAGACGACATTATTGTTTGGATGGAGCAAATTGTAGCCGACCGGTACGACACGTTCTTTCTTCGACGCCAGAAAATCCAGCAGTTCCAGTTTCGGGTATCTGAATTTAGGCACTTGAGGCAGCGACTTCTGACAGGCTAATACCTCACTCGTGCTGTTCAAGAGAATGGGAAGCAAAATCAAAAGCAGGCTTGCCATGCTCGGCAATTTCGCCCGCGAAAAAACAAGTCCGCCAACCAAAAACATGAACACGCAGAGCAAGAGGACATCGAGGTTCCATAATTGCGGCTGAAAACCATAAGCCTCGACATGCGAATCAAAAGTAATTTTCTCTAGACTAAATCCGGTTTTCGCGAGCCAGGGCGGAATGGTTACGACAGCCAGGCAGGCAACAACGAAACAGCCGAAGGCAATACTTTTCAGCCGGACTCTGTAATTGACCAGCTCTTCCAGCCCGAATGCCATCAGAAAAGCGATTTGTATGAGATAGACTTCCATCCCCTCGAAACGCGACAGACCCATAAGCCCGAGCGCCCCGTCGATGAGAGGGAAAGGCCCGGTACGAGACGCGCTCATAAAAGCAAAGACGGCAGTCAGCAAGACGCTCAAGTAATAAGGGCGGCGCTGCTTAATGGCAAGAAACGACAAGCATATCAGTGGCAGAGCCAGACATCCGGCATAGAGAGAAGAGCCGCCAAAACCAGGATGCAAAAGCGAATAAACGAGACTTTCCCAGGTGGCCGGATTGCCGACGGAGTAGTAGGCGTGCTTTTTCGACAGGTCACCGATACGCACCCACTCGACAAAACCGAGAAATACAGGCGATGCAAAACAGAAGGCGTTGAAACCGGCTATCGCCAGCCACATGCCGCCGTCGCGAACGCGCACCATAAGTGCATCCTTGCGCTCTTCGCCCAGAAGATTCATCAAAACGAAAAGCGCGCTGACGACCGAGATGGAGAGCAAGCTTACCTGTGCATCACCGGAAAGTATTTGAGCAGCGCATCCGATGCCGGCCGCTATTGCCCACAGGAAATTTCTGGTTTGATAAAGACGAATGAAAAACCATACCGTGATCGGGTAAAACGAATGATTCATCTGCAATTCTGCGCGCCACTGCTGGTGGGGGCAGCATAAGTGAACAACGGCGGCAAATATGGCAGCATATCGAGAAAGACCGAGCGCTCGAGCAGACAGAAACATTCCGACTGCCCCCAGAACTTGCTGCGCGACAAGCAAGTAGTTATGCATCTGGAGACTAGGCCACAGAGTGTAGAAGAACATCCACGGCGACAAGACAATCGACTGCAATTCCGCAAGCAAGGGTGCACCACAGCCGACATACGGGTTCCAAAACGGTAACGTTCCCTCTCTCCAGGTGGTGGCGGCCAACAAATAGCCGGATATCTTCATGAATATGCAATGAACGTCGTACTTTGTCGGCACGTCAATTGCCTGACGAAACAAATAGTCCAGATTAGCCAGCTCGAATATGCGACTGATCGGCTGTCCCGAGAATACTGTCTTGCTGAAAAGCGCCAGACAGAAAGCGGTCAGCAACAAAAGACAAAATGCGTCTTTCCTGCGCTCCGGCAATCCTTTCCAGAAATCAATCAAATATCGCACCGAAACCGACTTACACCTGCTGACTGGTATGTCTGCGATTAAACTGAAACAGACTGGGAGGATAACACAGGTGTTTGAAGGGCCTCTTTAATTGCCGGTATAAGAAATAACTCTACGTTTAGATTCGACTAACGTGCAGAGCATCTCACGCAGGTAAAATACTTGGCATGCCTATCAAACAGCCAGAGCGGACGTCATGCCTGGTGGGCTGGACAATCAAGGATTCGGGTGTGATTGCAACTGGCGAAGAGATTCACAAGACTCGCGCTGAGAAGATGGACAAAGGCGCGCAGAAAGCAACAATATTTCCGCAACTCAGCGTTAAATATTTCTCGCTTTCATTGGCACTGATTCTCTTTGTCTCCGTTGTGCTCGATCGACTGATTATCCCGGCACTGGAAGATGAAGGCAAAATCGTCTCAGCGTCTTGGAGCGACGAGGACGACTTCATCTACTACTGGGCGCACGCTCGAAACAAAGCAGACCTCACCGTCAATCCGGTCTGGCACTCGAATTTGTGGCCGGTGACCGAAAAATCACCAAAAGCGCATCGCATCCTTGTGCTCGGCGACTCTTTTGCATGGGGACACGGCTACAACAATATGAACGACATCTGGTGGCGTCAGCTTGCCAGAGAATTGAGCAGAAGAGGTTTCAACGACGTCGAAGTAATCGCCGCCGGAATGCAAGGTCTGAACACCCGTTTGGAGCTTGATGTAGCCAAAAAGGTGATTCCGAAATTCAAACCGGACCTGATTATTTGGGGTTATATTCCGAACGACGCGGACGAGATGTCGAGACTGAAAACAGAAGATTTCGACCAGAAGTTACTTTTCCGCCCGCATAGAAAAAATGGATTGCTGGAAGCGTTCAAGGGCTTGTACCCTCATCTTTCCTACCAATTGATAGCACTGAGAGAAGCATATTTGCGCAAGACTCGCTCAGGAGAATTCGCCAAAGAAAATCCGCCCAACTGGGAATTCAGCCTTCTTTCCGGTGAAAATTGGAAAATCTACAGCAAGACGCTGGATAGTACTGCTGAGTATTTAAACAGTCTATCCGTCCCTTCATTCATCATGTTGCTGCCTTATGAATGCCCTGGAAAAGTAGATTTCGACGCGATCAAAACTCACTACGATCGAGTTTTCCCACCCATAAAAAAAGCGTTTGCAGAGCGCAATATTCGCGTAGTCGACAGTTTTGACACCTGGGTTGAGTCGGCCAAAAACGAAGCCAATTTGAAAAAACAAGGAGTGCTCTGGTTCGGCATCAACCCGGCAAATGCCCATCCAAACAGGTGGGCAACTTATGCTTACGGAGCTCATGCCGCAAATGTACTGGAGAAAGACTATTCGGAAATTCTCGGCGCCAAGAGCGAAGCATCGAAAGAGCCAGCCCAACTGCGTGTCAATGACTGCATCCCTCCCGATCTGCAAATTCAGCAGGGCGGCAACAAAGTGGTAGTGGTCTATCCGATGAAATTGGGGGACGACTTCCGCAATATGCCCTTGAGAAAGCCGTTTGTAGAACTGAATCTGGAAACACCGATAGACGCAAAGGAAATCAGGCTGGGAGGAACCGGCTTGAAGAGCGCTTCTCTGTATGTGACGAATGTGGACGCCCAAAAGCATTTCGATTCCGGAGAAATGGTCAATCTCGGTCAGAAAGCCGGCTCATGGCTTGTATGGACGGTTCCGGAATCGCACAGTCATGCAATCAATACGATAAGCATTTCGGCCAACGTGGTCGGAAGCGCTCGTGGCCTGATTCTCGAATTTAAGAACTAGCGACGAAACGAGCACGAAATATATTTGACACGCATACATTTGTATGTATAATTCAGATATAGGTCCTGCGCATTGCCCGCTTCGTGCGCAAAAGACCTATGCGCGAGTGTTGCCTAGGGCCCTCGCGCATTTGCCGGGGTGTTTCTGCGCACAGATGTGGGCGGCTATTCGTGCTGCTTGAGCAGAGCATCATCGGACTTTCGCACCCAAACTTGCCAGCCATCTTCCGTGCGCTCGAGTTTGAAATCGCGCCCGATTAGAACGCGCAGATAATCAAAACAACTGCGCCTGCCAACACCTTTCGAAGTGACGAAGTCCGGATCATCGACATAAACAACTTTGGCACCGGCATCCGAAATTTTCCTCACCAATTTATCGCTTTGCTTTGCGAAAACCAGCTGACTAAAAGGATCTCCAATCGGAGCAGCGGTAATTTTGCCGGACAAGGTCGGCACAAATGACGAATCGGCGGTGAGATAAAAAACTGGTTTGTCACCAGCAGCGTTTTTTATATACTCTGCTTTTTTCAAGAGCGCGCTGCCCACCTCTTCTGACAAATAGACGCCGGAAACCAGCAATTTGCGCCGATCTCCATTACTTTTACTTTTCAGCATTGCCGCAGCCTTATCGAAAGCAGGCTGATACGAAACAACGCCGGCAGGCAGTATCACGCAACCAAGTATCGAGGTGAGCAGCCAGGCTGGCACATTTGTTCGCTTGCCGGCTCTTATTGCAGCCAATAAAATGCGAACCAGATCCACGATAAAAAATCCATAGAGCACCCGGCAAGCGCGCAAAGCAAATGTATTTGGCTCGTTGACGTAGTGAACGAACCAAAAAAGAGAGATCACGCAAAGGCACAATCTCAAGGCATCTCGCCCGGACAACGCATTTACCCCCCGCGAAGCGAGCGATAATCCCGCATAAGCCGTATGCACAAGAATCAAAATTGCCAACGGATCGAATGGATATCCAAGATCAGGAGCAGTGCCGCCGGCTGCCTCCCAGAGCGTGTTTTTCAGGTCGGAAAGGACGCTCGAGGCAGCAGGCACGTAGCCAAAAACAACAGCAAAAACTGCAGTAAAAATTGCCAGTATCAGCAGCAGCCCCGCAAAGTACAGAAAGGCGCAACGAAGAGTGCTGCATTCCTGTCTTCGATACAACAAATAAGCCAAAAGTCCGACCGTAATGGAAGCGCCGGATGCAAAATCGGACAATAAGAATATTCCCGCTGTCACACCCAGCAGGATGCATCTTGCCGACACGCCTGATCGCTCCAAATACATCACAAAAAGAGGCACCGCAGCAAAACCGAAATAACGCCACGATGCCACCTGCGGAAAGACGAAAAGCGGTTGCTTGAGTTCCATCCAGGGCGCGATAAAAAGAATCGCCAGACAAGCGCACAGAGGCTTGCGGCGGGCAAACTCGAGATAAGCCACGGAGGCCAGAGCAAAAAATATGGTCTGCATCCAGCGGCAGATCATAATGGTGTCACCGACCGTAAGCGGATGCACGAGTTTGGACCAGACAGCCAGAAGAGATTGCCACAAAACGCCGTAACGCGCCGATACGGCGTCGAAGAGCTTGGCTCCATGCGCCAATTGCACATTGGCCGCTGTAGACAGCGCCTGATGCGATTGAATATCCGCAATCGCCTCGGGGTAATGCGCGGAATAATCGGGAGGAGCAGTCAAGCCAGGAACGACGGCAATCAAAAACGCCGTGCAAGCAAGAAGCAGCGCCACCGAAACCGTCACTCTGTCCGGCAGTTTTTTCCAGGCGAGATAAGCTGCCGACCCGATCAATACGGTCGCAGGAATGATCGACAGGTCACGGAAATAAGTGAAGAGGGAAGCCGCGCAAAAGAGCAATACGGACGCAACAACTGTGTTGCGCAAAGCGGCATTGACTGCGCCGAGCTTAGTCCACACGGACCGGCAGCGCGCCAGAGCGAATGCTGAAGCGCACAATAAGGCGCAAAAGAATGCGTATGCAACTCTCGGCGCGAAGAGATTGCGCTGACCTGGATTGACATACCAATTAAATCCCTGATCGGCAAAGGATTTGCCTTCCGGCAAGAAAAAGACCAGAGTCAAAGCCAGCAGCGAGCAGGCGAGAACCAGAGACCCGCGTACGACTGATTCGACACGTGCGCCGGAGCTCATATCAATATCGTTTGCTTTGTTCCCACTTCCAGGCGGTCTCTATAATCGAGCGCAAATCGTGCTGCGGGTGCCAACCAAGATAACTAGCGGCTTTCGAAGCATCCGCCACCAGTCGCGCCGGGTCACCGGAGCGACGTGGACTGAATGAATGATTGATTTTTTTGCCGGTTATCTCTTCGCAAAGCGCAACTATTTCTTTTACAGATGCACCATGGGCAGTACCAAGGTTGACACATTGCCCGCCCCTTTGTTCGGACAGCTTCTCCAGCGCTAGAAGATGCGCGGAAGCGAGATCTTCGACATGGATGTAGTCGCGTATACAACTGCCATCAGGGGTGTCGTAATCGTCTCCATATATCTGCAATTGATCTTTGGTGCCCAGAGCGGTCTTTAAAGCAAGCGGGATTATGTGAGTTTCGGGAGCGTGGCTCTCACCAATAAGCGCGCTCTTGTCCGCACCCGCGGCATTGAAGTACCGCAGGGCAATATAACTCCAATTCTTTGTATATGCGTAGCCATCCAGGATCTTCTCGATCAAAAGCTTCGTCAATCCATAAACATTGATAGGACTCTGCGGATGTGTCTCGTCGATAGGAACACGCTCAGGCACACCGTAGGTGGCGCAACTGGAGGAGAAGACGATCTTCTTGACCCCCACTTCATCCATCGCGCGAAAGAGGCTGATGGAACCGCCCAGGTTGTTCTGGTAATACTTGCTGGGATTTTCCTGGGATTCGCCGACATAGCAATAAGAGGCAAAATGTACTACCGCGTCCACGCCGTGCTTCTGAAGAATTTTCTTGACGCTCTCGAAATCATTGATATCGGCCCGCTCGAAGTGCACATTCGCCAGTCCGTCGAGCGCTTCCAGATGTCCCTCGACCAGATTGTCCAGAACTATTACCTTTTCCGCCGGACGACACCGCGTGTAGTATCGAACGAAGTGACTGCCGATATAACCGGCACCTCCCGTAACAAGAATCATTGAGCTGTTACCCCTGCAAATCGCATAAATTCCACAGGAAGACTAACTGAAATCGGCAGGAAAATTCAGCGTAGCAATCATTACCAAGACTTAACCGGACCTTTTATCACTGTTCCAATCTGTTCGGCACCAGTGCTCTGCGACAGCTGATTGTCGGCGATAACCCGCGCACAGCGGCGTGTCTTCGGGCTTCCGCGCCGGCAACCTGTAAATTGGGCCTAATGAAGAAGAACATATCTTTGTATAAGATGCCATGTTGTAAGCCGAGCGGCATGTAAGCTGGCTGAACCGTATTTTCGGCATCCGACCCGAACCGAAAAAGAGAAGAGGGACTATGAGAATCTGCTTAATTTCGCGTGAATACCCGCCGGACACAGGCTGGG
This sequence comes from Candidatus Obscuribacterales bacterium, assembly GCA_019745505.1. Classification (GTDB taxonomy): domain Bacteria; phylum Cyanobacteriota; class Vampirovibrionia; order Obscuribacterales; family Obscuribacteraceae; genus QKMZ01. The sequence goes on along the minus strand of JAIETE010000118.1, from coordinate 9,197 downwards.
GTGGCGTCGGAGCATTCAACTATCACATCGCCCACGCCCTGACGCGTGCCGGACATGACGTTGAAGTCATCTCTCTGTCTGCCGGAGAAGCGGCTCGTTCTTCCAGAGAAGAAGGCGTACTCGTGCACAGAGTAGCCTGGAAACATCTTCTCGAAGAGTTGAATCTGACTCTGGTTGCAGCGCCGGCCAGCCATTACGTGATCAAAACCACTGTGGCACTCTGGATGCGATTCATGGAATTGCACAAGGAAAAACCCTTCGAAGTCGTGGAAGTGCCGGAGCATCTGGCAGGCGGACTTTTCCACGCGATGACACGCGAATTGCCACTGGTCATCCACCTTCACACGCCTCATTCAAAATTCATCAGCGACTGCTTCCATGGCGTCACGCCTTCATTCGACAATCGGCTGATATGCATTCTGGAGCGCATCGGTATCTTGCTCGCCGACCAGGTCATATCGCCGAGCGCCAATCTGGCGGGCTTTGTCGCGGAGGACACCGGTTATCCTTTCGAGCGAATTCAAGTCATCAAATACCCCGTAGACACAGAGAAATTCAAGCCGGAGGGACCACGCGCTCTAGCTGATGACGGCAATCTCACGGTATTTTTTGCAGGCAGACTGGAAGAGCGCAAAGGCATTCACTATTTAGTCGAAGCTATGCCGGCAGTCGTTAAAGCCGTACCGAATGTCAGATTCATCTGCGTAGGGGCGGATACAAACGCAGCCCCGGGCGGAGGTTCGATGTTGGCCTGGCTGAAAAAACGCCTGGCCGAGAACAATTGCCTGGACAAAGTTACTTTCATACCGCACATTCCACTCATGGAAATGCCTAACTATGTGCGCTCTGCAGATCTCTGCGTGGTTCCGTCGCTGTACGACAACGCGCCCTTTACTTGCATTGAAGGTCTGGCCAGCGGCAAGCCGGTAGTCGCCACTACTGCCGGTGGCATGGGCGAGTATGCACTGCATAACGAGCGGGGTCTGATTGTACCGCCGCGCTCGGCCGAAGCACTGGCAGACGCGATTATTACGCTACTGAAAGACGAGAAGATGCGCTTGCAATTCGGCAAGAACGCCAGAGAATTTGTGGCGAGCAATCTCAATTTAGCCCGCAAAGCAGAAGAAAAAATCGCCCTCTATGAGCAAGCCAAAGCACATTTCCAGTCGAGAAATACAGACCCGCTCTACATGCGCGGCACGCAGCGCAGTTTGCGAGATGCACTGGAAGTACTCTGCGCATATGAGCAGATGATGTTCGAAACCCTCAGCAAACAATCGCTGGCTTTCCGTATGCGTCATTGGTTCCGTTTTCTGAAGAAGCGCCCTCGCCTGGCCGCCGCCCATTTACTGGTTGCCGGATACAGAAAAGCAGCCGGAAAACATGCAACCGCCCCGGCATTCATTGCTCGACTGGAAGAAGCGCTGGAAGCGCAGCAGAAAGAACAATTCAGCGTGACAATGAGCCTCGCATCGATGCTGGAAGACGCGGCAGGCAAAAAAACGCGCGCGCAGGATAAACAACCCGTTGCTGCGCAGTAGAGTGTTTTTTGCCGTGAGCTCGAGCAGGTTTTCCATTGCTCGAGCTTGGCGCGAAAATCGTTGCAAGTCAAAACCATGAAAAGGGTCCTACTCACTGTTCACAAGTTTTTTCCCGAGCATCGCGCGGGCACGGAAGTGCTTACTCTCAATATCGCCAAAGAATTGAAAGCGCGCGGCTATGAAGTGCTGATCGTGACGGCCAATCCTCCTGATGTAGACGCGCGGAGAAAGGAGACGCACAACGACCTTACTTCCAGCTACGAATACGAGGGCATCAAGGTTCACGTAATTGAAGAAGCGCTCAGGTTAAAGGGTTACCGATTCTCATACGAATACGACCATCCGCATGTGGCAGCGCATTTCAGAGAGCTTTTGAACGATTTCAAACCTGATTTGGTGCAAATTGTCCATGCCCAGAATCATTCTGCCGCCATAATCGATGTGGCGCGCGAGTTGAATATCCCGGTTATTTTCTACTCAACAGACTTCTGGTTCGTCTGCCCGATAGTTCAGCTCAAACGCCCTGACGGTAAGGTTTGCAGAGGTCCGGGACCGGGCGCTCTCAAGTGCCTGGATTGCTACACGCCAAAATTGTTTCCTCCGCTTTCAGAATTCAAAGAAGCCCTGGGGGCGAAATATCCGGCCACGACAAAGAGTGCATCACTGCAGGATGCCACAGTCAAAGCAGCCTATTCGGCGTACATTGCCGCAAAGCTTCCCGATGCCGCCAGCGCTACTTTGCGCCGCCCCGGCAGGCTTCGTCTTGCCGCCAACAAGATGCAGGCAATACTGGTGCCGACCAAACTCATGCATGATGTTTTCGTCGAGAATGGCATAGACAAGAAATTGATTCACCATGTGCCTTTCGGTATCAGGCTGGAAGCGCTTACCGCACACACGACGAAGACCCAATCGCCTCACGTGAGAATCGCTTTCATCGGCACGCTTTTCGAACACAAAGGCGTCGACCTGCTGATCAAAGCATTTCTTGCCTTACCGCCAAATGCCGATTGCAATCTGTCCATTTACGGCTCGACGGAACAGTTTCCGGAATATGGAAAGAAGCTTCTGGACATGGCTCGCGACGGCTCTAAGAATGCGGAAAAGATTTCCTTCAAAGGAACTTTTCCACAGGAAAAATTCGGCGAAATCCTCTCGAATATCGATGTCCTGGTCATACCTTCGCGCTGGTATGAAAACACGCCTCTGGTCATGCAATCGGCGCTGGCAACGAAAACGCCTTTGATTGCGACCGATTTGGGCGGCATGGCGGAAATCATCGCTCACGACACGACCGGATTGTTGTTTAAGCTCAACTCGGTGGAATCTCTCAAGGAGCAGTTGCTGAGGGTTGTCACGGAAAAGGGATTGCTAGAGAAATTTCGCGCCAATATAAAAGAAGAACGCAGCGTGCAGGTGATGGTAGACGACATCGAAAGGATATACGCCCCTTTTCTGAAAAATACGCCATCTGCCTGAGCAATTGCTGAAACGAAAGAAAGGGCGCCGATTTCATCACGTGCTAACATATTGCGCATGAAAACGCTTGTAATCGGCGGCAATGGGTTCATCGGCTGCCACCTAGTTGATCAACTAATTCTGCAGGGGCATTCGGTGCGGGTTCTAGACCGCTATCCCAGCCGCTTCAGAGAAGCACGCAAAGAAGTTGAAAATCTGATCGGCGACCTTGGCAATCACGGCGAAGTAGCATCGGCAGTCAAAGGAATGGACTGGGTATTCCATCTGGCCTACACGACCGTGCCTCAAACATCCAACGACGACCCGGTCTATGACATCAAATCGAATGTTGAAGACTCCGTGCAGTTGTTCCAAGCTTGCCGAGACTCCAACGTCAAAAAGGTCGTTTTCATTTCGTCCGGTGGAACCATTTACGGCGTTCCCAAAAACATTCCGATCCCCGAAGATCACACCACAGAGCCGATTTGCTCCTACGGTATAACCAAGCTGGCCATTGAAAAATATCTCTACTTGTTTTACACCCAGTGGGGCCAGGACTATGTTGTATTGCGCTTTTCCAATCCATACGGCGTATTGCAGAACCCCCATGCCAAACAGGGAGTGATCGGCGTTTTCCTGGGCGCAGCATCGGAAAACAAACCAATCAACATATTCGGCGACGGAGAGATTGTTCGCGACTACATCTATGTCACAGATGCCGCCAAAGCGCTTGTCTGCGCCGCCGAATACAAAGCTGGTCCGGGCGACCCACGTATATTCAATATCGGAGCCGGCCGCGGCTATTCCTTAAATGAAATCGTCGCCGAGATAAAGAAAAATATAGACCGCCCGATCAACGTAAACTATGCGCCCGGCAGGACTGTGGACGTTCCGTCCAATGTTCTTGACATTAAGCTTGCCCAAAAACATTTGAACTGGACGCCGGAAATCGAGCTGGGCGCGGGTCTCCGCCAAACATGGGAGTGGATTACTTCCTTAAATCCCGCTTAGCAATCCGACAGGCACGGGCTTAGCGCCCTCACCGGAATCTTGACATTAGACGCTGACAAGTTGACCTCAACCTCGAATTTGTAAGACAATTCGACAGTTGTTGAGAGTAATTCGAACAACAGCAATCAATTCTCGCAGTTTTACTGTTCTGGAAGCATGCTAGTGGCAACACCTGACCTATCAGTAGTAGTCGCTGTTTACAATGAAGACCCGCGCAATTTGATCCGGCTGCTCCAGCGGCTGGAAGAAATACTGCTGGCGGTCTCCATCAAGTACGAGGTCGTATTTGTAAACGACGGCTCCGGGGAGCGCACGACGCGTGCCCTCAGGGAAATCGCCGGCGAGTTTCCCTATGTGAAATTGATCAATCTTTCGCGCAATTTTGGACAGCAAGCTGCCATAACTGCAGGCATGGATCATTCAGACGGCAGGGCGGTGGTTAACATCGACTCCGACTTGCAAGATCCGCCCGAGCTGATTCCTAAAATGATGGAACTCTGGCGCCGCGGCTATGACGTTATCTACGCCACCCGCTCGACTCGCAAAGACAGCGTGCCGAAGCGGCTCTTCGCTTTCCTCTATTATCGAGTGCTATCCTCAGTCTCGGCCGTAGAAATTCCGAGAGACACGGGCGATTTCCGTCTCATCGACAGAAAAGTCGTTGACGCATTGCGTCGTTTGCCCGAGAAGAAGCGCTTCTTACGCGGTCTGGTTCCCTGGCTGGGCTTCAAGCAAGTCGGCATTGCGGTCGATCGCGGAGCCAGAGAAATCGGAGAAAGCACTTACACGATCAGACGTTTGCTTCGTCTTGCCTTCGATGGCATTCTGGCCTTCAGCGTCGCGCCACTATTCCTGATACCAGTAGCGGGCGGCATACTCGGTGCCCTGGGTCTGATTACTCTTGCCGTAGCCTTCGCCTTAGCACCGGCGACACAACCTTTCGTTTTCGTAATGGCCGGACTTTTGATTCTGTCAGGCGTGCAAGTGCTTTCGACAGGTCTGGTCGCTATCTACCTGTCCACTGCGCTGGAAGAATTGCGCGGACGCCCTACTTATCTTATCGGCGAAAAACTCGGCAAAGGGTTCGAAGGGCATGTAGCGACGCCAGGTTTGCAGGAACAAAGAGAGAGCCGAGCCACAAAAGAAGACGCCTTGGCAGACGCGCTGAGTGCTGCTGCATCGAGCCGCTAACTGATCGACTCGCCCTTTTCTAAGGTTTTTAGCATGATTACAGTGGCAATTATTGGTGGTGGCTTTACCGGCACTCTGACGGCGGTAAACCTCATTCAACAAGCGCGAACACCAATCAAAATCGTGCTTATCGAACCGCGCGAGCAAGCCGGACGGGGTGTCGCCTATTCCACCAAGTTCTCTCGTCACCTGCTCAATGTTCCGGCCGGTCGTATGAGCGCTTTTCCGGACGAGCCTTTGCACTTTTTGAAGTGGGCCCGTACAAAATTGCCCAAATTGAGTGAAACAGCCTTTGTGTCCCGAGCGCTATACGGAGAATATGTGCAGGACATTCTGCAATCAGCCGTAGACAGCCTCCCCTCCACAATTACATTCGAGCGCCTCGAAGATGAAGTGCTTTCGGTAAAAATGATTCAGGATGAAACCAAAGCGGTTCTGAAACTGGCCAACGGCGACGTGGTGGTGGCGGACAAAGTCGTACTGGCAACAGGCAATTTCAGCCCCTCGGCGCCCACGGGAATTTCGCAGGGCATTGCCAATTCCGAGCGATACATCAACAATACCTGGAATAGCTACAGCGGAAATATTGGCACTACTGACGGTGACTTGTTGCTGATCGGGACAGGCCTGACAATGGTAGACAAAGCACTGGAACTCATTCACAACGGATTTAACGGCACTCTTTATGCAGTTTCCCGCCATGGTCTCTTGCCGAGAGCCCATTCGAAAAATTCCGTCCCGGCATTCGCACAAACGGAATTGAACCAGGAATTGTACGGCGACCTCTTGCAGCTTTTCAGAGCAGTGAAAGAGTCCATCAGAAACGGTTCTTTCGAACAGCTGTTCGACAACGCTTCGACTGTAAAAATGGAAGTGAGCGATTGGAGACAGGTTATCGACTCACTGAGACCTCACTCCCAAGCACTCTGGGCATCGCTGAGCGACAAACAGAAGAGACGCTTTCTCCGGCACATTCGGACATACTGGGATGTGCATCGCCATCGCATGGCTCCGGAAATCGGCGACGAGATTGAAAAACTTACTCAGTCGGGAAGACTGAAAGTAATAGCCGGACGACTCTACAGCGTCAACGAAACAAAAGAAGCGCTGATTGCCACCATTATGCCCAGAGGAGGCGGACAACCGCAGCAATTGAAGGTCGAGCGCATGCTCAATTGCTCGGGTTTCTCTCCGGATTTTCGCCGCTCTAAATCCACGCTGGCCCAATCCCTCCTCACTCGAGGAATCGTTCAGCCGCATCCGACCGGTTTGGGCATAAATGTTCGAACTGATGGCGCGGTACTCGACGCCAATGGAAAACCCAGCAAAGTGATTTTCACTTTGGGAACCAGCACTCTCGGATTGCGCGGTGAAACAGTGGCTGTTCCGGAAATTAGAGTGCAAGCCCGAGATCTGGCCAGAACCCTTTTGCAGACCTCGCAGACTATGGAATTCTCGATGCTGCAACTGAACGAATCAGCTCTCAACTTCTCGGCAGCCTTCGAGCCAGAACAGGCAAAACTGCCGCAATAGCGGAATCACCTCGTTTGAAACAGAGCGATTTGCCGACAAAAGCGGCAACAATCAATTCGAAAAACGAATCTTCAGCGCCTGGTTGCCGCCGTTGAAGCTGGCTCGAAGTTTGAGCGCGCTCAGCTTCTTGTCGCCTAAATCCCAACTGAGGCTATTGCCCTTCTTCAGGGAAAGCGCATTGAACTCGTCCGGCGTATAACCAAGTTGCTCATTGAGGAAACTCGGATAAATCTGCGCAGCTGAGAGATTTTCGCCACTGATCTCCACCCGGCGAACCGGTGCCGGCTCTCTCAAGGACAACTGCACGTGCCGACGGCGAAGCGGCATGAATAGAGTATGTTCGGCGACATCAGGCGGATAGGTGAAGTCGAATGTGTTGGCTGAATGTTCGTCAGCACGGATGTTCATGTAGGGCGGCATGCAATCGTTGATGGACACGACTCCCGACGAGCCGTCGCTCGAGGACTTGCTGAGAAGAGCCGGGAAATTTCTTTCAATCGTGTCAGCAGCGGTCACAGCATAGAAATGAGTGGAAAATGGCCCTGGATGTCCGTTGCCCGGGTTGATACCCAGACGAAGCGGCGAGCCGCTCGCCTTCAAGAGAGGATCACTGGAGGCCGCTCTGGCAAAGTCTTGCGTAGTATCGACAAAGAGAAGACCCGAAGCGGTGAATATCGGCGCAACAGCGGAAAATCGCTGCGCATTGTAGGCTTTTACGTTCTCGAAAAAGTTGTGACCGGAGGCGGTGTTTTCTCTGGTTTTGTTTTGAAAACCGGCCGGCAAAGAAATCACAAAAGCCGGAACACCAGAGGTTTTCAAACTATCAGCAAGGGCCGCCACCGTCTTTTTATATGACTGGAAGTTCGGACCTTTCAGGAGGGCCAGCTCCCAATCCGCATACTCCAATGCCGTGGATTTCTGACTGAGATGCGCTTGGCGAGAGATTTTGCTGATTTGCTCCAGCTGACCGGTGAGATTCGGCAAAAGACCATTCAACTTCGCAGCAGAATTCTCACCCACAGGTAATTCCTTCGGCATCATGTGCACGTAGGCCTTTCCGTTTTCATCCCTCTCGTCCGGGTCGTTGGTGACGCAACCGAAAATCACGAGATCAGGAGTGTATTTCGGAAGAATGCTGTTGAGCCAATCCAATTCATCATGAGTGCTGGCGCCGTTCATACCGGCTGCAACAACCTCCACATCGCGGTAGCCACGATGCTTGAGCTCCAGCTCCAATTGGCGCCACCAGAGGGTGTTGACGTTATTTGATCCGTCGCCCCATACAAAAGAATCGCCGACGACAAGTATCCGCTTTTTACCGGGATGCGCGGCGGACACGGGTATGTATTGCGAGCGCCAGACAGGATTCTCTTTGCGGGCTTCGTTCTTCAAATAGGTGAAATGATTGAGTTGATGATTTTCATCAGTCCACAAATGAGATTCCAGATAACCGCGATTTTCCAGTTCGGGAATAATCCAGCGATCGAGCGCAAAGGCGGCGGCCGCTATGATCGCCAGAGACGCAGCAAAGTAGCAGGCCGAAGTTAAGGCCACTGTGCCCGGTGCCAGGTGGCGTGGAGCCGAACTACTTGATTTTGGCTTGGTAGCTAAGTCCAGCAATTCTTCTCCCCTTAGAACAACGTATAAATAAACGGTGCCAGGGCACTGCTTTGAACGAACACACCGACCAAACCGAGCATGAGAAGAACTATCAAGCAAGGCAGGAAAAGTAGTTGGCTATTGCGTGCAAAGTAGATTACAACCGAGAGCGGCTGCAACCAACCCGGCAAACTGTATTCAGTCGACTTTCCGTTCTCGTCCGAGGCTACCTTATCGGCCCAGCCTTCTATACGCGCCGGCTTCTCATGGGTCCACGAGTAGAACGGCTCGTGATTGTTCTTCTTCTGATAGACCAAACCTGCAGGCAGAATGGTGAGGAAGTAGACGACTGTAAGAACCGCTTTGAACAGATTCGTGCCAACAAAAGTAGCAATGGCTTTCATGACTCCGTGCGGATAAATCATCAGGCCGGGAGCGACCAAGGTGGTGGCAAGAAAAGCCAGACCGGCAACAAGCAAGAGCTGCGATACGCCGCCTTCGAGCAAGACAAAAGTCTTGAATGCGCCCATCAGAGTAAGCACCCAACCTATCGTCAATCCGAAAATGATGTTGTTCTTCAGCGCCGCACGCTCTTTGCGCATTTGCAGCCGTTTCATGTATGAACTTACATGAGCGGACCCGCGCGCGGACTTGTTTGATTTAAGGGCGACTGGCGCCTTTTCGACTACTGCAGACTTAGTCAAGGTCGAACCTCCTCAACCAGGCGGATCTCTCTTCTTCGCTGAGCGGCTTTTGCTGCTGGTCGTTTCTTCTGAAGAATCGATTGCCTATCACTACGCAGTCCATTTCCGTCGCCATAAAACAGCGATAGGCATCCTCCGCCGTATTCACTATCGGCTCTCC
>JAIETE010000192.1 GCA_019745505.1 Candidatus Obscuribacterales bacterium | reverse complement strand
ACGCGAATATGCACGCTTCCCGACTCGGTAAACTTAATTGCATTGCCGCAGAGATTGACGAGAATTTGCCTGAGTCGCTTGGGATCTCCTTTGAGAATCAAAGGCAAAGAAGGATCGACAAAAGTCGAGAGAGACAGACCCTTGCTGCGCGCAGTCGTCCCCAGCATTTCGGCGACATCTTCGACCAGGGTGCGCATGTCGAAGCGCTCGGAGGTGAGCTCGAGCTTCTTAGCCTCAATCTTGGAAAGGTCCAGAATGTCATTGACGATTCCCAGAAGGTTGTATGCAGAGCTGTGCAAAGTATTGGCAAGCTTTCTCTGGTCTTCTTCCAGATGTCCGTCCAGGATCAGCTCGGCCATGCCAATCACGCTGCTCAGGGGAGTCCTAATTTCGTGACTGAGGCTGGCAATGAAATCAGACTTTGTCTTCGATGATTCAATTGCTCTTTCGCAGGCTGTTCTTAGCTCGTCGGTCAATAATTTCAAACTGTCATTCTTGGAGCCGGCTTCGGTTATCTGCTCGAGCAGGGCCTTATTGAGGCAATTGATCTCTTCTTCGTGCGCCTTTCTTTCCGATATGTCGTGCATGAATGCACATACAGTTCCGGTTTCTGCACTGCCTACGGGAAATATTGCCAGTTCCAGAGGAAATTCATGCCCTTGCTTGTGCAGTGCAATCATCTCGACACGCTTATTGAAGAATTGACTTTGACCTGTAGACGAGAGGCGCGCCAAGCCTTCTTTATGGGCGCTGGTATGTTTGGAAGGGATAATCGTCTCTTCCAGAGTCTTGCCGACAACCTCAGCACGCGACCAGCCGAATGTTTTTTCGGCTTGCGGATTCCAGTCGAGAATCCTGCCGTTCTTGTCTATGGCGACGAATGCATCGTAGGCTCTATCCAGAATGGAGCGGGTGCGATCGGCGCTCTCGTGCAGGGCGGCGCCGGCGAGCCTGCGTGCCATATCCAATCGACCGAGCTGCCGGCAAGTTCGCCAGACCACCCAGAAAAATGCAGTAATCATAGATATAACAAGCAAAATGCTGGCTGCTTCCGCATTGACCAGACCGGAACTTTCTCCGGCTACTCTCAACCAGCCAAACAGAATCGGCAAGCCGACTGCCGTGGGCAAAAGGGTTCTGGCCATCATGCCGCCGGCATCGCCGTTGCTTATCACCACCATCAATCCCTCTCTCGGTCTGGAGCAGAGGATGCCCAGGCTGAGGACAAGAAATGCGATCGCCGTCGGCAGAATCATGTAGTTGAAACTGTCAGGGGCCGAAAAGTATTGCAGCTTATATGTATATCCGATTAGAGCCGAGATAGAAAAAAGCAGCGGCACAAACGCCAGATGCTGAAAAATACGCACACGCCCGATTGGTCGCGCGTTCATGAAGAGAATGGAAAGTCCTGAAACAAGGATGCAGATTGCATTGTTTGGGGCCAGAGGTACTGAATTCGTTCCGCCGGGCGTCTGCACCGATGAGCGAAATAGCACTTGATCGAGGTCGATGTTGAAGAATCCGCAATACGCTCCAATAGCGAATAGTCCAATCAGGATTGGCACAAGAGACGTTATCTGCGATGCGGTTGTCGCGTTTTTGTCGGAAATTCCTCTAATTGAATAGAGCAGAGATGCACCCAGGAAGAATAGGGAGAGTGAGCCCGTATTCGATACTGGGAAATTTCCGGAGAGTGGATTCTGCAGGTAAGGCTGGTTCAAAAACCAGCCCGTCAATCCCAAAATGCCTATCCCCATGGTGATAAGTGAGCACCAGTAGGCCAGGACGATGAAGACGCGACTGACACGCGCTGTGTTATCGTCCGTCACTGGATTAAGACACGGTGGTTCGGTCCATGGAACAGGAACGAGTTCGGTAAGAGTGTCGAAAGGCCTTGATGGGGTTATCATTCGCGAATGCTCCCGGAAAGAAGCAGGCCTAAAACAGAGGCAACCCTGGCGCCTCTAACCTGCTGAAGAACATTCACAAAAACCCCTTAATATGAATATAGACTAGATACTCAAACTAAGCAATAAGCGCCTGCCGGCGAGCGTACACTATTTCAGGCAAGTGCGCGTATTTTAGTGACATTTTCTTCTTCGCTCGATGGGAGATCGGATTTACCGAAAAGTCCGCGAATTACCGATGGGCAGCTGTTTGCCTGTAGTCTTTGCAGGGTGATTTCAGCCCGATTTGCGACGTAAGGATTATCATCGTCAACCAGAATTTCCAGGATGGAAACACCGAGGTGATAACACTCGGCCAGCGACAGACGAACATCGATGCACTGATCGCGGATCAGATTGAGAACCGCTTGCCTTGGTGTGTTCGGATGGTCCACCACCTGCGCTCTCACTTCCGGCGACGGATGTTGAGACAATTCCATAAGCACAAAGGCTGGGGTATAGGGATGGTCGATAAGACGTAACGCGGTATGGACGGAAAGCTCTCTCCATGCTTTGCCTACGGCTTTTAGTTTATTGGCTGTATCTTCGTCGATGGACGAGGGTGTTTCGCTTTCTTCTGGCTGCGTCAAGAGCAGGTGATGAACGCTCTTCCAGTTGTCGAAAGAGGCGTGGTCTGTTGAAGCGTGCAGACTGGCCTTCAGCCCGAATACCGGCATCTCATCGGTTATCGATTTCGACACAACCTGTGGAAGGGGAATTTCCGACTCTACAGCCTTGTTGTTTTCGTCAATCGGAAAAACTGATTTGGTTCGCACAAATTCTTTGCATATCTCTTCGGATTGTTTGTCCTGATGCAAAGCTTCTCCTCGTCTTGCCCGGGACAAGAATTCTCCCGAGCTCATAGAAGCTTCCTCCTTCTTCTGATGGATGGAATGAAGGCGATCGTTCTGCGATTGCAGCTGAGGCGGATTTTTCAGCCTGGTGAAGACTTTCTCCAGGTTGTAGAAAGCGTCCTTAAATACGTAGCTCATTGAGTTGAACATCATTTGACACCTCCCGCACGCAATTTGCGTGTCAAAGAAGTTTCGATTCTTTTGGTGTTTTCCGAACCACCGGACTGGAAGATATTTTGCATGGCAATGTGGAAACCTCGCACGCTGCCCACGCTGAGTCGCTCATAATCTTGTGACGAAGCCGTTCTTGGAGAGCTTCGCGTCGAAAGTAGTCGGTTTTCTTTGTTACTTGCTTTATGCCCAATAGCGCGCCGCAGCAACATGCAGACCGGCGCAATGTTAAGAGTGTGAACAAACCTCCCTCAGCAGAGTGAGTCATACTGAGGTTTTTTGCTCTGGTGCCTAGAATTTGGTGCCGGTTATTTGCATCGCGAAAAAGCCACCCGCGGTAACCAGAATGAGCACTACTACGAGAATGATAATCATCTTGGGACTTTCGTAGAACGGCTTGGCTGGAACGTTTGGCTTGGGTACTGCCGGTACGGTGCCTGTCTTGTCTTTGATCTGCGTACCGGTTTGAATTTGCATACTCTTGCTCTGCACAGAACTCGGCGCTTCTTTCAATTTCATGGAATCGGCGCCTGCATTGATGCGAGCCTTGGACAGATCTTGTCCGCCCTTTTCCGCAGGAGCCATGTTGGTGATTGTCGAACGAGGCGAAGAAGAAGGTTTTCTGTTGGCCAGAATCTTTCCGACATGCACGAGCGCATCACGGAACTCTTCCATCGATTGATAACGATTGTCCGGCTTTTTCTCCAGAGCTCTGAAAACAATCGTTTCAACCTCTTTGGGCAATTGAAGATCCGGTCGAATCTCTGCAAATGGTTTAGGCGTTTCACGCACCTGCATTTCCATTGTTTCGACGATTGTTTTTCCCATTAATGCAGGATAGCCAGTCAAAGACTCGTAGGCCATCGTGCCCATCGAATAGATATCGGAGCGCGCGTCCAGAATGTGTCCCATGCATTGCTCAGGACTCATATAAATCGGGCTTCCAAAAATTTCGCCGGTTTGCGTCAAGTTTTGAGATTGACGTCCCGAATTCGGAAGTAATTTTGCGATACCGAAATCCACTACTTTTGCGACATCCGCTTTGCCGTCTTCGTCGACAAGCATGATATTGCTTGATTTCAAATCTCTGTGAATTACACCGTGACGATGCGCATGGGCAAGCGCGTCGGTCGCTTGAATGAAAATCTTGATGGCACGCTCGCACTCTACCTGATTGTCTCTGCGAATAATGTCGGAAAGACTTTCACCGACAAGGAAGTCCATGACCAGATAAGGTCTGCCGTCATGGATACCGAAATCATACATCTTGATGATATTTTCGTGCCTGAGCAGACTGGCAGCTTGAGCTTCTTGCTGGAAGCGTTTTACCGAAGTCGGATCGCTAACCAGTTGCGATTGCAAAATCTTGATCGCTACTTCGCGATCGACGAATTCTTGAACGCCTTTATAAACGACGCTCATTCCGCCGCGCCCGATTTCGTTGAGTACGCGATATTTTTCGGCAAGCAAGGCGTTGATCAGAGTGTCTTCTTGAACGAGCATGAGCAAAGTCGAATCGGCGTCACAAATCACCGATTGAAGCGTAAATTCGCGGTGGCACTTCGGACACCGCTTTTTCTGTGCTTTTTTCGCGCCTTCTGCCACGCTTTTCTTTACCTGTCAGGAAGTACCCTGGGTGAAACACTCCAAGCTCTGGCAATAATAGCAAAGCTTGATCATTCATTTAAGTGACATTTTGATTCTTGTGTTCAGAGACCTTGAAAACGCTCAAAAACCGACCCATCAGTCCTTAACTGAGTCCTTGGCAACAATCTCCACCGCATTGCCGGCCGAATCGGCGATGTAAACAGAGCGGGTGCCGTCCCTGTGTGTTTTCAGATTGCCGAATTGTTCGGCATTCTCATGCAAGAAGGCAATGTGCGGTGGGTGCTGATTAGGAACGACCAGGGCCAGCTTGATATTTGCAAAGCGCAGGAATGCCCAGGTTTTGTCTTGATACTCGATTTCACACTTGAAAGTCTCTCTATACCAGTCGACTGCTTTGGCTACATCGTCCACTGCCACTGCAATATGGTCGATTTTGTCCAGCAAATTGAGGATATTCGCGTCAGTTTTCTCTGCTGTATTGGTCATAATCAATCCGGGCAAGGTAATAAACGTTCTCATTTTGGCAGATAATGTCACGCCGCCGGCTAATTAATCGAATCCTGGCAAGGGTAAATACAGGATAGTTATCGGCGCTCGCTGCTAAAAATGGGGGAGTCTTGACCTTCAGAAAAGCCTGCATTTTGGCTGTTTTGTGCCTGCATTTGCTGGTGCAATCGACGGCCGCGCAAAACAATCTCTCGGCCCGCGAACAGTGGGCTCAAACTCATGAAAGTGGTCAGAAAGCCTTAGAATCGGGAAATCTGGATCAGGCCGAGTCGACTTTCAAAACTGCTCTTACACAGGCAAGAGGTCTTGGTTATGCCGGACCTCTGGCGACAAGTCTCCATCATCTGGGCAAAGTCTATTACTTGAAAAAGCAGTACCCTGAGGCGGAAGCCAACTTCAAGGAGGCATTGGAAATATATGACGAGCAACCGCGGCGCAACAGCACTGTGCTCTTGCAGCTCGTCAAAGACTACGCCAAACTGCTTCGCGAAACCGGCAGAGAAGCCGAAGCCATTGAACAGGAGGCTCGTATCAAGTCTCCCGAGCACAGAACTGCAAACTAGAACGAGCAATGGCACCTTGAATTCTCCGGCTGCGGCTCACCGCCTGCGCACGGCTTGGTAAGATTAGAGCGCTTACTGTCCAAGAAATTTCATGGCAAAAATCCTTATAATCGAAGACGACAAAAAGCTGGCAGAAGGCGTTATCGACTGGCTGGCAATGGAAAAACACACGGTCGACCACGCCGAGAGCGGCGAGGACGGATTGCAGCTGCTCACCAATTTCTCCTATGACCTTGTCATTCTCGATTGGAATTTGCCTGGTATAGACGGATTGGAAGTCTGCAGAAGGCTGCGTGCTGCCGGCAGCGAATTGCCGATCCTTTTTCTCACCGCTCAAACCAAGATTGACAATGTCGAGACTGGGCTGGACGCAGGTGCTGATGACTATCTGCAAAAACCGTTTCAAGTGCGCGAGCTATCCGCTCGCATTCGCAGCTTGATGCGCCGACCCAAAGGTCTTCTGACCAATACCGTCACGGCCGGATATCTGACGGTGGAATTGGACAGTCACTATGTTGCAATCGGTGATAAGAGAATCAGTTTGACTCCGAAAGAATTCGCCCTGCTCGAGTTTTTCATTCGCAATCCCAATAAGTTTTTCAGTTCTAAAGCACTGCTTGCCGCAGTCTGGCCTTCGGACAGCGAAAGCGCAGAAGAATCGGTCAGAACTATCATGTTTCACTTGCGCAAAAAAATCACACCTCAAGGCGAAACTTGTCTTATCAAGACAGTTCAAGGCTCCGGTTACATTTACGAAGCCGATTCAGCCGCCGCCCAGGCGTGATACTGCAGTTGATGGCGACCCATGACTGAAAAGATCCAAAAGCCGTCCGTCGAATTCAAAAGCCGCATTATCACCAAAAGCCTGGTTGGCGTGATTTGCATATTCCTGCCGGTATTCGTGCTCTTCGAGTACGTTTCTCACTTCGGCAAAGCCACGCAAGAAAGAATTGAAATAGAGCGAAAGAATCTGGAATTTTCAGCCCGAATCAATCGCACCGCATCATCAATGGCGCTGGCTTCGGGCTATTTGGTCATTCATTTGCTGATGAATTCGAAGAAAGCTTCGCAAGGGTGGCTGAGACATCGTGACTCTGCATCTGCAGAGGTGCATGCACTCGAGAATTTTTCCAGGACGATCGAGAGTTCCGAAAAGAATTTTCTCGTCTCCAAGCTGGTCAGGCAGACTTATGACGCTATGGATACCTGGTCTCGTTTGCGCCCTGTCGGATCGACCGGAGAGATAAGGGACGTTGTTTCAAACATGAGGAGCATGAGGTGGTATTTCATCAATCTCTTCAATCTTCATATGAAATTTCAAAAAATGGAATTCGACGAGCAGGCCCGCTTGTCTCGGGGGATTGAGCAAGCCAAGCTAGAGCTGGCATCGCTCAATCAAGTATTGAATATTGCTTCTCTTGCTCTATTTCTGGCTACTACTTATCTGGTCGCCCGATTCAGCCGAGAAATTACCGATCGCCTGAAGGTCGTCGTAGAAAACGCGCAGAGACTTCCGCTTCGCGAAAAGTTGAACCAACCTCTGACCGGCAATGACGAGATCGCCTATTTGGACTCGGTATTGCATGGGGCTCACGATCGATTGGAACAATCCGCTCAGTTTCGAAAAAACTTGCTCGAGATGGTGGCGCACGATATGTGCTCGCCCCTGGCGGCGGTGAATCTGTCTCTGGCAATTCTGCAGAAAGACCCGGCAGGCGAAGTTTCCAAATTTGCAAAAGAATCATTCGAAAAGGCCGCACGAAGTATAGAAAGGCTTGTCACCAAAGCTAATTCATTGCTCTCTATCGAACGTCTGTGCGCGAATTCTCCCGATCTGGCGATTGCGGATGCGTCCAGCCAAGACGGTAGCATCGACGAATTATCGCGATTGATCCGCATTGAATTTCGCAGCCGTTCCGGACTGGGAAGCGAAGCGGCAGCGCGTTTTCGACCGGGAATTTTTAAGAAGGGTTTGCTTCTCTTTCTTCTTCCCCTGGCTTTCTCAACTGCGATGATCTTCAGCCTCAGCCATTTGAATCAAAAAGAAGCGCAACTTCTTGATATTGAATTGAGGCAATCAGAAATTGCCGTCACCATTAATCGCCTGATGGTCTCGATGGTGGCACATATGGCTGTGGTCGGCAATTATCAGTGGTATGGAGATTCGCAAAACAGAGACCTGCAGGAGCCCATAGCCAGGCTGTTTCCCATGACCGCAAAAAAGCTTCTCGAATTGGTCGGCAATGACCCCGCAACGGTAGCCGATATGGAAGAACTTCTGGAACTCGATCGAAAGGAAAAGGATTTGCTGGACAAGGAAAAGCCGGTCGGCGTTCCTATCGAAGCGTTGCCGACACCTGCTTTTGCTGCGCCCGGCAGAGCGATTGTCATCTACAGCATTCGAAAGATGGAAAAGATTCAACAACTTACCGACCGCCAATTCGAAAAATTGAGCGAGATACGAAAAGCTGCAGAGGAAGTTCGCAGACAGAAGGACATCTGTTTGCAGGTTGGCATTTTTGCAAGCGTAATACTCGCACTTCTACTGCTCCTGGCATTCGACAACGACATCTCGCGGCGGTTGAAAGTACTGGCGGCAAATGCCGAATTACTGCCTTTACGAAAGCCACTTAAGGAAAATGTCAGAGGGCGCGACGAAATCTGGTATCTGGACTTTGTCCTGCACGATGTAGCTGAGATTCTCGAAGCCACGTGGCAGCAGCGCAAGCTCATGATGGAGGTATTGGCGGATGATTTGCGCAAACCCTTGAATGAAGCCAGGGAGTACTTGAACAGTGTGCCGGCATCGGAGACGGAAAAATACAACGACTTGAGAAAACGCCACTACAAATTTGCCACAGCCAATGTGGACAGAGTGCTTTCGCTTGTAGAGGCTCTTCTTACGATTGAAAATTTGGAACAGGGCAAAATCGAATTGGTCAAAACCAGTTTCAGCGCTCGCCAGATCGCCCAGATTGCCATTGGCTCTCTTAGCGCACTGGCTCAAGATCGCCAGGTATCACTGGCGAATGCCTGCCAAGACGTGCAGGTGTTTGCCGATCAAGAACGGGTGGTTCAAGTCTTGGTGAATTTCCTGGGAAATGCGATCAATCATTCGCCCGCGGACAGCACCATTTGCATCGATACTTCTCAAACTCCCCTGGGAGTCCGTTTCGATGTTATCGACAGCGGTCCGGGTTTGAGCAGAGAGATGCGCAGCAAGGTTTTCGAGCGCTTTTTCCAGACCGCCGATTCGAAAACGAAAGGCAAGGGTTATGGCTTGGGTCTGGCCATCTGTCGCATGATTGCCGAGGCTCATGATGGCAGCGTCGGCTGCGATGAAGCGCCCACGGGTGGATGCTCTTTCTACGCCGTCTTTCCCTCGGCCCGGACCGATCAGTCGCCGGCGGGCGCCTGATTTCAGGGCAGCTCGATCATAGTGCGAACATGCCACAAGTCCGGGAAGCAACGCTTGTTCAGGGTCGAGCGCAGATAACCTACGCCCTCGCTGCCGCCTGTGCCTGTTTTGAACCCGATTATGCGTTCTACCACGGTGACGTGATGCATGCGCCAGAGCCCGATATTCTCATCGAGATCAACCAGCGTTTCGGCAAGTTCGTAGATGTCGTAATACTTCTCCGGCTCCTGATAAACGCGGCGAAGCTCTTTCACTCTCTGTGCATGCGCTTTTTGGCAAGTTTCAGAGTCGTCTTCCTCAATATGAGCCGCAATATCGAATCCGCGGTCGATCAACAATTGCCAAAAGGCATCAGCTAAAGTCGGTGAGTCGAGGCGCTTTTGCAATTGGGCAAGCGCTTCCGGCTCATTCGTGAAAAACTGCAACAGGCGGGGTTCCTTCATGCCCGCTGCGAATTCGATTTCTCTGAATTGCGACGATTGAAACCCTGAGGCTGGATTCAGCTTTGATCTGAAGCCGAGAAAGTCGACCGGCATCATCGTCTCTAATATATGAATCTGATTGACCAGCACTTCTCGAAAGATTGTCGAAACTCTGCGCATAAACCAGGTCGCTCGTGGAGCGTTTCCTGCGGCCAGCTGCCTCATGGACTCGTCGATTTCATGCAGAATCAATTTGAACCAGAGCTCGTAAGTCTGGTGAATGATGATAAAAAGAGGCTCGTCGTGATGTGCCGGATCGGATTGGCAAATCTGCAGTTCCTTTATCTCTTTTATCTTCAGGTAATTGTTGTAACTTAGAGCCCCTGAGCCATACGGGCAAATGCCCAGATGGTGCTTCTTGGCATCGGACTCTGTTTCACTTGTCATTGTTTTCTCCCGCTGACGGTGCTGCAGTTTTTTCTTCTGCTTTTGGTGTTACTGGCGAATTTTTCTTTGATTCTGCTTTTGGCTCTGATTGAGCTTTGGTTTCTTTGGAATTGGTCTTCTTATCTATTTCCGGAGCGGTTTTCGGCTCCGGATTTTCAGGAGCGAGATCTGATTTGCCGGGATTGGGGGATTCAGATTCCGGTTGGGACTCCCGCTTCTTTTGAGTTCCGTTCTTGACCGGCTTTTCTCCTTTTGGCTTTTGCGGTTTTTTCTTCTCGAGAGCCTGCACAGATTTGCCTGCTATGAGAGGCAGAGAAACATCGGTGTCTAATCGTGTTCCTTCGGCGATGGCCGCGAAAGTAGACGGTTTATTGCTGGAATATTTGTATGCAAGCGCGCAGGAAATAAATGCGTTTTTCGCTTTCTTGATCAAGGCCGGAAATGAGACGTGATAAGTTTCCACGTTGATTGCTTCCGGCGTCACATGGAACAATCGATAAGCGCAAGGATAGACAGCCAAGCTTGGTGACGACACGTACCAGATATTATTTTCTTGCTGCACTTTGCTTACATGCACGTGCCCGTTCACGACCAGGCGCACGTACTTCGATGTAGCAAAAATTTCTCTGGCATTTGCTCCATTTGGAACAGTGTAGTCGTCCCAAGGCGGGCCGGAATCGAATGGTGAAGGCGGCAGAAGCGGATGGTGAGAGAAGACGACCGTGAACCGCCGCTGGTGCAGTTGCAAATCCTCCTTCAGCCACTCTCCTTGCGCTCGCCCGAAGTCACCGGTATTGGAATTGGTGCGGCTTGTATCGAGCCCGATTATGTGGACGCCGGCGACTGGATCTTGCGACCAGTATGATTTTTTCGATTCGATGCCTTTGCCTTTCCAATCCGGTCCGTATGTGCGCATTTTGTCGACCGGGGCGATGCCTGACACATCCGCTTCGCCCAGGACAAAATTCCATGGATTATTCAAACTTTGAGCTATATCGATGAAGAGCTGCCAGTTGGTGTCGTCTCTTCCCGGACCTTCGACATTGTCGCCGCCGAAAATAGTAAAGTCGACTTTCTTCTCATTTAAGCTCTTGACCACGTCCTGCAGAAAGAGCTGGCTCTCCTGCAACATTTTGTAGCTGTCGGGCTGGCCGATGCACAGGTGAGCATCGGTCACGTAGCCTAAGGTAAACGGCTCGAAAAGCCCGACGGCGGCTTTAGCCTCTCTGCTCAGACCAAGGCAGGCTACAGATGCCAAACCGAAGAGAAAGCGTCGCCGGCTCAGCATCGACAGACTTTTGACCTTTTGTTGGTAATGAGAGTTGGAATCCAAGCTGTTTACCTTATCTAGATTGCTTTGCCTGTTCGGTCTAGAACGTACAGCACTCACTTTATAGCCAATGCCATCTTCTTAGCTAATCCAAAGCGGCGCTGCATCGCATAGTTAGTTACTTTTTAGGCCGCAAAGAGCCGGGTGTTATACTCATTTGCCTGGCGCGCGCTACTAAGCGGCTCCCCGTCGGGGAGAAATCGTGTGTGCGAGCGAGTTTTAAGAGGAAGGAGATTAAGAGAGGATTATGACCACGAGCACGGAAACTAAACAAGAGCTGGATATCCTTGCAATCAAGAAACTTTTGCCGCACCGGTATCCGTTTTTGCTTCTCGACCGTATCACCAGCCTTCAACCAGGTCACGGTGCTGTCGGATACAAGAATTTGACCGCCAACGAACAATTTTTCGAGGGGCACTTCCCGCACAAGCCAATCATGCCGGGCGTATTAATGATCGAAGCTCTGGCGCAACTGGGTTGTGTAGCTCTGCTGAGCCATGATGATTTCAAAGGCAAGCTGGGTGTCTTTACCGGCATTGACGGAGTGAAATTCCGTCAGATGGTGGTACCCGGCGATAGGTTGGACATGTCTGTCGAGCTTCTAAAACTCAAAGGTCCGCTGGGCAAGATGAAAGGCACAGCCAAGGTAGGCGACAAAATCGCTTGCGAGGGTGAAATCAGCTTCGCCATGATCGACGCTGAAAATCAGTAGAGTCGGCGGCTATTAAGGAAGTGAATTCGATGGTAAGTCAAACAATGTCCATTCACAAAACTGCCATCATTAGTGATGGCGCCAAGATCGCAGAAGATGTCGAGATTGGGCCGTATGTAGTTATCGGAGAAAATGTCTCCGTCGGTCGCGGCACAAAAATCGGTCCTCATGCCGTCATAGATGGTGTCACCACAATCGGAGAAGATTGCAAGATCTATGCCGGCGCATCAATTGGTTTGCCTCCTCAAGATTTGAGTTACAAAGATGCGCCGACCGGAGTGATCGTAGGCAACAACTGCACGATTCGCGAGTATGTGACAATCCACCGCGGCTCCAAGGATCCGATGACTCTTGTCGGCAATAACTGCTTTCTTATGAACTACGCCCATATAGCCCATGATTGCAAAGTCGGAAACAACGTGATCATGGCTAATGGCACCACCTTAGGTGGCCATGTTGAAGTCGGCGATTTCACCGTTTTCGGCGGTCTGGTTGTTTTCCACCAGTTCGTTCGCATCGGAAGATTCAACATGGTTTCGGGCAATTCGGGCACGAGAGTCGATTTGCCGCCTTTTGCAGTGACAGACGGACGTCCTCTGTATGTGAGGGGGATCAATATCGTCGGCTTGAGACGTGGAAAAATCCCTCAAAACGTTCGCTCGGCAATCAAGGAAGCCTATCGTTTGCTCTATCGTTCGGACCTTAATATGGCCAACGCTTGCTCCAGAATCGAGGAGGAAATCGAGCAGTTCGACGAGATCAAAGAAATCGTCAATTTCATCCGCTCCAGCAAGCGCGGTGTCGCCAGAGGCAATCTCGGCAATTCCTACGATACGAGCAGCGAAGAGGACGGTAAAGCCGATTAGGCTCCGTACTATTTAATAGGTAAGGAGAAGCCGCTTGTCAGGTGGCGGCTTGCCGCTTGGGCGCCAGCGTTGCTGCAAACGCGAGCCTGTGCGGGCTTTGAGCGGTCAGGTCCGATGACCGACAAAATGATAGAGTAAGGTTACTTGACGCGCCGGTAGCCATTTTTGAGTTCTCCAACAACACAATCGTCCCCCACAGATTCCGGACAGATGCCATCGGGATATGCTTCTCTGTTCAAAAACAAGCAATTCATGTACTTATGGATCGCTCAGATTTTTTCTCAATTCGCCGACCGCGCAGTATTCGTTTTATTCGTCGCCGTACTGACGGCACAAGAAACCGCCAGACAAGCACAGTCATCGCACACTGCCATTGGTGCTGCCGAACTGACCAGCTGGCTTTACGTTGCATTTACAATACCAGCGGTGGTGCTCAGTCCCTTTGCCGGAGTTTGCGTTGACCGCTGGTCGAATCGAGCGGTGCTCGTTATTTCGAATTTGATCAGGGCTTTCTTTGTCGCGCTGGTGGCGCTTAGCTGGGTTAAGCAATATCCAAAAGTGGCCTTCACGCTCGCCTTTCTGATATCCATAGGCGCTCAGTTTTTTGGTCCGGCCGAAACGGCCTCGATACCACGGCTGGTGAAAAAAGAAGATCTGTACTGTGCCAATGCACTTTTCTTCACAACCATGATGATAGCCTTGGGCTTTGGCTTTGCAATAGGCGAGCCGATTATTGCGCACACCGGTATTGGTGGCGCGCCCTTCGCCGTATGCGGACTATTCCTTATAGCTAGTTTTCTTTTGATGGGTATCTCCGACAACAAACCTCAAAAGCAAGATCGCGAGCCTTGGTGGGAAGAATTGAGAGTCGGCATCGCTTATATCGTCGACAGCCCGCCGGTCTTCAGGGCGATTCTCAAAATCACTATCCTTTTCAGCACAATCATTACGCTCAACATTATTGCCGTGGCTCTGGTCGAGCAAGTCATGCACTTGCAGCCCTTTCAATTCGGCTATGTAATAGCAGCAGCAGGATTAGGAATGATGATCGGCAATTTCTGGGTCGGTCATCAAGGACCCGGTGCATCGCCGCGATTGATGGTCTATGGCGGTTTTGCCGGACTGGGTCTGTGCATGTGTCTGCTTGGAAGTTTGGGTTTCATCCAAGATCACTTCTTTCCTCTGATTGGCATGCAGGGTGTGTATTTCAATGGAATGCTGATGTCGGTTCCATTGCTGTTTGCGACTTTGCTGGGAATCAGCTGCGCATTTGTCGCTGTGCCTACCCAGGCCTCCTTGCAGGCGGCCGTGCCGGAAGATTTGCGAGGCAAAGTTTTCGGTGCTCAAAATACCGCCATGTCGGCGGCATCGACTATACCGGTAGTGCTCACGGGAGTGTCGGCGGACAATCTGCCGGGTGGGGTTTCCACTACACTGCTCCTGCTCGGCGTGCCGACCTTCCTGACCGGTGCGATTCAAGTTCTCAGAGCGATTCGCGATCCATCATTGCGCTCAAAACTCTAGGCACTATATAAGGTGGCATTGCCATTTCGTCACGCCATAAAAGACCGATAAACAGTCTCTTGTCGCCCCGCTGTCCGATTTCCGCTTTGCATCACCCTTGGTATCACTTGCGCTT
The DNA here is from genome assembly GCA_019745505.1 of Candidatus Obscuribacterales bacterium. Lineage (GTDB taxonomy): Bacteria > Cyanobacteriota > Vampirovibrionia > Obscuribacterales > Obscuribacteraceae > QKMZ01. The sequence goes on along the minus strand of JAIETE010000192.1, from coordinate 6,131 downwards.
TCGCTTTGAAAGCTTCGTGCCGTGAAATTCAATATGCGTCGGTATTTAAATGAGATATAGAACTTGGAAACCGATCAGTTATCACACAAACATTTTACAAGAGTGTCATTCGCCAGAAACCAAACAGGGATGGCGTTTTCGGCATTTCGAGCGTTTTTACATTATTCGCGAAAACATGGACGCGCCGTACAAATTAGGTAGAATTGCTTGTGTCCCAAGACCGCTGGTCGGGGAATTAGAGAACGCTTGCTAAGAGATGGAGAAAAGCATGTTTAAAAAGTTAGCCTCCTCGTTCTTGCTGGCTTCGGTATTTGTCGGCTCCTTGGTAGCCCCAGCGATGGCCGACGAAACCACCTTCCAGAAGATTGTTTTTCTTCCGGTAAGAATGGTCGGATCCGGAGTGGGCACAGTTGTCGGAGTGCCGCTCGGAGTTGTCAAAGATGGCAACAGAGGCGCAATCAAGTCAACTAAGTGGGTTGCCGGCAAACTCGGCAATGAAGATGGAAAATACCATCAAATGTTTGGCGCAATCGTCGGTGGTCCTTTCGGAGCAATCGGCGGCGGCACCTACGGTATTGCTGATGGTGGATGGCACGGTATGAAGACCGGTTTTGACAAACCGTTCTCCAAAGATGCCTTCACTTTCAAAGATGAGTAGGAAGACATAGGAAAGTCGATGAGACCCCTATCAAGTCATTAGGTACTTTATGAGGGTGGTTCGCAGTAGAGCCATCCTCCCTGCCAGGTGGAAAAACATGACCAAAAGAACTCTCGCGATGTTAATTTCAGGAGCGCTCGCTCTGGGAACGGCTACCCCGTCGTTCGCTGACGGCGATGGTCCTGTTCACAATATGGTTGGATTGGGTGGGGTAACAACCGGTCTGCTCATCGACGTTCCGGAAGGAATCGTTGTTGATTCGCTGTACCGCGTTCCTATGAAGTGCCAGCGCACTTTGGCCGAGCACTTTGGTGATTCCAAGGGTGCAGGACAAAATATCGCAGGCGCACTGCTTGGCTTCCCGGTAGGCTTCGTATGGGGCATCCCTTACGGCGCTTTGCATGGTGCTAAGCATGCCTTCTCGAAGGGCTGGGAAAAGCCTTTCAGTACTGAATCGTATTTGGTTACCGAAGAGAAGTAGTTACTAGCACTGCCTGGCATCGAGCCAAACAGTTTTGACGGGCAGTCTGGAAAATGGTGGTAAAAACAATGAAATCAATCGGTCGTATCGTATTTTCGGCGTTGGTCGCCGTGAGCGCAGTAGCTCCTGCTCTCGCGCTTGACTACGAAGCCAAGCCTATTATGTGGTGCTTGCAAGCTCCTTTCAGAACGGCTGGTGCTTTGGAAGGCGCCTTGGTTACTGGTCTTATCAGTGGTCCTATTGATGGCGGCTATCATGGCGCCCTCAAAGGAACAACTCACTGGGCAGGCAAATTCGGCGATGAGAAAGGCGCTGGACAATTGGCGGCTGCTGCTCCGGTTTTCGGAACAGGCGGAGCGATTGTCGGTGGAACCATCGGCGGATTCCATGGTTTTGGTCATGGCTGGAAGAAAGGCTGGGAAAAGCCATACAGCAGATGGTCCTATCTGACCATGGAAGAGAAGTAAGCCCCCTTTGAACCACTTAAATAGGAAAGATGGTGAAAATAATGCGTAAGAAGGTCCTTTCCTCGTTACTCTTGGCGGCTGGTCTGCTTACTTCGGTAGCAGCTCCCAGTTTTGCCTATCCTGAGCGTCCTGAGTCGGCGCGTGTGTATTACGAAATTGCATACTTCCCCTGCAGACTGGTCAGCATGGCCGTAACAACCATTTGGGATGTTCCGACTGCTGCATTCCAAGATGCTGTTAAGGGTGCAATTGGCGGTACCAAGATGGTTTCCCGCAACCTCGGCAAAGAAGACGGCACCTATGAATTGGTAGCCGGCGGCTTGGTCGGTGGTCCTGTAGGACTCCTCGCCGGTGGTCTCTACGGAGCCAGACATGGTTTGTTCTACGGAATGCACCATGGTTTCGTTGGCTATCCGAGCCCCCACTCCGGCAGCCACAGCATGATCTTCCAGGGCAAAGGTTTCGTTGTTCCTTACGACGATAACTACTAAATCCTGGATGGGCGATGTTCTGCATCGCTCCTAACAAACCACCGAAAAACTGTTTGGCTCTATGAGCAAGCATCACCTTCTTGGGCGATGCTTGCTCTATGTCATTTAGAAAGTAATTTTTACAGAATTTCGGAAGATGCAGAGTTAGTCCTCATTTGAGGCTATCAATCGACGGTTTTAAGTGTGCCAGAATTGGGCATTCTTTATTTGGGTTATGGTATTTCAAGGCTGGTAGTGCGTTTCGCCTGCTAGACTAAAGATTGACCCCCACGAATTCTGTCTTCCCTCTGGAAGACACAAGCGCTTTGCCGATTTGAGAATTGCATTTTCAGGTAGTCGTTAAGAATGGAAATTGTCAAAGAGAGACGAGCAGGTCCCAAGCGAATTGGTGAGTTGCTGGTGGCAGCCAATGTAATCCGTCCGGAAGTGTTGATGGAAGCGCTGCAAATAGCGAAGAAGTCGACCACTCCTTTGGGTCGGGTTTTGATGAGTATCGGTGAAATTTCCGAAAGCGATCTGCAAGTTGCTATCGAAGTACAGTCTCTTCTTCGAGAGGGCGTGATTGCCAACGATTTCGGCATCAAAGCGCTCAACCTCGCTTGCAAGAGCAAAATCACCCTCGAGGAATCGTTCCGTCGCCTCGGTTGGCAGCCACCCCAGCGCGAATCGATGTCGTCAAACGAATTGGGTGAATTACTGCAGGCGGCTGGCGTGGTTACGCCTGAGCGCATGGAAGAAGCGGTAAGACAGAGCCATGAAAACAATCTGCCTGTGGGCCGTTGTCTGGTTCTTAACCGAGCTGTATCGCCGGCTTTGCTGGCATCGGCGCTGACCGCGCAAGTGCTTTTACGGGACGGCAAAATCAGCCGCGAGCAAGCCGTAGAAGGCTTGCGATCCGCGTCGCGCAAGCAGCAGACGATAGAAGAGTCTCTGCAGCAGGTCGGCGCTTATAAGCCCGGCAAAGAGTCCGTGCGGGTCGGTGATTTGCTCACCTCTGCCGGTATTGTCACCGAAGGCGATAAGATTACGGCGGTGGAAGTCGGTCTGGAAAGTCACAGACAGATTGGCGATGTGCTCGTTCAATCAGGCATGATTTCCAATACCACTCTAGAGGAAAGTTTGAAACTTCAAGATCTCGTCGCTCAGGGGCATCTAAACCCCAATCAGGCAGCCGAGATATTGCGCACGGCGCACACGCAAGGCGTGACGGTGCGTGCGGTTCTGGAAGAGAAATTGGCTCGAAAGGAACAAATCGACAAAACCAATACTGTGATCGAATTCTTGCAGTTGTCCGGAATTCTTACCGACAACGACATGGTCAAAGCGAGAAATCTCTCTCAACAGCTCGGTGTCAGCCTCGGGGAAGTGCTGCTTTCCACCCAAATGGTCGATCAGCGTCTTATCGATGCCGCGATTCAGAGCCAAGACCTGGTCAAAGACGAGATTCTCAAACCCGAACAAGTTGCCAGAGTTTTGCAGATGTGCGCTCGCACCGGCCTTGAGTTTCACGAAGCCCTCAAACAAGTGGCCTGGGATACTCCCGATCAAGTTTCCGATGAATCGAGTGCCAAGCAGAAGTCCTCATGGATGCTGAAGCTCTGGTCCAAAGTCAAAAAAGACTAGCATTACTGCCACCGCCAGTGCTACCGCCAAGGAGATCGACAGTGCCCGGGCCGGAATCTCATGCAATTTGACACCCTGATTATGGGCGGCACAATTTACGACGGCTCCGGTGGCGAGCCGTACATTGCCGATATTGGACTGCGCAGCGGCATAATCGTCGATATTGGCAATCTCAAATACGCCGACGCCGGTCTCAAAATCGATGCCCGCGACTTAGCCGTTGCGCCCGGATTTATAAATATGCTTAGCCACGCAACCAGGGCGCTGCTTCACGATGGTTTGTCGGAGGGCAATATTTGTCAGGGCGTCACTTTAGAGGTCATCGGAGAAGGGGTGTCCATGGGACCGCTCAATGATCGGATGGCGAAGGAAATGGCTGATGAACAGACCGATATCAAGTTCACGATCAATTGGCGCAGTCTTGGCGAGTTTCTAAATCGGTTGCAATTGAAAGGTATCTCGACCAACGTTGCATCTTTCGTCGGCGCTACCACCGTGCGCGAATATGTCCTCGGGCAAGAAGACAGAAAGCCGAATGAACGGGAGCTTTCCATGATGCGCAATTTGGTTTCTCTGGCTATGTCCGAAGGAGCTGTAGGACTGTCTTCGGCTCTCATTTACGCGCCGGCATGCTTTGCCGATACTGATGAATTGGTCTGTCTGGCGGAGGAAGCCGCAAAGCGAGGGGGTATTTATGCATCACACCTGCGCAGTGAAGGAGACCATTTGCTCGAGGGTGTGCGCGAACTGATTTCAATTTGTCAGCGGGCCCGAATTCCTGGCGAAATCTATCATCTTAAAGCGGCTGGCAAGCGTAATTGGTCAAAAATGGACGAAGTGATTGCTGAGCTTGAGAAGGCTCGTGCGGCTGGACATCGCGTCTCTGCAGACATGTATCTGTATACTCGCGCGCATACGGGACTGGATGCCGCCATGCCGACATGGGTTCAAGAAGGTGGTTTGAATCAGTGGATCAAGCGTTTGCAAGATCCAGCCATTCGCTCGCGAGTCAAAGAAGAAATGCTCGCAGATTCAACGGGCTGGGAAAACGGGTACATGCATGCCGGTCCTGAAGGAATTTTGTTGGTTGGTTTCAAGTCTGAGGCTCTCAAACCGCTTACTGGTAAGACTCTCAAGCAGATTGCCGATGAGAGAGGACAGCATCCGGCCGACGTGGCAATGGATCTGGTGGTCGAGGACGGCAGCAGAGTAGACACCGTCTACTCTTGGATGAGCGAAGAAAACATAGTCAAACAAGTGAAATTGCCCTGGGTTACTTTTGGCTCTGACGGCTCTTCTATGTCCCCATCCGGAGAATATCTCAAGTCTCAAACCCATCCGCGCGCCTATGGAAATTTCACCCGCCTGCTGGAGAAGTATGTGAGAACTGAAAAGATCATTTCTCTGCCTGAAGCGATAAGGCGCCTCACTGCTTTACCGGCAGCCAATCTCGGTTTGCTTTTCAGAGGCAAATTGGACCAGGGATACGCGGCCGATATAGTCATTTTCGACCCCGACAGGGTGCACGAGAATGCGACATTCGAGAATGGGCATCAATTGTCCGAAGGCGTGCTGCATGTGCTGGTCAATGGCGTTCCTGTGCTGCAGAATGGCAGGCATACCGGCAACAAGCCGGGAATGGTCTTGCGCCGGCGTATGAGCCACCGGATGATTTGCTGAGCCCCGCGTCTTAGCAGTATCAAGCAGCGCGATAGACTTCGTTGACGGTACCCTGCTTGACGAAAACTTGAATCATCTGGCCCATCAGCTCTCTTGTACGAGTTGTTCGTTGCAAAGTTGGTCGTAGGTTTTTGAAATATTTCCCACAGGGCTGGGCTTTTGGGGCGTAGAAAAACTTTTTTCAGATTTCACCCTAATTTTTGTCGCCCCTCGGTTAACCCAAATGTGAGAGCCCCCTGCTAGGAGTGAAGAGAATGAAAGCTGTTTTCTCGATGATGTTGCTGGTTGCTGGACTGGTATCCTTCGCTCCACAAGCGCAGGCTGAAGATAGCTTTTTGCCTCGTGGTGGCTGGGATGGCAATAACCTGAGAATTTCTGCCACCCAGACCAAACTGATGGCTCAGCAAACTTCAATTCGTGGCGGAGGCTGGGATCTTAACAACTGCAGAATCTCCGCCCCAAAGAGCAAACTTCTTCCTCAATCTTCAATTCGCGGTGGTGGTTGGGACTTCAACAACTGCAGAATTTCTGCCACACAGAGCAATTTACTACCGCAATCCACTACTTTAGTCGGTGGCTGGGACCGCAACAACTGCTCTATTGATGTAAACCACTGCAGATTGCTCGGTACTGAAAAATAGTTGGGACTAGATTGAGGGCACCGGAATCGGCGCATGGGTGCTGGTTCTCGGTGGGCACGACCTCGATCTGTGGTGACACTGCCGGTTGGA
>JAIETE010000013.1 GCA_019745505.1 Candidatus Obscuribacterales bacterium | reverse complement strand
AGCGGGATTATCACCTTCTGCTTGGCGATGCTTATTACAAGCTGGGCAAGAAGGAGGAGGCGCTGTACGAATATCGCCGGGTTCTGGATGGACAGAGCGAAGCTGATTTGACGCCCGACTTGAAAGCTAGAATTAATTACTTGAAGCAGGTCTTGAATACTCGATAGCATCTTATTTGATAGTGTATGGAGAGTTTTGTTCGCGAATGAGCAATTGATGGTCGAGCAAGAGATGGCAGAGCAAGAAAAGCCGAAATTAGATGACAAGACGCAGGAGAAGTTGGCTAGGCTGGCTCTGGTTCAGCGCCAACTCACGGTTGTCGCTCTTTCATTTGCGGCACTGTTTCTTTGTTGTCAGGTGGCGTCCTATTTCGCGGACATTTTGCGAATATTGGGTATTTCGATCCTGCTTTCTTACTTGTTCATCAATGTCGTTGATTGGTTGGAGAAGTATGTGCATTCTCGGGCGGGCGCAATTTTTATCGTCTATCTTGTTTTGGGTCTGACGGCAATCGTCGCGGCTGTTCTTATTGTTCCGGCCATGATTTATCAGGTCGCTCAACTGGGCGAATCGGTTTTCCAGCAGATACCGCAGATCGTGGATAAGTTGATTGCAGCTTTGCATCCCCTCGAGGAGAAACTTCACGCAGCCAAGATCGAAGTAAAAGCGATGGATATTTTGTCCACTTTTGCTTCAAATTTGCCGAAGCCTGAATCGAGCCAAATTCTAACGCGCATACAAGAAATGGCATTTTCGACAATGACTATTTTTATGTACGGATTGAGCGTCCTTGTAGTGTCGTTCTATTTCTTGCTCGATGGACACCGAATCCGAGATTCGATCATCAAGTTGTTTCCGCGTCGTGCGCAAGCGCGCTGCCAGAACATGGCACAGCAGATGGATAGTAGTTTGCAGGCCTTTTTCCGAGGACAAATAGTGCTCGGTCTGCTTTTCGGTGCCGTAATGATTGGTGTTTATTTTGCACTGGGAATGCATTACGCGCTGATTCTGGGTGTTTTTCTAGCTATTTGGGAAATCGTTCCTGTAATCGGACCGCCTATCGGTTTTATTCCAGCTGCAATTGTTGTTGCTATCGATGGAATGGATACGATTCCTGTGAATCGTTTTGCACAGATTCTCATTCTGTTTGCTGTTTTCAATGGACTTCAGTGGCTGAAAGATAATTTGGTGGCACCGAGATATATCGGCAATGTGATTGGTCTGCATCCGGTCATGATTTTTATTGCCATCATGATTGGTGCTCGATTGGATGGCATGCTGGGAATTATTTTTTCATTGCCGGCGGCTTGTGTATTGAACGTCCTTTTTAATAATTTGTATTTGCAGAAAGAAACTGATGAAGCTGTTGCTGAAGGCAACGCCTCTCTTTTGCCTGAAATTCGCGAGGTCGGATTTGTAGCCTCTGCGAATGCCAAAGAAGCCGAAGCAGAGCAAGCGGCAAAAGCGGAGACTCTTTCGCAGGGCTGACTTTTAATTTGCGGACCATTTGATTTGCTCGACATCCTTTAGGGATGCTGCTTTTCATTGCTTTGGCGGCTGGCGATTCAGGTCTTGCTTTGCTGATAAAGTTATGGTATACATATGTATGGTATCGAAAAAGCGCGGTACAGGCAAGCAGCAAGACGGGCGTACCCGGCTTGTTCGTATAAGCATGAGCAGCATCTAGAAGAAAGAATCAAGAATGGGCAGTCAAGTCAGTGTTTTTGCGTTAAAGCAGCAATTAGAACAACTTTTCCCTGGCAAGTGGTTCTCTGCAGAGAGAAGACACAAAGCCCTTTTAACTGGTGTTGCAGAAGTCGATGCAAAACTGGTCAACGGTCTTTTGCGCAGGCGTATTACTGAGTGGGCTGGCAGTATTTCATCCGGTAAAACTACCCTGCTTCGAAAAGCTGTGGCAAATTGGTGTTCTTCCGGTTTGCACGTAGCATATATAGATCCATCTGGTCGTCTTTCTGCGGAAGATTGGGCTTTTGTCGGAGATGGTAATTTTGCTTCTACATCTGTGCCCAGCCTTGTCGCATCCAAAGGCAAGTTTTGGGTTGTGCGCAATTTGACTGTAAATCCTGAGTTCAATGCCCTCTGGGCGGCAGAACAATTATTGCTGTCACAAGTGTTCGATGTGGTTATTTTTGACAGTGAAAATTTGAGAATCACAAGTCGAATGCATGCTCGATTAAAGCGTGCCCTGGACAGATCGAAGTCGGCATTGATTGTTTTGCGCGACAACAATCGTATGACTAATTCTTCTTTTAGTTGGGGGTTTCACACTCAATTGAATTTTTCGTGGGATTTACCCATTGATTCACAAGACGGATTATCCGGTTGTGCGGCATTTATGCCTGCTATTAAAGGAAATGTTCTCAGGGATGGACTCTCTCAAGCTATAGAGGTGCGGGGAAAATCAAATGTCTCGAATAGCCTGTTTACGCATTCCCCGATTCCAGATCGCCGCACAGCTAAAGTATGATCCTTCTTTGAAGAATAAGCCTCTGGTTCTCGTCACCGGAGGTGAGGGAAAAAAGACGCTCAGCCAGAAGATTGTTGTTTGCTCTGCTCTGGCGAGTAAAGAGTATATACAGCCTGGTATGCGGCTTTCAGAAGCACGTGCAATTTGCGGTGATTTGATTTCATTGCAATATGACACCAAGCTTTATGAAGAAGCTCAGACTGAAATTGCCAGACAACTGATTAATCTTTCGCCTCGCGTTTCAGGCGTCGAACCGGGAATTTTTCTGCTGGATGCCTCCGGACTTTCTCATCTTGGCGGGGAAAGTCGATTGGCAACTAATGCTCTGAAAATTTTGAGCAAGCTTAGTTATGTCGAATCAAGAATAGGAATTGCTGATAGTGCCTTTGCCGCATCGATAGCGACTCGTTTGAAAGGGCGTCGCTGGCATATGGTGCCTCATGGTAAGGACAAATCATTTATTGCTCCTATGCCTGTGGAGTATCTGCCGCTTGAACAAGAATCAGTAGATATATTGCGTGATTTGGGCATCAAAACAATCGGCGAATTTGCGAGACTTTCGATTGCATCGGTAGCAGAACGTTTTAACGATGAAGGAAGGAAAGCGCACGAACTTGCGCTTGGTCTGGATCATAGAAGACCTACCTTGCCTCAAGTTCTCAAAGACCGCCAATGTTCGATGGAAATCGGAGCACCAATCGAATCTTTGAATCAAACTCTATTTATATTGAAGTCGCTGATTGATAGATTGTCTTCTGATTTGAAAAGAGATGGTTTGTGCGCAGAAGAGCTTCTCGTCAGCTTCTTCAACGAGAATGATTTATTCGACGAGCGACCGATTAAGCTCATCGCTCCAACCAACAGCGCCAAATTTCTTATCGAAGTAATCAAACTATCCCTTGAAACCACAAAACTTCAAAGAGAATTTACCGGAGTGCGAGTTGCGGTTCAGCGATATTGCGATGAAACATGGCAGCAATCGCATCTTTCAATGTCTGCAACAGTCGACGAGCAGATGGTTTTGAACGAACCTTCCATGCTCCTTTTGCAGCGTCTGACTACTCGGCTTGGTGAAGGTAAAGTGGTGCATCCTCAAGCCAGTGACGGCTATGGGCTGACCGGCAGTGGCTGCTGGGCTCACGTAATCGATACCAGGGCTAGAAGTATAAGAAGAACAGTATCGGAAACTTATAAACAGTCAGTGAATCCAGTTGATGTTGACTATATTTTGAAACGTGCCGGTGCTGCCGGTCTTGTTTCTAATCTCGTTTTGAAGAAGCCGCATGAGCCTGTCAAAGTAATGGTTGAATTGAAAGATGACCAGCCTGTGTCTCTTGCTTATGCGGGCAATTGGTATCGCATCTCATTAATTACAACGCCTGAATGTTTGTCTGGGTTTTGGTGGGACAAACTAATCAGAAACTCCTATTACGTGGCTATGATTCAACCGTCTCAAAGCTCTGAGATAAGTGAAAGCCTGGTTGTACTCTTGGCTAAGCGACATCTCCAAGATTCCTGGCAAATCGAAGGAGTTTATGACTGAGATTCCCGCTCCTCGAGCTTTCACGGATTAATCTTTGCGCTGACGAAAAAGCCTGCCGTCCGTATACATACGTCTGGACTTCAGGGCTTTAATCCAAAATGACGTTCCCACTAGAGCAACTAACTCCTGCTCTTGCACCTAAGCGCGACGAAATAAGCGAACGACTATACTGGGACTCTCGTGAATATGGGCATTTCGAATCTCCCAGTTCGAGAAAATCAGCTTTCGAACCGCAGTTGCAAGGCTTCCCTCAGTCGGATTTGCTTCTGGCAAGTCTTGAAATCCCCGGCATACGAGCCTTCGAAGAGAGAGGCAAACTTACCAATGCTATTGACCAACTTGATGCTTCGCGGAGAGAGCGCTTCTCCAATAACATGGAAGCACTCGAGATTCGTGCTCGAGCAGCCGGACTGAGCAGCGAGCAAGTCGATGCGACCTATCGTGAATTGCGGCGACTGATTGAGAACCGCACTACGACACTGACTGACGAACAGCGCTTCAATATTGCCGAGCAAGTACTATCCATGGCTGCCGATCCGACATCAATCGATCAAGGTGTTCATGACACATGCGGAGCCGCTGTAATTGAAGTGCGAGCATATATGCGTCATCCGGAAAAGGCCGCCAAGCTCGTCGCTGATGCTGCACTGAACGGTGAAGTTCTGACAAAAAACGGCGTTGCTCTGCCAATCGACACGACTCCGCACGACACCTCGAAGTTGGACTTCCCTAAATCAGGACAACGCAGCCATGCCAGCGAGCTGTTTCAGGTTGCGGCTATCAATCTGGTTCTAAATGATGGAATCGGCGAAAAGGAAGGCCGTATCGCTTATCGCCAGAACGACCGCCGCCCGGAAGCCGTCAATTTGGGCGAAGTAGTTATCGATTTTTCCGTTCATCCGCCGGAGGAAAAAAAGTTTGCCGGTCTTTATGTATCCGACATATTGCGAATGAATAAGCTGGTAACCGGTCAGGACGAACCTGACCTGGTTTTGTGGAAAGCCCGAGCCCTGGGGGGCAGGCAGTACGGTAAACCTTTTACTAACGAAACTGAAATGGAAGATGCACTGCTGGAGGCCAAACGCAACGGCAAACTGCCTGCTGTGATTTATGTGTACAGTGGCAACGATCCTATCTGGCAAGATGCGCCTAACAATCATGACGGTGGGCGCGGCGATGGACATTACATCAATGTCACCGACATCCACAACGGCAAACCACCGACGGTGGAAATCGACAGTACCTGGTCGAAACGAGCGGATCATCTGAAGAGTGCAGGAAGGTCTATGAAACTCTCTGACCTCTATATGGCCTCATTGCCTCCCAAGGAGGCGGAAGTTAAGCTGCGCGAGCAAATTGCCAATGATGTGGCGGCTGGTAAAACCAATACTGAGCGGCAAATTGCACTGGCCCGGCAGGAGTGGGTGAATGGAAAGATCGACACGAACGGTCTGGAGAGCTCCCTGCGAGAACTTCTAATCTTTGCGGACATGCGCTGGCAGGCAGATAGGAAAGCCGGCAAGCTGGATGTTGACGAGCAAAATCGGGCTTTGCGCAAAGCGATGGAAGCTGTGGATCGCCTGCCATACGCCAATAAAATACGCATGCTCGAGACGTTGAATAATAAAGGCATCATAGATAATCGTGAATACGTGTCAGCTCTCGTTGCTACCGCCAATGAAATGGCAGAGCAGCGGATGATGACGACCTTCGCCGGAGAGCATAATCCCCAGGCGGAATTGGGTTATAGACGTGCGCAGGAGGAGCTTTCGCAGCGTTTTGATGCGCTCAGTCCGGAAGTGCGCCGCTCGGTTGATGAACAATTGCGACGAGGGCAGAACTCCGACAGTACCGGTTTTTACGCCTCCCGCGCCAAGGAACGACGCGAGCGGCGGAAATTATAAGTAATAAAGGCGTTCTCTGCGCTCCGGAAGAAACTTTCGGAAATTTTCCCGGTCTGCCAAATAGGATAAAGTTTTCATCCTCTTATGACCTAGATGTCGGTCTATTGCTTGATATGCGGCTGTCAAGTCTGCTAATTTTGGATTTGACCGATTGTAGAGAATCAAATGCCCAGGTTTGTGGACGCACTGCCAACGGATCGACAGCTTCTCAGCCTCTTTGTGCCGCTGGGAATATTGGCTCGCATTATTCCGTGCCTGTTCAACCCGACTTGCTATACACGCATCGATTTCGAGGAGTTCAGGCGCATCTGCAACTATCTCGGTCCCAAGTCGCTTCCTCTTATTGTTGTCACTGCAATCTTCATTTCTCTTGCTCTGACAATTGAGACTATTTTGGAGACCACCAGATACGGAGCGCAGGACAGTTCCGGTGCGGCGATTTCGATTGGGCTGCTGCGCGAACTCGGTCCGCTCACTGTCAGTATTTTTTGGGCTGCGCGGGTCACAGTATTGCTTTCCTACAATGCAAAACTATATGTAGACGCCAATGGTCCGACGGATTTTATCGAAGTATTTGTTTTCCCTCGCTTTCTGGCTGGGCTGATTATGGCTGTGCCGCTTGCAGCATATGGATTGGTTTTTGGATTTGCTACAGCAGCTTTTTACGCGCCCACTATCGGTGTCAGCTCGTGGCAGGAATTTTTGGAGATTGCTCGCGTCTCCATTCACGAGAAAGACATAATTGTCTATTTCGTCAAGTTGATTTTTCTCAACCCCGTGATCGCTGTCATCGTCGGCAGTGCCTGTGGTCTCTACTCGAATGAAGATGGTGGCACCACTGCATCTCATGCGGTCTCTAAAATGTTTATCTACGCCGTAATTGCCAATTTTGTATTCACTTATTTCATGTTCCCAATCTAAGAAGGTATAGCGCTTTCATGTCAATCACCACCGATTCCAATTCGGCAATTCGCGATGGACGCATGGGCGTTTTCGTTTTGATTGCAATCATCTTTCTTATGGGAGCCTACCTATGGTTCAAGGCCGTTTCGCCCTGGAATCCTCAGCAACGATTCAATGTTCACTTCCACGAAATTGCAGCCCTCAATGATAATGCTCCGATTTTGGTGAACGGAGTGCGTGTAGGTTCGGTAGAGAGCATTCATTTGAGAGGCAAGGATGCCGTGCATGTAAGAATGCAGATCAACAAATCGAAAATAACGATTCCGGAAGGCGCAACATTCAAGATATTGAGCAATAACGTCGTCGGCGTAAAGTATGTTGATATCTCTTTGCCTAAATATGATCCGACCAAGCCGCCGCCGAAGCCGCTGGACGAGACGATGGAGATCATGGGGCAGGACCCCGGTCGTCCCGAGGTGATCATCGATAATTTGACTGCCAGTCTGAGTAAGATCAGCTTTGACAAACTTGAGAAGAAGGTCGCAAAAAATCTAGATGATATTTCGATAGCAACACAGAATATTTCCAAAGCGTCAGAAAAATTCGGACCGGTAGCCGACAAGACTATGACCATGGAAGACAAAGTGAGCGGGCTTGCCGATGAGGTAAGAGTCACGTCCAAGAGAATCAACAAGATTATCGATAATCCGCAATTCGTTGCTGATTTGAAGGAAACAGCCAAACGCGCACGCGATACTGCAGTATCGATTCAGAAAACCATGCAGCAAGTCGATGGACTGCTCTCCGATAGAGAATTGCGCAATGATGTGAAAGAATCGCTTGCCCGTTTGAATGAAGCGACGATTCATGTGCAGCGTGGTCTGGAGACCTTTGAAAAACTTGCTGAAGACAAAGAGGTGCGCGGCGATTTGAAAGCAATTATCGTCGAGGCTCGTCACACTTTGGATAAAGTAGATGGTTTCGTAAATAGCCCAGGTTTTGGAGACGATCTCAGAGGCACCCTAAAACATACGAATGAGGCGTTGGAGAACATCAATAAGGTTTCGCTTCAGGTCAATCAAATTTTGGGCAAGAGGCATCCGCTGCTGCATATGATTTTCGGTGCGCCAGGCAAATTGGATGTGAAGGCCAGATTGCATAAGAAACAAGAGCAAAAGAAAGAGAGCGGCACAAACGCCCAAGAGAATTCATCGCCGCGCTCGAGAGAAGCTTCTTCTTCCAGTGCGCCGAATATGCCGGTGGTGGATGAGATTAATAAGCCGGAGCCGACGAACGATTGAATTTCGACTGATCGACATATTTTGGATATTTTATTGCCAGCCATACGGAAGTATGGTATTGTTGTAGATCTAGAACCTTAGAGTCCTGGAGAAAAATCCTAGATTCCCCGTGGCAGCGCCCGTTGCTGCTATCAGTGGAGCTTGTAGCTGAAGCTTCCGCCAGATTCTCCGTGTCTAAGAAGTGCTAACCCTGGAAATCCCTGAAGACTTACATCTATATAGCTGTGACTGCTGGTTGTCAAAGATATGCCGAGCTGCATTGTCATTCGTCCTTTTCATTTCTGGATGGTGCGTCCAACCCGGAAGAGTTGGTCATGCGTGCAAAAGAACTCGGTTTGTCTGCTCTTGCCATAACAGACCATGACGATTTTGGCGGTATTGTCAGATTTGCATACTCAGCCAGAGAGTTGGAATTTCCTGCAATCATTGGCTGTGAGGTTACGATTGAAGATGATTCGCATCTGATTCTTCTTGTTGAAAATGAACAAGGGTACAAAAACCTCAGCTATCTGTTAACACAGGCTCGCATGCAGAAAGCGCGGGGCAAACCTCGAGTTTCCTATCAGCATTTAGAGGAGCGCTCTCAAGGATTGATCGCTCTTTCCGGTTGTCCACATGGTCGTATTCCTTCGGCACTGTTCTTAGAGCGCATCGAGGAAGCAAAAGACATTGCCGGGCAACTAAAAGATATTTTTCCTGATCGTTTTTATCTGGAAGTTTGGAATCATTTTCTGAATCAAGAAGGTGTTATTGCCAAAAGATTGCTGGAATTGTCAAATACCATGGCGATACCATGGGTAGTGACAAACAATATTCATTATGCTGCACCGGAAGGCCGGATGGTGCATGATGTTCTCACTTGTATAAAACACGATGTTACGCTGGTAAATGCTGGTAGAAGATTGAGAGCCAACGGCAGTTTCTATTTGAAATCGCCTGATGAAATGGCATATCTATGGCGCCATGATCTGACAGGAATCGCAAATACTATTCGTATTGCAGAGAGATGCCAGTTCCGCCTGGGTGCCTTCAAGCCACCATTGCCTTACTATGAATTGGAGCCTGGTACTACTCACAACGGCATTTTAGAAAAGCTGGTTTGGGAAGGTGCGAAGATTCGCTATCCCGATCTGACAGAGAAGCATCTCAAACAGATCAATTATGAATTGAGCATGATCACTAATTTGGGTCTGGCTCCATATTTCTTGATCATGTGGGATATCGTCGATTTTGCCAGAAAAAACGGTATCGCCGTTCAGGGGAGAGGCTCTGCAGCTAATTCGGCTGTGTGTTATTGCTTGATGATTACTGCTGTAGATCCAATCGGTATGGATTTGCTTTTTGAACGCTTTCTTTCTGCTGGCCGCAACGAGCCTCCCGATATTGACCTTGATATTGCGCATCAGGAGAGAGAAAAGGTAATTCAATATGTTTATGAAAAGTATGGGCGAGAACACGCTGCAATGGTTTGTGAGGTAATCACTTATCGTGGTCGCTCGGCTGTAAGAGATGCGGCACGTGTTTTAGGGTTTTCTCAGGAACAGGCGGATTCTCTCTCTGCTGAGGCTCGCCATATGGAAGCACATGAAGCAGCCTTGAATTTGAGAGCTGGTGGTGCGGAAAGAGCAGGTTTGGATGTAAAGGACAAACGTGTTCAGCAACTTATTCGTGTTGTAGCTGGATTGCATCAATTGCCCCGGCACAGATCTATTCACGTGGGCGGTTTCGTTCTTTGCGGAAGTGCACTTGGTGAGGTGGTGCCCATTGAACCTGCATCAATGGAGGCACGCACTGTTATTCAATGGGATAAAGACGACATTGATTTGATGGGTTTGATCAAAATCGATTTGCTTGGACTTGGAATGCTCACTCTCATTCAAGAAGGTTTAAGGCATGTGCATAAATATCGGGGACTCGACATTGACATTGGACGCCTGGATATGAGCGATCCGGCTATTTATGAAATGCTTACGAAGGCGGACACGGTCGGTGTTTTTCAGGTTGAATCTCGAGCTCAAATGAACATTCTTCCGCGCATAAAGCCGAAGTGTTTTTATGACATTATTGTTTCCATTGCAATTGTTCGTCCCGGGCCTATTCAAGGAAATATAGTCCATCCCTACTTGCGGCGCCGGCGAGGGGATGAGCAAGTCACGTATCTTCATCCGACTTTAGAGCCGATTTTGAAACGTACATTGGGAGTGCCGCTGTTTCAAGAGCAAGGAATGAAGCTGGCTGTGGTTGCTGCTGGATTCACTGCTGCACAAGCCGATCATCTCAGACGTGTGATGAGTCACAAGCGCTCTCTGGAAAGAATGTCTGCGCTTTGCGATGATTTGGCCGAGGGGATGAAGAAAAACGACTTTTCTGCCGAAGCTATCGAAATCATTACGCATCAACTAAAAGCATTTGCTAATTACGGATTCCCGGAAAGTCATGCTGCTTCATTTTCTCTTTTGGTTTACGCTTCTGCGTATTTGAAGCGATACTTCCCGACTGAGTTTTACTGTGCGATTTTGAATGCCCAGCCAATGGGTTTCTATAGTCCGGCAACTCTGATTCGCGATGCAATGAATCACGGAGTGGAAGTTTTGAGTGTTGATTTGGCAAAAAGCGACTGGGATTGCACGATTGAAGTCGTTGAGCAGAAAGAGGGTTTTGGTGCATTCGGATTTGCCAATGCGAATAAGAAAAAAGAGCAAAGTGAGGCCAACAAAATTGAGGAAAGAAGAACTCAAAAATTGGCTCTTCGTATCGGATTGAGATTTGTTCATGGATTGGGAAACAAATCAATGCAAACGTTGAAAGCTGTTTTCGCTTCTGGTGGAAAATTCACATCGCTCGAGGATGTTCTTCAACGAAGCGGCTTATCACCGAGTGATTTGAAACAGCTGGCCCGGGCGGGAGCTTTTGAGACTTTGTATCCTGGGCGCCGCAAAGCATTATGGGAAGTCTTATCGAAGTTGAATAATCCTCCTGCTACACCATTGCTCGATCTCCTGGAGAAAAAGCCTGTAGAGGACGTTCAGCCAATGTCCAGTCTTGAAGAAATAGTGGCTGATTTTAGGACCCTGGGACTTTCAACAGGGGCTCATCCGATGTCCTTCTACAGGCAATGGGCGCAGAATTCAGGAATCAAATCTTGCCACGAGCTCAAAGAATCAGAGCACGGAAAAGTCATGTCCGTTGCCGGTGGGGTTATTTGCCGGCAAAGACCGGAAACAGCAAAGGGATTCGTTTTCATCACTCTCGAAGATGAAACCGGCGTCGCGAATATTATTGTCAATCCGCAAGTGTTTTCGGCGTTTCGACATTTGATAATGCGCACTTCTTTTATGTCTGTTAAAGGAAAATTACAGCTAGAAGATGGAGTGGCGAACATACTTGCAGAAAAGTTCGAGAAATTGCCTGTCTTGCCCGGTAATCCAATTCTGCCGGCTAGAGACTTCCATTGAGCCTCAAATTTACTTTGTAATAGGGCCAAAGCGAAGTTCGGCCTGGGCATAACCAACCCCATCCAGCCACTTTGGGGCTTTGCCCAAGTTAAGAAGCCGTAATCTTTTGTACTCTTGAAAACCCTTGGCAGCCCTGCGACACACAAAATGGGCGGCAGATTGTGCTATTACTTAAAGAAAGTGGCTAGCCATAAGGGTCATCAAAGTTTATCCTTTTAGTTATCCCTTTTGAATTGGCTGGAAAGAGCGTTGGCGTCCTATGTCGGCAGATCTAAACAAGCGACCTACTGTTGACGAAAAAGACTATTGGGAGACTCTATACAGGGTCAAGCGAACGCCGTGGGAACTCAACCAGATCTCTCCACCGCTCAGGACCTTTCTTGATTCGCCCTACAAAGTTCCGCCTGGTCGAATTGCCGTGCCGGGATGCGGGACCGGGCACGACTGCATGCTGTTTGCCAGTCGCGGATTTGAAGTGACGGCAATCGACTTCGCTCCATCAGCCCTGCAAGCAACTACCGAAAAGTTCATTCAAGCTGGAATTTTGAACTCAAAGGGCTTCGTGCTCGACAAAGATGTTTTCGATATGCACGATTACGACGGGCATTTCGACTACGTGCTCGATCACACCTTCTTCTGCTCTATCCACCCATCCCGCCGCAGACAGTACGCTTATGTAGTGCGTGATCTTCTCAAACCGACAGGCAAAATGATTTCGCTTTTCTGGCTTGTAGAGCGCCGTGGTGGTGGTGCGCCATTTTCGACGACAAACGATGATATATTCGCCGTCTTCAAAGACATCTTTTCCTTCGATATCGTCTTCGAGCCGCCCGATTCGGTCGATTCCAGAAAAGGTAAAGAGATCTTCTGTTTGATGAGCGTGAAGAAGTAACAGGCAACTTTTAACTATACGCGTCTGAAAACAAGGAAAGTAGCTATGAGAACTTATCTTGTTGCTGTTCTAATATCGTGTGCGGCCTTTCCGTCTGCAGCAATCGCTAACCAGGATCAGCTTGAAGGCGCATACATAGCAAAGAACCCTTCCAACCAGTTTGCGGTTATCAAAAGACTTGTACTGAGGAAGGCAAAGGAACACAACTATGATGTGGAGATGGAGATTAGGGGCTTCCTTTGCGAAGATAAGAAGAGAGCCTGCGTTCTGCAGGGCTATGCAGATGTTTATTCACCCTGCGATGACAAACTCGCTGCCGATAGAATCTTCATTCATTTTCCGAAGGCTAGCCACATTCCATTTTTAGAGATTTATCCGGGGCAAAAATCATCCCCGAATAACCGAAGAGGCTATTTGACACTTCTCTACACGTATTTTGAAAAGGATACCTGGCACTCATATGTAAGTGATGAATTAATCCGTTCTTCTTTGCAGAAAAAACCAGGAATGAGGTGAAAAGGATTTGCGCTGGATTGGGTTTTCCCCTAGAACAATCCTTCGCGCATAGCTTTTACTGCCGCTTCCGTTCTGTCGGATACCGTCAGCTTTTCCATTATGTGTCGCATGTGCGTTTTGACGGTCTCCAGTCCCAACTCGAGTTGGTCGGCGATCTTCTGATTGCTGAGACCTTGAGCGACCAGACGCAAAACTTCTATTTCTCTTGGAGAAAGTCTCGTATTGGTGCGTTCCCTTGTTCGTGTTCTAGTTCCACTGCCGGTTGCATTTGTGTTGCCTTGGACTGCGTTGCCGGGTTTATCCGAGGCATAGGCGCAGAGAACCCGATTGGCGATACCGGGATCGAGCCAGACCGCTCCTTCCGCCACGCTGCGCACCACTGTGCCCAGTTGAGCGCTGGAGATGTTTTTCAAACAATATCCGTTCGCTCCAGCGCTGAGCGCAGCAAATATTTCTTGATCGCTCTGGTGCGAGGTGAGCATGATCACTCTTGTTTCCGGCAATTCCTTGCGAATTCTGCGTGTCGCTTCAATGCCGTCGACATGAGGAAGTTCGATATCCATTAGCACTACATCCGGTTTCAATTCCATGACAGTCTTCAAGCCTTCACGCCCGTCTTCGGATTCGGCTATTACGCTCAATCCCGGCACCTGTTCCAAACCCATCTTCAGACCAATACGCGTAAATTCGTGATCCTCGACGATAACTATACGGATTGTGGACTCAGATAAATTTTGCATTTTCCTTAACCTATCAGTGTGTTGTTGCTTGCAGATCGTTATTGTGCTGCTTGTTTGTTTTAGGGTCCGGCTTTTGAACCGGCAATTTGATGTAGAAGGTGGTCAATTGACCGGGGTCGCTTTCGCACCAGATTTCTCCGTTATGGGTCTCCACAATTTTTTTGCACAGATAGAGACCGAGACCCCAGCTGTGTTTGTATGTTTTTTCAGGAGACTTATGCCAGTAGCGTCTGAACAACTTGGGCAGATCTTCCGGTTGAATGCCTGCTCCCGGGTTGGTGATACTAAACAGAACGTGTCCGGGAAGGTTGCGGGCGGCTACCTTGATGTTGCTTCCTCTGGGAGAATACTTAATCGCGTTTTCGAGCAGATTGGTAAACACCCTGCGAATAGCAGTATGGTCGGCCCAAACCTTTTTGAGGTTTGATGGAATTTCCACCTTCACGCTCAGGTCGTGATCCTTTATGATCGCCGACATATGGTCGAGGCATGATTCTACCGTGATGCCGAGATTCATCGAGTCGAAGAAATGCGGTTGAGCATTTGCCTCATAGCGATAGACATCGAGCAATTGCTGGATCATCTTGAGCAGATTACCGTTGTTTTCGCGCAGTTTCGTGACGAGCATAATCAACGAGTCATCCAGCCTGCCGGCGGTTGATTTCATCAAGAGCTCGATTGCCCTGTCCGTCGCTATGACGGGTGTTTGCAGATCATGTGTGAGAGTGGCCACGAAGTCTTCTTTGTAGCGAGCATGTTCAACTCGCTCCGAAACATCTACCGCTATGAGGACTGCACCGATAATTCGCTGATCCTCGCTTTCAACCGGCCATATGGCCAGGTCAAAGTAGGAAAGACAGCCGGGTTCATCAGAAGTTCCATTCTTGGTAACGCCCGATATACCATTCGAGCTTGCTTCACCGTTGTCAGTCTCGCGATCTTGAGCGACGCAAAACTCCCTTTCGAAGTACTTCTTGCCGTCGTTTAGGGCATTTGTGAAAGGCTCTCTAGGCAACCATGCAAAGGCCTCGAAAATATTCTTATTTTGCAAACTGGCGGAATCCGAGCCTGCCAGAGCGGCAAATGTCGTGTTGGCTTCCTTGATCCGGAAATCTTGCCCGATGTGAACGATGCCGACCGGTGCATGTTCCAAAATCATTTGCGTCACTCGATGCTCTTCTTTGACTTTGAATGTCTCAGCTTCGAGTTTGCGCTTTGTTTCAAGAAGCTTAGCTTCATGCTCTCGCTTTTCGTGCGCGAGAATGACCTCCGCCTGCCGCTTCACTTCTTCGCGCATCAGATAGAGGTTTACGAATACAGAAACTTTTGACTTGAGAGTGTCCTTTGAATAGGGCTTGATTATGTAGTCTACCGCTCCCAGTGAATATCCCCTGCTAGCTTCCGCCTCTTCTCGATACATGGCGGTGATGAAAATGATCGGAACATGCTTTGTCTTCTCTCTCAACCTGATTAATCTCGCCGTTTCAAAACCGTCGATATCAGGCATTTGAACGTCCAGGAGAACGAGAGCATAGTCGTCTGCAAGCAGGCATTTCAAAGCTTCCGCGCCTGATTTTGCAGCTACCAGTTCCAGGCGCGTGTCTCCTAGCGCCGCGGTCAAAGCCGACAGATTCAGTTGGTTGTCATCGACAAGCAAAATCTTAACTTTGTCCGTTTTCACCGTCCTGGCTCCTTCTTGTGTGATGGTCATTTTCGTTGGAGCGAGATCTCGCCTTGATCACCCAACCGTCGACCAGGTTTCTAAGGCGCTCTAAAGTTGCTGGTTTACTTAGGTAATCATCCATCCCCGCCTGCAGGCAACGTTCTCTATCGCCTTCCATTGCCTGTGCGGTCAGCCCGATTATTGGAGTGTGCCTGCCGATTTCTGATTCCGAGTGCCTGATTATGCCGGTCGCCTCGAAGCCGTCCATGTCCGGCATCTGGCAATCCATCAAAATGAGCGAGTACGGCGTTTTCAATGCCGCCTCAACTGCTTCTCGCCCGTTGTTGACTGTGTGACCTACATAGCCGAGTTGCTTGAGCTGCAGAATGGTTACTAATTGGCTGGTTTTGTTGTCGTCGGCGACCAGTATGAGCTTTACCGTGTCAGGTGCCTTGGCCGTGTCATTCGTTGTCAGTGCCGGACTCGCTTTGATGTTTTGATGGCTCTTTGAAGCTTCACGTCGCCGGGCACTGGCTGTCGGAATGTCCTGCTGACCGCCTGTAGACAGATGAGACCGATCCAGGGTGACAATAAATGTGAATGTCGAGCCTTTTCCGAGCGTACTGTCGACTTCGATTGTTCCGCCCATCATATCTACTAATCGTTTTGAAATTGATAGACCGAGACCGGTGCCACCATATCTGCGCGTGGTTGCTCCATCTACTTGAGTGAATGGACGGAATAGCAATTGTTTATCACGCTCTGACAAGCCAATACCTGTATCGGTGACGGACAAGCTGACTGTGACTGTGTCCGGATTCTGTTTCACAAGCGAGACTTTGAGCGATATACCGCCACGCGACGTAAATTTGATGGCGTTGGATAAGAGATTGATCAAAACCTGTCTGATGCGAATCGAGTCTCCGCGCAATACATTCGGAATTGACGATTCGATCTCGGTCTTTAAGTAAATTCCTTTATCCGACGCCGCATTCTGCAGCAGCTCGATAGTGCCCTCCACTATAGAATTCAACTCGAAGTCGTGAACATCAAGATTGAGCTTGCCGGCTTCGATCTTAGAAAAATCAAGAATGTCGTTGATAATGGTCAAGAGAGCCAACCCTGAATCGCGAATCAGTGTGGCAAGGTCTTGCTGCTCGGCATCCAGCTTGGTTTTCAGCAGTAATTCCGCCAGCCCGATCACTCCGCTCATAGGAGTGCGGATTTCATGGCTCATATTGGCGAGGAACTCACCTTTGAGCCTATTTGCTTGCATAAGCTCCTGACTCTGACGTTCCAAAATTCTGGATTTGCGGTAAAGCTCTACGAAGACCGCTACTTTTGAGCGCAAGATCTCGGGAGAGATTGGCTTCAACATGTAGTCGACCGCTCCATATGAATAGCCGATTTGAGCTTGAGTCGGTGCGGATTCGGTGCCGGTCAAAAAGATTATCGGTGTATTGCGAGAGCGTTCGCGCTGCTGGATTAATTTCGCTGTTTCAAAACCATCTACATCCGGCATTTGCACATCGAGCAGGATAAGCGAGAATTCTTGCTTGAGCATGCAACGCAGCGCTTCCCTGCCCGAATGAACTTTCGTAAAACGAATGCCGGGCCCTTGCAGCATTGCTTCAAGGGCCATCAAGTTTTCTTCTTTGTCATCGACCAGAAGAATATGAGTTGAGGCATCCGTGGTTTCAATCATTTTGCTGATTCCATTTATCAGGGGTGTTTGCCACACCCCTGATTACCATTTATTTATCGGTACAACCACACTCTCAAGAGTGAGAGCAGTTTGTCCGTATCAACCGGCTTGGCAATATAGTCGGAAGCTCCGGAGTCCAGGCATTTCTCGCGATCGCCTTTCATTGCTTTTGCCGTCAGAGCGATAATTGGCAAAGTTTTGAACTTGGGCATTTCGCGAATCGCCATCGTTGTCTCGTAGCCGTCCATGCCTGGAAGCATGATGTCCATCAAGACAACTGAAATGTCTGGCGAATTTTCGAGAATTTCCAGTGCTTCTTTGCCGCTTTCAGCATAGAGCACGTTCATCTCTTGCCGTTCTAGAATGCTGGTCAAGGCGAAGATATTGCGCACGTCGTCATCGACGATCAACACCTTCCTTCCAACCAGGACAGGATCAGTTTGATGTACCTCCTCGAGCATCTTGCGTTTGTACTCGGGCAGGTTGGCTTCGACCCTGTGCAAGAAAAGTGAAGTTTCATCCAGCAGTCTTTCAGGCGATTGAACGTCCTTCACGACTACGGTGTTGGTTAACTTCTTAATTTCCATCTCCTGCTTCTGGGTCAATTCCTGTCCGGTGTAGATGACCACAGGCATGTCCGGCATTTGAATTTCTTTCTGCACTTTGCGAATGAATTCGATACCTGCCATGTCTGCCAATTCCAATCCGAGAACGACACAATCAAAGGCGCCGTCCTTCAGTTTGTTAATCGCTTCTTCACCAGTGTCGGCAGTTGCAATCTCAACATCATCGCCCTGGATCAACTCGACAAGCGCATCACGGTGTTCATGATTGTTGTCTACGATAAGTAGAGATTTGCGCTCGCGTTCAATGAATCCTCTTATGTTGCTGAGCGCGTCGACGATACTGTCTTTGCTCACTGGTTTTTCAAGGTAGCCGATCGCGCCCTGTCTCAAACCACGCCAGCGTTGTGAGTCAACCGAGATTACGTGCACTGGAATGTGTCTGGTATTAGGATCGTGCTTGATTCGATCTAGCACCGTCCAGCCATCCATATCCGGCAAGTTGAGATCGAGAGTGATTGCTTCAGGCTTGTATTTCTTGGCTAATGCCAGAGCCGTTTCACCATCCTGAGCAACGATTCCCTTGAACTCTTTTTCGTGGACAAGGTCGACCATGAGGCTTGCGAAATTCGGATCGTCCTCGACAATGAGCACGGTACGATCGCCGGCTTCGATTGCATCGCGGTCATCATTCACTGTCAGCTCATGGCGGGGTATTGCTTGTGTCATTGCTTCATAGAGAATTTCTGGCTCGCGATCTTTGGTTGCGTTTTGACCTTGGGTCTTTTGCGCATAGACTTTTGCTGCTTCAGGCAGGTAGGTCTTCGGAATGTACAGCGTGAATACGCTGCCTTCATCCGGTGTGCTGTGGACGCGAATTTCACCGCCGAGCAGTGTGGCGATTTCGCGGCTGATGGCCAGCCCCAGACCTGTGCCGCCGAACTTACGGCTGGTTGTGCCGTCTGCCTGGTGGAAGGCCTCGAAGATGATGCCTTGCTTGTCGGTCGGGATACCGATACCGGTGTCCGAAACAGTGAACGCAATTACTGAATCAGCCATATTCAGCACTTCCATATCCGGAGACCAACCGGAATCGACGGTCTTGATATTGAGTGCAACGCTTCCTTTCTCAGTGAACTTGATGGCGTTGGAAAGCAGATTCTTCAATACCTGGTGCAGGCGCTTCCAATCGGTGTAGACGAGTTTTGGTGCGTTCTCGTCGAGGACGACCGAGAATTCCAGCTTCTTGTCTTCAGCAATTTGACGGAAGCCTCTGTCCATGTCGTTGCGAATGTCGGACACGAAGATGTCGGACAGTTCAACGGTCATAGTTCCGGATTCAATCTTGGACAGATCGAGGATGTCGCTTATCAATCCCAACAAATCTGTTCCGGATGAATAGATTGTGTTGGCAAAATCGATTTGTTTCTCCGTCAAATTGCCTTCGACGTTTTCTGCCAGCAACTTAGAGAGAATCAAGAGCGAATTGAGCGGTGTGCGCAATTCGTGCGACATGTTGGCAAGAAACTCGGACTTGTACTTAGAAGTGAGTGCAAGCTGTTTCGCTTTCTCTTCCAGTGAGAGTCGCGCTTGTTCGATTTCTCTGTTCTTGCGTTCAACCTCTTTGTTCTGCATTTGCAGCAGTCGAGCTTTTTCTTGCAACTCTTCGTTTGTTTGTTGCAGCTCTTCTTGTTGCTCGGTGAGCAGGTTTTCTGATTCCTTGAGGTTCTTCGCTTGTTGTTCCAGCCGTTGGTTTGTTTCTGTAAGCTCTTGTTGCTGGGCTTGCAGTTCTTGCGCCAGTGACTGGGACTGAGCCAGAAGGTTTTCTGTTCTGGAGTTGGCTTCGATGGTGTTCAACACGATACCGATTGATTCGGTGAGCTGATCCAAGAACGCCAAGTGGATGTCACTGAATCTCTGGAAAGATGCAAGTTCGATTACAGCTCGTACCTCACCTTCGAACAGAACCGGCAGAACAACGATGTTTAGCGGTGTTCCTTCGCCCAGTCCGGAGTTGATCCTTACATAATCGTTCGGTGCGTCGTGAACAAGAATTCTTTGTTTTTCGATAGCGCACTGACCGACGAGCCCTTCGCGCATGCGGAATCGATCGGATAGATTCTTTCTTTCTCTATATGCATAGCTACCGATCAACTTCAGAACTTGTTCACCATCTTCTTCATCATCAACTTCGTTGAGGTAGAACACACCGTGCTGTGCTGTTACAAGCGGTGCCAATTCTGAGAGGATCAAGTTCGATACAGTGAGCAAGTCTCTTTGACCTTGGAGCATTCGAGTGAATTTCGCCAAGTTTGTCTTGAGCCAGTCCTGTTCTGTGTTCTTCTGCGTCGTATCCTTCAGGTTCCAGATCATTTCGTTGATGTTGTCTTTCAACGCCGCAACTTCGCCTTGCGCTTCTACGGTGATTGATCGAGTCAAGTCACCCTTCGTCACGGCGGTTGCTACTTCTGCGATAGCCCGTACCTGACCGGTCAAGTTCGCAGCGAGCTGGTTTACGTTGTCTGTGAGATCCCTCCATGTACCGGCAGCACCAGGCACCCTCGCCTGACCACCGAGTTTTCCTTCGACTCCTACTTCCCGGGCAACTGTGGTTACCTGGTCTGCGAATGTCGCCAGAGTGTCGATCATCTCGTTGATTGTGTCTGACAGAGCGGCAATTTCGCCTTTGGCTTGCAACGCCAGTTTACGTTTCAAGTTGCCGACAGCTACAGCGGTTACAACACCGGCGATACCCCGCACCTGCTCTGTGAGGTTACCTGCCATGGAGTTTACGTTATCTGTTAGATCCTTCCAGATACCGCCCACCCCTTGTACATCTGCTTGTCCTCCGAGCTTCCCTTCGGTTCCTACTTCCCGGGCAACCCGTGTTACTTCTGCCGCGAAAGACGAGAGCTGGTCAACCATGGTGTTGATTGTGTTTTTCAGCTCTAAGATTTCACCCTTAACGTC
>JAIETE010000097.1 GCA_019745505.1 Candidatus Obscuribacterales bacterium | reverse complement strand
TTGCACTCATGAAAGTGACCACGACAGTGTCACCAACTTTGGCTTCCAAATTCAAGTCCGTCATTTTCGTCTCCATTGTTTTAAGATCGCCGAATCGAAAATCAGGTGCAGCAAATGAATCGCTGCACCCGACCATGCTATGCACTACTGCTTTTTAGCTGTGAAATCCGAACCGAGCCTAAGCTTTCTCGGGCGTACGGCGAACCATCAAAGCAGCGTACTGTCCCAGAGAAACACCGGTGAAAACCAAGACGACTCTGGAGACGTCGAGGAAGAGTTCAACGGTTACTACCGGTGTCCCTTTCATGGACTTTTCAATAATGGCCAACACCAGTATGCATCCCCAGAAGAGAGTCACGCGTACAAGCCCCAGCGCTGCACCTTCGCTGTCGCCGCGCATGGACCAGGTCGCCGACAGGAAGACTATCAGCGAAAGAAGGCCGATTGTCAGCCCGACCATCGCCCCGCCGATAAGGTGAGCGCCGAAGTCTGAAAACGACATCGACTCAATGAAGATAGCATTGAGCGACGCATCGAAGAAGGCGCCCAGAGAGCCGCCCGCGACTGCACCGAGCAACGAAAGAGAAGCGCTTTTGTGAGTGAGAGTACCCATGGTTAGTCCTTTCTGCATTTGTTTAGTGGGTCGCACTGATGCCGATTTCTTACCGTCGGCTCAAGCAAGCACAAGCGAATACTTCTGTTGTCACTTGTGCAAGGGTTCGCAACCGGGCTTCTAACCCCAAGCGGCCGCATACGCTATTCAGCCGGAAGCAACCACAAAGTGGACGAGCACCGACTTTTCGCGCTGCGTTTAAAATTGAACGGACACCGGCACGCATGGTTGCGCGCCGGTGCCTTTCTCGCAATAGTAAAGAAAGCAGTCAGCTCTGAATCCTAGTCCAGCAACCGATTACCGTTGCCCGACCAGGCGCCTACTTCACTGATCTTTCGCTCGATATTCTTCCGAATTGCACGAGCGAAAAAGACGGGATGCTCTCCAGGCAAACGCTTCACGGCCAGCACAAAAATACCGCCGTAAGACGGTTTTGCACCAGGCAAAAGTCCGCACGAAGGCAGAAGCGGTCTGAAGCCTCGGCGGGCATACTCGCCTTCGATTTCGGCGAATAGTCGCATCGCCTTGGACGCTTTCGCCGATTCGGCGCGACCAGCCAAAAGACTGCTACGCTCGGCAGCCAGAATGGAAAGCAAAATAAAGTACGCCTCGACCACCTTGTCGTCCGGCGCATCGCTAAGTGTCATTTGCCTTCTCCTTTGCGTGCGTGCTTGCTCAGACATTCGTCGGAGGGCTGATGATGTAATATCTGCCGTCACGAGGATCGGAATCTACGACATTCCAGCCGGAGTCACGCAACTCCTGAATGAGAATGTGCTCAGCCCCGCGGGGAAGCAGATTTTCAGGATAGTTGAATTTCATGCCGCCCGCCGCCACCAGCGCATCGTTGAGATGTTTTCTGGAGGCCCGAATTTGCGTCTCCAAGATTGTAAGATATGCATCGCTCGCTTCGCCGGGTGTGATGATACGCTTATCCATTTTCAAGTCCTTTCTCTCAAGCTTTCTGTGCAGCTTTCTGCACATCCATCTTCGGTTTTGCCCTTTCAGGCTGCGTTGCTACCTTGATTGATGTTGATCATGTCCCTGTACCAATAAGCGCTGTCCTTCAAGGTGCGCTTCAAGGTCTTGCGGTCGACATGCACCAGACCAAAGGTCATTCTGAAGCCTGATGCCCACTCGAGATTATCCAGAGCGCTCCAGGCAAAATAGCCGCGCACATCCACGCCTCTGGCAATCGCGCTTTCCAACGCGTTGAGATGATCGTGAATGTATTTCATTCTTACGGTGTCATGAATCCAGGCGCCCTCGATTTTGTCGTCGATAGCAGCGCCATTTTCCGTGATGAATATTGGCGGCAGCTCGTACTCTTCCTGCATTGCGACCAGCATGCTCGTCAGCGATTCAGCATGCATTTCCCAACCCACTTGCGTGATTTCGGCAGCCGGCACAGGAATCACGCGACCCAGCCGGTTGACGACCAGGCGCAGATACCAGTTGACGCCCAGATAGTCGAGCCCGGAGCCAATCAGTTCCATGTCCCCAGGCAAGATCTGCAAGCCGCTTGCCTCCATCTCCTTGCGCACGATCTTCGGGTATTCGCCCTTGAGCATGGCGTCCAGGAATACGGCATAGTCCCTTTGCCAGAGGCGGCGCGCCGCATGCCGAGCCGATTTGTTGGCCGGCTCAATGGGCACGAGATTGACGGTGCAGCCGACAATCAGCTCTGGATTGACGGAGCGAATCGCGGCAGCACCATGCCCGTGCGCCAGCATCAAGTTGTGAACGACAGGCGCCCACAATTTTGGATCGTTGCGCCCCGGTGCCAGACCCTCGGACGTGTAGCCCGACAGAACCACGGCCGGCTCGTTGAGCGTGCCCCAGTACTTAACCCGATCGCCCAGCGTGCGAGCAAGCAATTCCATGTAGTCGCCGAAGTGCCTGGCCGTGTCGCGGCTGTTCCAGCCGCCTCGCTCCTCGAGAGCCTGAGGCAAGTCCCAGTGATAGCCAGTCAAATAGGGCTCGATTCCCGCCGCCAGAAGCTCGTCCACCAGCCGTTTGTAGAAGTCGAGACCCTTGTCGTTGACGGCTCCTACACCCTGAGGCAGAACACGCGGCCAGGCAACCGAGAAGCGATAGGCTTGCAAACCCATCTTTTTGAAGAGCCTGACGTCCTCAGGCATTCGATTGTAGTGATCGCAGGCGATTTCGCCTGTGTCGCTGCCCGGCCGTTTTTCAAAATACGGCTCCCAGATAGATCGGCCTCGTCCACTGGCGGCGTCAATACCGCCTTCGATCTGATAGGCGGAGGTGGCGGCGCCGAAGACGAATTCATCGGGAAACTCGTAGGGGCGCAAAGGCACCGGGCTGGTCTCAGCGCTCCAGCGTCCGGAGCGAATCGTTTTCGTTTTCACTTGTTTCATGGTCTTTCTCCATGGCAAGCAAGACGGCGCGCTGCCGTCTGCGATTGAGAATAAAGGGCGGACCGGCCGCAGCGTTGCTTAGTGCCGACTGCCGTCTTCTTTGTCCTGGTCGGTGTTGCCCACAGCCAGGATGATGCCGGAGCGAGCCGGCATGGTAATGCGCCTGCCACCCAAAGCCGGTTGCCCATAGTGGCTTACCGAAAGCACCACCGCCGACGGTGCCACGTTGATGAGATGCAGCAAGCGCTCCCCTCCGGCCGAAACTGTCGAGGTAACGACGACTCCCGGTCCATCGGCATTCAACCGCCAGCGCGGCACCACCGAAAGCGCGGCCATGAGCTGGCGATAGAAAATCAGGTCGGCGGGATAATCGCAGCCCAGGAAAATGGCTTGCCCTTTTCCGCAAGCTACCTCGACTGCGCACGGCAATCCGGATTCGACCTCAGTGAGCAGAGGACGCAGCGGCGAGCCGTCTTTCGAGGAGAGCAACTGCGCGACAGTCACGCGCACTTCGGGTCGAGGAGCCAGCCAGTCGTGCCCGGCGACTGAGGGCCAGTAATGGGGTGAGCTCGATTCAAACACCCGCCCGGCGTCTTTCAGCCCGAGAGCATCGGCGAGAATCGTGCACGTGGTCCCATCATCATCGACCTCAGGCAGAAGTCCCACCAGAAGCAGCTTGCCGCCCTGGCGAACAAACTGGGCAAGATTTCTCTGCACGGCAGCATCCAGGGTTCTTCCAGTGGACAAGACGACTGCCGGATATTTCGGCACGCCGGCTTGCAGATTGACGGCTGGAAATGAGAAGCCACCCAGAAGAAGAGCACGGGCCAGCACATCACGCGGACCCATGCCACGAAAGCGCTCCAGATCAGCAATCTGTTCGCTGCGTTTGGTTGAACCAGGAAACCTGTATTCGCTCAGGTAGTGGTCGGGGACAAAACCAAGGGCAAAACCATCATGCTCTTCTTTCGACGTGGACAGCAGGTCTTCGATCTCCTTCATGTTGGAGACGACGCGGCTTATGGCATGATAAGAAGGGTTCAGCCTCCCTTCCGGTCCAACCGGAGCAGCGAAGCCATGCCGTTCGCCGGTGAAACCTATGCGAGCAATGCCGTCGCCGGTCTTCTCGATGGGCGGATTATGACCGCCGGCATGCAGGTAGTAATTGAGAAGCCGGTTACCCTGAGCAAGACACAGCCTGGTTTTCAGCTCGATCGCCTCAGGCGCATACAATACTCCCAGATCGTCTGAATAATTGCCGTCTCCGGCTTCAAACTCCAGGGAAGCAAGCGGTTGATCTGGGCCAAGCACTGCTGCCATAAAGGCATTGTCCACATAGAGATCGGCAACATTCGCCACAGTCAGATCGCCGAAATAGAAGTCGGAGCCACAGGTCATCTGTGTTTCCCCGACATATGATTCGAACAGCTGGCTGATCCCGATGGGAAAGGTGCGACCTCGTCCAGAGCTGGTGCCATGAACGTTGATCAAGAAAGGAACATCGCATATGCCTTTCTTTTGGGCGATCTCACGCAACTCGTGCAGATAACGCTTGAATCGCGTGCGCATGTAGAGCCCGAGATCGTGATGCAACGCCAGAGAGTCATTGCCCGGAGAGCGCAATGCTCCGGCAAAGGCAACTTTGTCGGTGGCATCAGCCCCGGCGCGCTCAGAGGCAACTTTGTCCCCGTAGCGTTGCCTTGCCCAAGTGCGCAAGTCTTCACAGACGACATCAGTGAGGTCCGGCGAATTTGACACCCAGGACAGCATGCCCACCTCGTTGTCCAGCTGAACGGCGATCACAGGCCCGCCTTTAGGCGCCAGGCGCTCGGAAAGAACAGGCATGACCGCTGAATACCACCCCCTGACGGCATCAAGAAAGTCCGGGGCCAGATAATCCAGTGTGGCGGTCGGTGCCGAAACACCATTCCAGGTGACCGGACGAAGATGAGGAAACTGGCGGTAAACGCGGTAGGGAATGCCCTCATTCTTCAATTCCGCCATCACAAACGGACCGGGTCTGGCTATCACATTCAGCCCGCGCTCAGAGCACATATCGAGAAACGCGATCAGATCGCGCTGAGGATGCGTGCGACCGCTAAGGTCGAAGGAACCATCGGGCAGTTCATGCCACAGCCAGGGGATATAGGTGGAAACGGTGTTTAGCCCGTTGGCTTGCAGCTTGTCCAGGCGATCTGCCCATTCTTCTTTCCTCAAGCGAAAGTAATGAACTTCACCGGACAAGATAAGAACCGGACGGTCGTTGACAAGAATTTTTCCTGCCGAGAGCCGCACCGTCCGCGGTGCCCCCGCCGACCTTCGCGGAGCCGCGACTGCCGCAGGCTGCTCAGGTGGGCGCACACCTTCAACCGGGCCCAACGGATGGATACCGTTGACCGCCATGAGCATATTTAAGCCGATTCCCCAGATTATCAAAAGCAACCCGCCAAAACCGGATGGTCCGGCAAGCATTATAGCGCCGTAGACGATCATCGCAATGCCGCCTAGGCACATGCTCCATCTCAGCATTTTCAGCATGACTCTCACTCCATATTGGCTTGCACCTCCTCAGGGATATTCATAGAAACGAGGCGGTGCTGCCTCGTCATTGAACTCCGGCAGTGCCGGGTGGGGCGGATCTTTGAGAGCTTCCGCCGGCAAGACAAACGCCTCGGAGTGCCGAGGCGCGATCGATGAGACTATCTCGCCACGTTCATTCAGCTCCGTGACCTTGAGCACCTTTCCGCCGGCGCCTATCGTTTTCACAATAGCGCCTCCAGCAGGCAGTTCATAGGTAACGGACTCGGCGTGGATTCCGTCCTTTCCCATCCTTGCAGTGAAGAGGGATTTTCCATCGCGGATTTCCTCGACAGTGCGCAGCAACCGGGAAGCAGGAGCTGCCTGCGCGCTTCCAGCTTTCTGGCTGGTTGGCGCAAGGCGCCAGACCTGCCGATATGTCACTCCGGTCTCAGACGATGCGGCGAAAGTCACAGTCTGAGCACTGGTGAAGCGCGTGGACAGACGGGTTTGAACCACCCTTCCGTCTAGAGCCATGTAGATCTCCTCGGACATGGTCACGTCTTTCGAATACTGCGCAATGACTGTCTTGCCGTCGCCCGCGAAAATCTCACCTTTTTCTTCGATGATATTCTTGACGAAGTGAGCCTTCCGCCGACCGCCCTCGAAGAGCGTGACATCGGTCTCGTAACCGAAATTGGTGGCGCGATAATTTATCGCCGCCAATTTTTCAGCGTTGAAGTCGAAGATTTCTTCGAACTTGAGAGCCTTATCGTCGCGCGCAAAGACGCGCCTGCGCAAGACGGTTTTACCGTCTAGGGCGAAATATTTCTGCTCGTATTCGCCGCCGGGCAAAGTCGAGCCGGACCGCTCCAGAGTACTATCTCGCCTCCATATCTGGTGGCTCACATAGGTCGCACCGTCCGCGGCAAAAGTCGCATCGCTTCTGCGACGCGACTTTCCATCAGCATCTGCCGGATAGAATTGAGACGAGCTTGTTTTGATCCCCCACTCATTGAAATACTGGAATTCTTCCATGCCGCTCCTGTATTCCAGGACAATTTCCTTGCGTGTATGGCCGTCTTTCCAGTATTTGACCTTGCCGAATCTGACCTGATCGGCCGCCTTCTCATCCAGAGGCGGCAGAATGAGAGTGGTGTCCGGGCGCTGAGGAAATGCATGCAGCCTCAAGCGCTGGGGCGAATGTTCAGACATTCGGATGAGCGCAGACCCAATCAAGCCCGCGGCAGACAAGACAAGAAGAAGAGAAAGCAACGCGCTCCCGCACTTACCTCTCATGGGTTTCATTCCTTCTTTTGTTTGGCTTGAAAGTCAGGCGGCCAAGCGGCAGGCTTCAAGTATAGAAGCAGCCGCACAGCCCCATGACCAACGCCACCATCACCAGTATCACCAAGGCGGCGAACCCGAACGCCAGAATCACCGAAACGGTGGCGATGCCCCCAAGAAGGAAGACGCCTGAGGCTGATCCGAGAGCCAACATTCCCCCGAGATTCAGTACTCCGCCGAGGAGAAAGGCGATCAAAAGCACAAGAGCCGCCAACCCTAGACGCAGCCAGAGCCTGCGCTTTTCGGCAAGCTCATAGGCCTCGTGCCATGAGAGCCCCGGTCGCTGGCTGGCCTTCGAATAGAGATAAGCAGTGTAGATCGTGGGGGTGCTTTTGTAGAGCAGCTCCCAGTTGGAAAAGAGCGCATTTGCCGTTGTTGTCCCAACGGGTTCTTGGAAAAAATTCGGTGCCATCGCGGTTTCCTTTCTTTGTTGCCGATTAGGTCACGCCTCAGGCCTTCATCCCGGGACAGCGTCCGTCAGATGATTCAACAGGATTTTCCAACGCGGAGTGTTGTATTCGCTCGCTTTGGCTTCCTGCCAGGTGCCATCCGGGCTGAGTTCGATGACGCGGTCAACATGTTTTGCTACTCGCGCCGCGTTCGAGAAAGCGATAATCTTCACGCCCAGAGCCAGAAGTACTGAGTAGATTTTGCTCTCGTATTCGGGCTCGAATGCATCGGTAGCCTGCTCCAGCACAGCATATTCCGGCTTTACGAGAATCAAGCGGGCCAGGCAAAGCTGCTGTTGTTGAGAAACCGGCAGGCTGGATTTCCAGTCTTTTACGACATCGAGTCCACCGGATTTTTCAGCCATCAGCTTCAACTCAGATGACACGGAGCAGAGGGCATTCCACAGGTCATGATCTTTACGAGCCTCCAAGCTTCCGTCCGCAAGAAACTCTCTGAGAGTACACTCGGGAATGAAAGGAAACTGGGTCAAGAACATGACCTTGTCGCGCTCTGGACGAGTTATCTCGCCCGTTCCACGTGCCACTGCCAGACCCAACGCTCTGGCAAGCTCGGGTTTGCCCTGTCCGTCAGTAGCGGTGAAAAGCACATTGTCGTCGATTGTCAGGTTCAAACCGACGACAACCGGCTTTGAGCCGATGTACTGATTGTGAACCGTCACATCCTTGAAGGACACGGTAGCGCCATTTCTGAATGTTACCCATTGCCCCTCCTTCATTCGCTCGGCGGAAGATTCTTCCAGCGCTTCGACCAGAGCCCCGAGCCGCTCGCATTCAGCTCGCAGCGTCGATATTGCTTCCCAATTGGCGGCGAAGACAGTAAGCCCCGAATAAACATTCTGAAAAGCTTGCACGCCCTGCAGAATGGAGCCAAAGCTGGATATCTGCCTGTGCAGGTAGAACCAGCCTATGAGTGCGAAGGGTCCATGCTCAACAACTTTGCCCCAGAATGTCTGCCAGAGACTGACATTGCGATTGACGCACATTACCGCCCATAGCGCCGCCTTCAATGATTCGAGACGGCTGGCAGCTTGCGCCAGGACCAGTCGTTCGTTGCGCTGAAGTGCTATGGCAGCAGCCTGTCCTGCTGCCCGCTGCAGATAAGTGCGCGTTACTGCTTCTGTTTCATACCTCTGCCCCATCAGTTTCGACAAAGAAGAGCCAAGCAGGAAGACCATTATGTAGGTCACGGCTGCAAAAGCGACACTGCCAGCAGCCAGCCAGCCCGAGCTGTCCAATAGTATCGGCGCGAAAGTCCAGATACCATAAACCGACTCGAGAAAGGCTAGCGGCAAAAGCACGGCTCTTTCAGTGAAAAGATCGGGATCCTGGATCAAACGCTGATCCTGATTTCCAAGAGCGACGACCCTTTCCTTGAGGAAAGCCTCATCGCTTATCCACTGACGAATTCGCATCATCGAATCGCTCATTCGCCAGTCCCAGATCAGCCAGCTGCGCAAGAATCCGTAGAAAACCGCCGCCAACGTCCAGGCTACGACTGCTACAAGAAGCCATTCGCCTTTCTCGAAGAACAGCTCGTCACCGCCCAGTGTGTTGATGGCTTCGGTGAATTGCCTGAGAGCCACGCCGATGTAGTAATTCGCTTTGATGCTGGCGACCATCAAGAGAAGAGTTACCGCCAGCAAAGTTTTTGCCTTACGGCTTGTCGGTCCCGTCCAGTAGGGTCGGGCAACAAGCCAGAAAGCGCGCCAGGGAAATAGTCTTTCCAGGCGCTCGATTGGAAGTTTTATCCCCAGTTTCATTGCCTCATTTCCTTTCCAGCTCGCAGTTGCGCGAACAAACCAAGCGAAATAAGCCTGAGACTGCTTAAAACGGCATCAATGAAAAGTCTTCAATTCAGCACGGCAGAATTCCAAGCACACAGAAGTGCTTGTAAATCCGCGAGCGTAGAACCGCTAATTCAAGTGTGGCAGCGTTTCAAAGCCTCTAAAGTCTTGAAAAGAAAACAAAATCAATACCCGAGCATGCTGAAAAATCCGCGCGGTAGTCAAGCGGAAATCAAGCCTTCTCTAAATTCCTCGCTGCTTCGCCACTATTAGCGGTGCCGCTAGAGGTCAAATACACGTCAAATTTAGGCGCTGTTGCGCTAGCCTGGTCCGCGGCAGACGGTGATAGGACGCCACCATTATCGATACCACATCCGGCGGTTATAAAATATGCGTCAAATTTCCAAGACGCTGCGCAAAGTGTTGCAGAAATTCATCTTCTCCGCCCAGATGCCAAGCAACAATTAGCCCATCCGCGGCCGGTCAGTTTGATAGTATACAAATGTCGCCTAATGAGTCTTACTGAAATGTCCAAGATACTTCTTGTTGATGACGATCAAGAACTTACCAGCGCGGTGCAAAACTTTCTTGTATTGCAGGGGCACAGCGTAGAGACTGCCTCGACTGGCGAAGATGCCATCCAACTTCTGACCAACTTTCAATATGATGTTATCGTCCTCGACTGGGGGTTGCCGGGCATCGAGGGAGATGAACTTTGCAGGCTCTACAGGAGCCGCGGAGGAAGTACTCCGATTCTCTTTCTGACAGGCAGAAACAACATCTCCTTTTTAGAATCCGGCTTCAACTCGGGTGCCGACGATTATATGGTTAAACCCTTTGATATTCGCGAGCTTTCTGCCCGCATCAAGGGACTTTTGAGGCGGGTTTCCAGTCAATTTGTCGAGAATTTGAAAATCGGCGGGGTGGAACTTTTGCCTGAGCAGCGGATCGCGCGGGCAGACGGCAAGGAAATAAAACTGCGAGCCAAGGAAAGCGCGCTGCTGGAATACTTGATGCGCCACCCTGACAAGACTTTTACCGCGCAAAACTTGCTTGATGCAGTCTGGACTGCAGACAGCAACGGCACGACCAATTCCGTGCGCACATGGATGGGCACATTGCGTCAGCAGTTAGCGAAAATCGGCAAAGAAGACCTGGTTAAGACAGTATTGGGCTCGGGTTATAAGGTTGAGAGCGCCGAATAAGAGCTGTCAATCAATTGGCAAAGTAACGATAAATTTGCTTCCCTTGCCGATTTCGCTTTCAGCTGTAATTTCTCCGCCGTGCGAGCGGACAATCAAAGAACAAATGGACAGACCTAGTCCAAAACCTTGCTTCTTGTGCTCCTCTTGCTGGTAGAAACGCGCGAAAACTTTCTCCAGATCTTCCTTGCTTATACCCGGACCTTCATCGATAACCGAAAATTGCAGCTTCTCGTCCCGCAAGACTCCGTCCACAACAATTTTAGTGTCACGCGGCGCAAACTTGATGGCATTGCCGAGCAAATTTACCAGGACCTGTATAAGCCGCTTTCTATCAGCATTAAACTCCTGCTCGACGCAATTATTCTGCAGCGAAATTTTCTTCTTCAGCGCAATTCCACCCACCGAGCTAATTGATGCCTCCACCACTTCGCGTGCAGAGCAGGGTTTCTTTTCAATCTTGAGAGAGCCTGTTTCAAGTTCATCCAGAAGCAGCAAATCATCGACAAGCGCGAGCAATCTCTTGATGTTGTCGTTGGCAGATTGAAAGTGGGAGCGACTCTTCGCAGCGACAGCCTCGGGCAAGGAAACAGCCAAATCAGCAATATTAGATTCGACACGCGAAAGGGGCTTGCCGATATTATCCGCAAGCATTTGCATTATCACTTTGCGTTGGTCAGAGGCATCTTTGAGGTTGAGCGCGGCCCTGCACAAGAGCCAGTAAACTTGATAGATCTCGTCATTGCCGGCAATCATTTGCGTGATTGGTTGACGGGTTGGAATCTGTTTTGCAACCTTAACGAGCTGGTCCAGACGTGCGGAGATATTACGGCTGAATAGCCAGACCATGATGGCCATGGTCAGCAAGTTGCTCAATATCGCCAGCATGATAACACCTTGAAACTTGCCCTGGAGGCTGGTTTGACGTGCATTCATCGCGGCAAGACTGGCAATCTCGACGTCACTGAACGCATGCATTCGCGCATTGATCTCACCGGACTTCTCGATTCGACTGCCCAAAACGCCGAGATCCATTGCCGTTTGTTCATCTTCGCTGGGAGCAATCATGGTCTTCAAGCTGGAAAGCTCGTCTGCGACAAAGGACCTCACACCGGGCCAGGCATCGAGATGCTCGCCCCTCTCTTGAAATATCTGGTTTAGCGAGCCGATCAACGCTTCTGCTGCCGCCAAATTTTCTTTAGCCAGAACAAGTTTCGACTTGTCGCTGGCCGCCAGGTAGAAGCCCATCCGGTTGTTGGCAAGAACCAGCTCAAGCCAGAGTTTGTTCAGCGAAAAAACAGTATCACTCTGCAGAGCGGTCTGCCTGGCAAGTTTTTCCGAATCGACAATGCGCGCACCCAACCAGACGACCCAACTTGCCTGCAAAACAAAAGCCAAGGAGAAAATCAGCACACAATTGCGAAAGCTGGATGACCGCAGCAAGTCCTTCCAACCCGCGACATCACGCCCAGCATTACTTCCTGTGGAAAAGCCGATCGGGCGAGAAGAATTTGCGTCGCGGCTGCAGTCTCCAGCCAGCGGCATTTTCAGCCAGTATTCCCTGTCTCCACAAGCATCTCCCTTGCCGCCGGCGCTTCCACCGTGAGCCTCGACAATCAAGCGGGCGATCCTGAGATTTAGTCCACCATTCGACATATCAAAAGCGTTCGTCATCTCCTCGGCATGAAAAGGATCGAAAAGATTGACAATGCCTTTGTCGCTGATTGCGCCGCCCGTAAATTTGAAAATGAGACTAACGGCAGCGCCGCTTTGTGAAGTACCAATGCTGATAATGCTTCCCGGCAGAGCCGCTTGCAAAGCCGCCTTCAGAAAACAAATCACCGCTTGCAAAAAACGCTCATGATCAACCTGCATATGCACATCCACTGCATCATATTCGATGGCGATGTCTTTGCTGTCGGCTAGATCCATGAGAGCAAGCTGAGCAGCCTCCACAACATTGAGAAGAGAGACCTCTGTTTGCTCTAGCTGAATTGGCTCACATTCAAGTTTTTCAGCAGTCAAAAGATCACTGACGAAATCATGCACATTGCAGAGATCTCCTCTGATATCCGTGCACATCTGGCGGGCCGGTTGAGAAAGAGCATCCAAGCTCATCTCTTGAAGAATTTCAATATGAACTTGAGTGGCCATAATCGGAGAGCGCATATCATGCGCAAGCATTTGCACAAATGATTGCCTGCGCTCCGAAGCCTCACGCACGTCCTCGGCAGTACCGGCCAAAACCTCCTCGAGATAGCCGAACTCATCAACCGACTTTCTATTTTTCTCGGGCTGAGGTATGTTCGGAAAAGCCGAGGCCTTGGCGGAAAGCGACCTAACTTTCAAGAAGATGTCGCGCGCGAAAAAATACAATGCCAGAAGAGAACCAATCAAAACAACCGGCAAACCGATGGAAGCCAGCATCGCGAAATCCTTTCGCATCGATTCGAGACGCCCGCGCAACTTGCCCAACTCTTCGATCTCGGCAACGAAGTGCTGATGGAGAAACTCTGCGAAAGCAGCGCCTCTGGCCATGAAACCTCGGTAGCGAATGAATCTCGTAATGTTGCTGTGAAAACTCTCCCGGGACATCTGGGCGGACAGGGCTTCGGCTTGACGGGAAAGAGCCACCGCGTATCGGGTGAACCTTTCCTGCACCTCCGCGTTTGCGCGCACCACCGGCGCTGTTTTTACTCGCTCGAGGGAGTTTAAGAACGCCTGCTTATCTTGCTCTTGACGCTGAGCAAGTGCCGCGGAATTGTCGAAGCTCAAAGTGATGACGTCGTAGCAATAGGTGATTAGCGCGTTGAAACAAACGGACAAATTCAGCACCGCGGCACTGCGCGATTGTTCTTGCTTGGCTGCCAGCGCTGTAGATTGCCAAAACTGGTTGAGTACAAGCAAAAAGCAACTGCTCAACAAGCCAGGAATCAAAACAACGAGCAATCCGCGACGAAATACAGATGGTCTATAACGAGTAAGAGACCGTTCGCCGGACTTCATAGTCAATAACCCAAATTCCAGTTGAGAGAGTCTCGCTTGTCTCTATCGGCTTTCGCTTGAACCTTCTTGCCCATGGCATCATAGGCGTTTGCTCGGTCGGCATACAGCTTGCCTTCCTGTGGTGACAACTTGATGCACTCACTCAAGTCGCGCACCGCATTTTCATATTTGCCGGCGCTCATGCTCAAATGTGCCCTCAACTCTAAAGCCCAGCGTTGGCGTGGGTTCATAGCAACGACCTTCTCAGCGTCTTGTAAAGCAGCCGCATAATTTTTCGCTTGAGAATAGGCTTGCGCGCGACGCAAATACATGAGACTGGTGGCTCCGCCGGCATTGATTGCTCTGGTCAATGCTTGAATAGCTTTCTCGTTCTTATTCTCCTCAGCGAAGCATTCCGCGAGAATGCGCAAGGCTCCGGGCGTAGCAAAAGCCGGAGCGAGAGCCATTGCTTTTTCCAAATCGACACTGGCACGGGCCGAATCTTCCAGCCTCCAGTATGCCAAGCCGCGTATCATGT
This sequence comes from Candidatus Obscuribacterales bacterium, assembly GCA_019745505.1. Lineage (GTDB taxonomy): Bacteria > Cyanobacteriota > Vampirovibrionia > Obscuribacterales > Obscuribacteraceae > QKMZ01. The sequence continues at coordinate 6,856 of JAIETE010000097.1, read as the reverse complement.
ACGCTTGAGCGTCTTTGGGATTGCTCTGAATAGCCATAGTGCTTGAATGGATATTCTTGTCCAGAAAGTCGCGCGGAACCGAGACGGAAGTTTCCAGAAGCCGCTTAGAAACTTCCTTTATCAATAGGTAGTTGGCAGTCTCTCGGTTGGCTGAGACCGTCTGCTTGCCAGATTTATCGGCGAGGGCTGGCGTCGTTTGTGCCGAGGCAAGATTCAGAAACGATGAGCCAAAAACGCATAGGAAAAAAGCCAGAACGCCACTTTTTTCTATATTCATATCGCGCGAACACTTTCAATACGGAAATGTCAGCTAGTCTACAGAAAATAGTTCCTTTTGTCCCTTCGTTATTGTTTTTACAATCTTAACTCAAATCCCACGTCTGAAAGCTGCCGCTAAAGCGGACCCTGCAGCGTGTGCGCTAGGATCGGTATACATTTTCTTCCTCAAGTCTCTGTCTAACGACGAAACAGAATTGCCTAGATTGGTCCCCGACGGATTCAGAGCAACCTTACTCAGGTATGGTTTGCCACTGGACAATCCAAGCGGGTCTCCCTTAGCGGCCGCTGTCACCTTTGCATATGCATCAGGCGCAGGCGAGAACGGACTGGCGATGTATCCCTGTGAAACTTTACCAGGAGCGAAGTCGACAATAAATGCTCCGTCGGGACTTCGCTTCAACGTTTTAAGATATTCCGCATTAGCAATTCTGGCTTCTTTTATTTCCTTCAGAAAAGCGAGCTCAGTTTCCATCAAAGGATCGAAGCTTCCGCTGGAGCCCTTCATTTGAGCAGCTGCCTCCCCCGCTGCGCCAAAGCGCGCGGCGATTAGCTTGCTTGCTTGCCTTATGGCCAGCGCGCCGACTGCTACAGCGGCCACTTCCGCAGCCACCTCAACATATTCGCTCGCAGATGCTTTTCCGCACAGCACATTCGACCAGGTCCCCTTCACATGATCAAAAGCCTCCTGAAATAAAGAAGGCGAACTGTCACAACCACGGTCAATTTTCAGACTCTGCTCAAAGCTCATGAGAATCGCGCTCCTTGCGCACAACCAACTCGAGCACAATAGGCGGCAAATTATCAAAATGTTTTGAAATTGCGCTGGGAATTCTCCCATGGCACTATCTGCTTATGGACGGCGCGAATTGATTTCCCAGCCGCGCATGATACCGGCGAGTTCCCACGACGTTTGATGTTCTCCAGCTTCAGAACCACCTAGAATTCCGACCCGTTTTGCCCATGCATAGCCGGCTCCAATGGTTGCCCATGCCGGCGCGGTTGCATATCGATTTGCAGAAACCTCGTAAGGACCAATCTCCATCGTGTCGGCAGCAACTCGTTTCGAGACTTCAAAGAAGTGCTCAGCGGCTGAAATATCCGGGTCTAACTCACGACCTTGCATGTGCTTAGGAAGACTTTCTCTATGCATCGAAAGCCCAACTCTTAACGCGAACAGTCGATCATAGGCAATTTCTTCCTGCTGCAGAGGATCTAGGGTAAGCCGCTGTGCTTCTGTCTGTGCGAGAGAAACCAATAAGGCTGTGCGGCGATCTTCAGTTTTTGCAGTGCCGTCTCTGGGAATCTGCTGATCCAACCACAATACTGATTTCATCACATCATCCGGTGATCCATACTCTCCACGCAAAACACCGTTGCGCAAGCCGTTTTCCACTTGATTGAAATTGACGGAACCAACTTCATTGCTGGCGGCACCTACATGATCAAGAACAGCCGCAGGCAGCAAAATATCGTGCATGACACCAGCCAAAACCGCTTCTCCCGCGCTGTCGGCATTGCGTTCTGCGTCGCTCCAGTAGTCACGGGCATCCTTTGCTGCCTGCACGCCGTCTACAACTGCGTTCATAGTTCTTCCCCAGAAATACTTCGCGAATCCAGTCAGCCCGCCTTCATTCACAGCCTCATCCTCATATGAATTCCAATAATCACGCGCCGTGCTCAATGCGCCGGTATCGCGTGAATCTACAGCTTGTGCCGCTCTTGGCTGTTCGGCCGAAACCGCAAGTGCAGTATCGGCACCGATGATTTCCACATCAGGCAGGAAAGCTCCAGATGCTGCGCTGCTCGAACGCATTTCGTTGAGCGCAGTTCGTTGGCTGCTTAGAGAAACATCGCTGCAGGGGGAAGAAAAATCTATATCGCTGAAATTGGCGGCGCTGCGCTCGACACCACTGGGCGTCACTTGTTCTAGGGTCATGGGGAAAGACCTTTAGTAAGTAGAATCGGGAAGAGCCTGGTCGTTTTCAGGCTAGTGCGAACAGATTATCCGAGGGTCGTGACAAAGTATTGGCGAATTCAAAATTGGATTTTTGTGCCAAAAATGACACACCGTTATTTTTCTGCCACAATCAAAATCCCAAAACCCAATCTGGGCCATTGTCACAAGCCGGTCATACTTGGTCGATAACATTGCCCAACAATCGCTCCTTCGACTCTAACTAAATCCGCCCACCGGCTCGACCGGTCCTGTTTGTCCATCGGCGGCAGATCAAATCCCTCGCCAGACGAGGCCTTTTGATGCCGGCCGTTTTACTAACCAAACCCACCCCTGAATACATGAGGCACACCCCCATGGCACTTATCAATTCGTTTGAACGAGGCGACGGCTCCGGTAGCGGCTCCCAAAATTCATCGGCCAGTTTTTTCGACTGGAATACCGAAATGCGTGCCGCCAACAGCACAAAGAGCAACTATGAAAACATCGCCCCCGCAGGTGGAGGTGGAGGCTCACGCAACGAGCCGGATTTCATCGACTTCGGCGATTGCACTCGTACTTACAAGAACTCGGAATATGGCTTGACCACCGAATATACGACTCAATCGAGAGCAGAAGATAAGGTTGTCTATATCAATGATCGAGGAGGAGAACAGACTTTTCGATACGACCCTGAATCTCGACGCGAATCGACAGAACAGCAATATAGACAAGACCAGTCTCAACAGCTGGCTGAAGCGTTGCAAAATTTTGTCAGAGCACTGACCACTATCTGCATGCTGTACAGCCGATGGCTGCAACAAAACTACGCGGGAGCAGGCGGCAGTGGCGGACATGAGGGTGGCTATGGCGGCGGAAACGGCAACGGAGGCAGTGATACCGGATCTGGTGGCTACGACATGCCCACACCCGGACCGGACGGACCAATATATGAACAACCATCCGCTCCTAGACCCTCACGGCCCAGACCACAACCGTCAGCTCCGAGACCTCCACGAGGCGACAGCAATAGTGGCAACACAGGAAACGATAAAGGCGGCAACGACGGAAACAACGGAAACGATGGGAATACTGGAAACATCGGTGACGGCCGAGGAAACACCGACAGTCCCTCCGGCTCTCGCTATGCCGATACAGGGGTAGTGCGCGGACGAACCATATTCCGCGACGATTTCAACGGCGCCCGTGGCGAAAAGCCCAACCAACAAGTTTTTGACACTGCACACATAGGCGCCGACGGCAAAACGCGCCAGCGCGGGCCAAGCATTGACGAAGACGGCATCATTGACGTCGACAACACAGTGCAAGATGGAAAGGGTCACCTTCAACTGTTTGCCGAACGAGAAAGAACCTACGATCCGGTTGCGAAAGAGTATGTCAATTACACCAAAGGCTCAATGCACACAACTGAAGGATTGAACTTCAACCTAAAAGACCACCCGGAGGGCGTAGTGGTCGAGGTTAGAGCAAAGCATCCCACAGCTGACGGAGCCAAATTCAACGCGCTTTGGCTTATGACGGAACGCTGGGGCGCCGACCCAGCAAAAGGTGAGGTGAAGGGCGACACCATTGAATATGACGCGGCAGAAGGAGGCGGAGCAGACATCGCTATTCACTATCCAGTCAAAGACATGGCAACGGGCAAATCCAAAGACAACTACGGCGGTGGAGCACATCCAAAGGATGTCGATTTCAATGACGGAAAGTTCCACACTTATACAGTAGTAATCACGCCGAATGAGAAGACCGGCAGAGGTGATGTCGTCCAATACGTTGACGGAAAAAAGGTTTTCCAAAAGGACAACGTGTTTCCTGGCGACAAAGATCTGCATCTAAAAGCCAGTATGGAAGTCAGCCCCAAGTGGACAAAGAAAACACTGACCAGCCAGGGCGGCATGGACTCTGACGCGGCAGGAGTAATCGACTACATCGACGTGTCGGAACTGAAACGGCGCTAATCCAAGCCTCGACGAATCGTTTGGCATCAAATCGGCAAAGAACCATCCTATAGATAAGTACGGAAACGCCCGAGATTAGAGGGCTCACAGCTTGTCCCACGGGAGCGTCTTAGATATCAGAGATCGAGTTTTCGACACCAAGATCTATATACAATCAACCTCCACCGCCGTCAATTAACGGTTTGTCTTCCACTTCGGATCTCGTGCTGGCGGCAATTTGCCTGACATGCTCAACAAGAAAAGCATCGGGCGGAAATTTCGTCTTCATATAGTGAAGAGTGGCTCGCGCGAAGATGGTCAGAATCAAGGCAATCTTGCTGATCAAGCCTGCGCTCACACTGCTAATACCCAAACCTGGAAAAAGCGATGCAATTAGAAAGGCTATAAACATGAGGTCGGAAATCTGTATTGCCGCGTACAGGGCTTTGTTCAAGTAAGGATTCGGCTGGAAGCTGACCTTCACCAAATCGTTGCCACTGGCTGGTCGAATGATTTCGCCATGAATCATTGGAGCACTCACGGGATGCGTGAAATCTGCTGCCTTGTGAATCAACCAGAACTCATTCTTCGAAAAACTTCCCAGTATCACAGAATCTTTGTCCTCATAAGCTTTCAGCGTTTCTTTCGAAGCCTTATGCGCATCCACAAACACGGATTTCTCAAGATTTTTCTTGAACACGTCGGCAGAGCCGACAAGCAAACATCGCTGGCAATTCTTTGGAACGATGGGCAGTCTCTTGTCCATGCCTCTCCTCAGCGGAATATCTCAATTGTACCCCTGGACATACAAAGACATTGCCGAATCCATATGCGATCAATTCCCTTTGTGCCACCACGTGCGGTTGTATTATCGGCAGCTCATTTTAAAGGCAGGTGAAACGCCCGAGACCCTTGATTATTGGACGCTTATAGAGGCCCAGCATACTAACTTGTGCCACCACATATACAGTCACACTAGAGATTTATTGGACGCCGATCAGATCTATTTCGCATATATCGGACTCTGAAAGCGCCTACTGTAGGGGGTTTCGAGACGGGCGCCAAAAGCATATCTAGTGTGCCACCACTAATAGTGGCATGTCAAGAGTTATTTCTAATCCAGCCAGAAACGCTTGTGAGACAAGCGTTTTCAGACCCTATTACGAAATCATTCAAAATTTCCGCTTGCCCTGATGACGCTATCGGTAGTATCGTAATCACAACGAAATTTTGCGAATCGAGTGGTCCCCCACTCTAGCTGGCAGATAAAGCCCGGACATGCACTGCATAGTCACAAGGGCGAAGTCAGCACGTATTTAGACATATTGGGTTTGCTGCAAGCCAAGCCAACGAATAGCCCTCTAAATGGGGGCTCTTCGTGGCGCAGCAGCGTCTCTGTGTCTGCCAAAAACGCAGCTTTCAACCATCACAACCACACATTCCATAGAAGGGAACCGCCGCACATGATGACAGTTCAAAAGGAATTGAAATCAAACTCACAACCCGCACAGGCTACCGCCGCGGGCCAATCGAGCACAGATAAGGAGGACTACACTCATCGTTATTGGGAGTCGACGCAAGAGACTCTAGTTGGTTTATATGCGAAGCGGGACTCGAAGACTGGTCAGCCGATTGAGACCGTCAACGACATCATTCACAGAGTTGCGACATCGGTTGCAATTGCAGAACTCAAATATGTTCTCTCCCCTCAAGAATTGATCGACATCACCCTCGATCAAGCTCTCAAGCACCCCAAAGTTTCCCAGTGGGCGCAAATTTTTGCTGATTCGATCGGCAATCAACGTTTCTGGGCAAATACACCAGCCAATATCAATGCGGATCCGGCCGTTTCCCTCAACGTACTTAAGTACTGGGCACATGGAAAAATCGCTCAGATCAAAGAAGAAGATATTTGGAGCCGCTCTGAAGAACTCAGACTCGCCGTAATCAACAACAATGTGGCAAAGCTGAGCGACAACGAAGTGAAGATGGGCGAATTGGCTGCCAACTTGCGCGGCACCGGATGCTTGGCGGCATGCGGCGTAGCGTATGTCGTCGACAGCTTGGAAGGCATTCAAGAAGCCGCACGCATCGAAGCGCTGGCTGCCAAAGCAGCAATGGGAATGGGTTTGAATACTTCCACATTGCGCCCCTGGTCATCGATCATCTCCAATGGTGCAGCCGCATCGGGTCCAGACCGCTTCTATGAAAAGACTATCGCTAAGGCTGTAGAAGCAGTGGCCCAGGGCGGACGTCGCGGCGGTGCGCTCATTGAATTGCGCAATTCCGACCACCCGGACATTTTGTTCTTCATCGACAAGAAGAAATTGATCCCACCGCCTAGCTTGTCGAGCATATATAAGGAGATGCTCTCCCACCAAAAACAGAATTCCGGCGAAGATTCGATGTCGTACAAAAAACGCATCCTCTCGCTGGCCGAGCAGAAATACGGAGAACTGTATCACTCGTACATTGAGCGTCAAAACTATCTCAAGAATACGAACATCACCGTTTTGGCGATGCCCGGTTTCATGGAAGCAGTAAGAGACAAGCGTTTCTTCCAGTGCACCTTCATGAAAGAAGCCTGGACTGGTCCGGTCTACGATCCAAGAAAGCCGATCATGGACGAGAAGACCGGCGCCATCAAGGTCAACAAATTGACCAAAGAGCCGACATATGAAGAGTA
>JAIETE010000161.1 GCA_019745505.1 Candidatus Obscuribacterales bacterium | reverse complement strand
AGCGCATCTTCGGCGAGATGGGCGTCCTGCCGGAGAACATCCTCACCGTCCACAACGACCCCAGCTCGATCCGCGAAGCCTTCGGCGTCGTCTCGCGCGCTTCGGTGTCGGCCAGCCAGGGCGGCAGCGTCAGCCAGAGCGGCGGACTGGGCGGCTTCGGCGCGAGCTCCTAACAACGGGCACGCACGACATTTCTTTCTGATCGAACAAAAGACACAAGGAGAAACTAAACAATGGCTATCCAAGACATGCAAGGCCGCGATCGTCCCGAGCGCAAGGCCTGGGTCTACAAGGACTACACGGTCAAGGAAGAGACCGTCTACGGCAGCAACGACGAAGACTACAAGGACCTCTGGTACGTGCTCGGCGTCGGCAACTGCAAGATTGGCGAAGGCGCCTTCGACACTCGCGAGGAGGCAGTCGCCTATGGCAAGCGTCAGCTGACGCACCAGATCGGCAGCCTCCAGCGTTATCTGGACGCGCTGGAATAAGCACATTGAGCGGAGGAAGGCGGGGAGTTTTTTCTCCTCGCCTTCTTCCGGCTCTTAAATTTTAGACGACTATTACTATAACTACTAGTACTGCAAGCCAAAGAAAAAGGGAGCTTGGAAATATCATCAAGCTCGATTGGAGAGCAGGCAAATAGAGCAACGGACGTCCCTGTCCATCGCTCAAATACCGTCAGTTAAACGTTTTGAGACTGGCAAAAAGCCGCATAGCGAACACGCAAATCGTCAATGCGAGCATTGATGAATGTACGGGTTCCCTCATCCAGAGGTGCTGCCGACCAGCTGTATGGGTCGCGTTTGATTGTTTCCATCAAAGCGTCCAGTCTGCCGTTAGCCCATTCCGGATGTGCCTCCACTTCTTTCATCGCCGCTGCGAACAGCTCGGCAAAACGATCTTCACGCATGATCTTGCCTTCCAGCAATTCCCAGAACATCGTCCAGATGCTTTCGGAACGAATGAAAAGGTTCATGATCCACCAGGTGCGCGCGTAAAGGACTTTCGTCTTCAGGTTGCACTCGGCGTCGATCAAGTCCTTTTGCGCAGCACCCATCTCAGTGGAGTTGGTCATACCGCGCTGTCCCAGAGAAATCGGTCCTAACTTCTCAGAGCCATACCAGCGACCGATGGCCCGATAGATGTTCCCTGCCACCACTTCGAAATCGTTGTCCGGACCCGAGTCTTTCGTATTGAGGAAAACCAGCTGTGCAGCGCTGCCTCCGAATCCGCAGACCGCATCAGCGTCTACGTCATCCAGAGTTTTCGTGAACGCATCACGGCTGGGGGTTTTGAAAGTCAACCCACCAGAGCGACCCCGAGGTTCAACCGCGATGAATCTGACGATCTCATCGGTGCGGCCCAGAAAACCTTCGTATGCGATGCCGATTGCGTGACCGGCTTCGTGTACGACGGTGTTGAAAATTTCCTCGAACGTCAGACTCACCTGAGTCTTGACGCCCATCAGGTGGCGCAGAAGTCCTTCGAAAAAGTCTTCCTGACTGACGCTGGACTTGATGATGTCCTTGATCTGCTCATCCGTGTAACCACCCTTGGCGCGCAGTTTCTCCGCTTCCGCTTCAGCCAATTCATCGGCATACAAAGCGGTTTCGTTGACGACGTTTTCCAGATCGGCTCCGGTTAAGCCGCCCAGCACACTGGCGATGGCATAGAAGTCGACATCTTTGGCAAGAGGCACTTCCCTTTTGGTGCTGTGCACTTTCAAAATTGCAACACGTCCGTCAAGATGAGGCGGATCGACTTTGATCTTCCAGGTGAAACGACCGGGACGCAAAAGCGCCTTGTCCAGAATGTCCACCCGGTTGGTAGCGCCGAAGATCCACAGACCGAAGTTCTGGTTGCCTGTGTTCAAACCTTGCAACTCGACAAGAATTTGGTTCAAAGTCTGGTCGGCTTCAGGATGGGCAACCGGTCCGTTCGAGCGCGCCCGTCCTACCGCATCCAGCTCGTCGATAAAGATGATGCAGGGTCTCTTGTCGCGAGCATCGGCAAACATCTCTCTGACGCGATTAGCACCCAATCCGACGAACATCTCCACAAAGTCGGAGCCGGAAATAACGAAGACAGGCACATTGCACTCTTTTGCAAGAGCAGTAATGAGCAATGTCTTGCCGGTTCCGGGAGGGCCTTCAAGCAGAACGCATTGTGGCAACTTGCCGCCGAATCTGGATTTCTTGCTCAAAGACTGCAAACGAGTCATCAGCTCGGCAGCGGTCACAGCAACCATTCCTTTTTCCTTTGCGTCCGGTCTTTTGGCCTCTTCTTCGGCGCGGATTTTCTTGACCACCTCGGCCTGTTCGACAATCTTCAACTTCAGCTTCTTCATCTGTCCGATCGCTTCGGGAATACCTGCGACATCGGAGAATCCGTTGCCTTTGATATCTTCCGGATTGACCCATTGTCCAAAGACCTTGTCGGCCACGCCCTGTGCATCGCCCAATCCGCCGCGATTCGGGGCAAGCATGCCTTTGCCGCGTCCTAACATTCCGCGCCACTGACCGGTAATCAGCATGATCACCAAACCAATGACAATGAAGCCCAGAGCCAATTTAGCGATATACATCACGATCGCCAGTAAACCGGCGAAGAACGAAGCAAGCGAACTGGGACTGTGTCCAAGATCATTCTCTTCGTCATTTCCATGATGACCGGAGCCGGTGTGCTCATGCTTGATGACAATTTCCAAAGGCTTACCGCCTGTGGTTTCACCAGCGTTGACGACTGTGCGTCCTTCGCCCAACACCACTGGTTTTGCCGCTTCCGGCTCTGTCACGGCAGCGACAGAGGGATTGGCCGTTTGCTTGCCACTGCCGGCTTGCTCATTATTCATGTCCGGCCAGGGCGACCGGGAAGCCGGAGTAACACCGTTGTTGACCTGCTGAGGAGGTCCCTGACTGATGACGCCCGAAGGCATCGTTTGAATGTGGTAAAAGACCGCACCAAACATTACTGCGAAGAACGCAGGGATAATATAGTTTTTCATAACGGACTCCTGGTTTTCTCAGGACAAGCCTTCGAAAACTCGAAATTTTTGCGTTAAACAATCAGAAGAGCAGCGTCGCCCCCTGATTGCCAATGAGCGAAAGCCAAATGTCCTTAACTTTCGCCGCCCTCCAAGCAACGACCAGGGTCAATTGCTGGAGCAAAGCTCTGCACCAATAGCGTCGATTACCTAAAGCACACGGTGCTTGTTCAGTAACTCGACTGTCCTGGCTGACAGGGTTCCGGGCTTTTCCTTCTTGAGGCTGAAAACAGAGGAATAATATTCCTCGATGATTTCTCTTGCCTGCAAAAACGTTTGCGCGTCCAGTCTGTATGCTTTATTCAAAGCTAATACCGTAGCCGCGAAACCTTCCATGATTGCCTCCCACTTCCTGTCGGGATGAGCATCGAAGTCAAAAGAACTGACACTGGTAATGACAGGCTTGACCACCAAGGCTTGGTCATCCTTACCAGGTCTCTCGCCAAGCGGAGTAATGCATTTGCCTCCGCAGACCAATTTCCAAATCGCACTAAAAATGAATTCTCTTGCGCCAGGTTCCACTCCGACGTCGCACATGATGACCGACTTGGGATCAGCCTGGAAATGGTCCTCCGGAATGCTCAATGGCGTCCGACCTTCCCAGCTCAGCCCACCGTCATAGAGAATGAGCTTGCGCCCATCACTATTTGGAATCAGTTCTACCGGTGTAAACCAGCCTGGCACGGAGCATGACGCTCGCACTGCCTTACCCAGATCCTGACTCTGGGCGCAAATGACAGAAAAAGGTTGGCCTTTATTCCTTTCGTATACGCCTGCAGCCGTGAAAAGAATTTGGGCTTCCTTATCCACCGCCATTGTCCAGAAATTGTGCGGCCAGTCTCCGCAGAAACTATTCACCCAATCTCCCAGTTTTTCACTGCGATACAAACCTTTGGCGGGACGTTGACCTCTGTAGCGGCCCTTACGATAGTGATCGGCCATTACAGCAGACATAGTCTCATCCGCGTCCAGAAGGTCTAGAAAGCGCAGCTCGACGGCATTTTCGACAATTTGTCCAACGCTCATACCGCCGGCAAGAAGACGCAGAGGCAGAGACCCGCCACTGATACCACCAATAGTGGCATAGCGGTCGAATCCCAGATATTTCAGCGCCAGAAGCATTCCTGAGACAGCAAGAATTGCGCGCGAACCGCCCGGCCCGCCAATAAGGTGTATAGATTGAGGATGGCTGCCAGCCTCATCAATATCTCCATCTTTCGAGTCCATAGTTGGTCTCCTTAAAATTCATTTTGATCCTTTGAGTCTCTTCTTGCGTGTTAGCGGCAACCTTCTTTAGGCAAGGTGAAACTCAGTCACTCGCGTTAAATCACTTCTTCAGGATGTCCGAGTTTTGCCGACCGCACAGGTGCGATCGATAAGCGCAGTTATTCGCGAACGAAATTTGGCTATGTGCTAGGGCAAGGACTCTGGAGAAGTGAAAAGACGATTGATTGCAATCTAGAAAAAGCGATGGGGCCGGCGCAACAAAATATTTAGGTTTTACGGACGCGGCCGGCTGAATTAAGGCAATTCATCGGAATAACAGTGGAATCAGTTGATCAAAATAGGCCGGTGTCTGGGGCGGCGAATGAGACACTGATCTGTCCTCGATTGCCCTCCAATGACGTTTTTCAGCCGGCCCCACGCTCAATGACACTGTCCCACAGAAGCGAACAAAACCGGTCTGAATGCGATAGAGAATTTGGAGAATATCGTCCATTCACGCCAACTCGCATCGACACTTTAAATTCCCAGCGATCGGCCTGTTCGTCTGCGCAAACATAGATATACCGGCATTGGCAGCCCGGATCGAGCGAGACGCAAATCAGATTTCGCAGTATGTCCGCACACGCAGACTTTGTGCTTGACGTTATGGAAATGCTATCTCTTGAATGCAACTCTCTTGCTTCTCCCTATACGCTCGTCTTATAAGCCCCTGCACTAAAAATAAGACAAACAGTCAGGCCCCGCGCATACACCCACTGGGGTGTATCGATGTTCGAGGCCGGTGCTTGGCGTAGAAAAGGCGAGGGTTTTGCACATTCAAGCAACAAGTTTTTCAAACATATCAAATGAAAAGGCTCAATTATGCGGCAATACAACGAACCTTCCGACGAACGCGGCAAGCCGTCAATATTTCGTCGATGGCAATCTGCACTCTTAATCGCGATTCTATTCGCACTGCCATTTTTCCAGCCTGGGCTCCTATTTGTCTCAATGCTGGCAGCATTCATTCTGGGAGCCAGGAAACACAAGGGTTCGCGTTTCCTGGCAGGCAGCCTCACTTCATTCTCCTACGCCGGCATTTACGTGCTCATCTGCATATTTGTGCTGCCTTTCCTTCACGAGTACTCCGTCTTGTCGTGGCACTGGGTCCTGGTATGGGGTTCAGCGCTTGCGGCAATCGGCATCAGCACCGTTGCTTACTTTCAGGCCGGACGTCATGAATGGACGCCCAAGAAGAAAGTCGCCGTGCACTCTGCAACCTGGCTAAGCGCAGCTTCGCTGGCATTCTTCGCCTTCGTTTCGGCGAGCAATCAGGATGTTTTGGAATGGTCCATGGCTGAGGCATTGTCGCCAACTACCATGAGCAGATTGCCCAATTCGGATTTGCCCAATTTCCGCCTGCTGCCGCTGGCGCGAGCACGCGATTTTTTGCGCACGACCAACGACGACAGCACCTTGAAAGTATCGATGCCCAACATGACTGCTTGCAACACAGATGGGAAACCTTGCTGGCAAGCCGATTTCCATCTCAAGGGGCGGGCCGAAGGCATTCACTACAATCTGCTCTTCGACACCGTATTCGATGTCGCTTCAGTAGATCCGACGGACATCAACAAGAAGTCGCAAAAGACCGAAGGACTGGACGGTTTCTTTCTGGCCGGACCGAACAGCTGGGTAGTACAGGCAGCATTTGCGGTGCACAACCCATTTAGCACTCAGGAAGAGGCGCTCTACTGGAAAAACAACGACGGCACGATGGTCATGCTCATTCCCTATGTCTCAGAGCGGCCAACCCTTACAGGAGTGATGGTTCCCTATCTGGCCGGCGTGATGAGCGTCAATCGCTTCGGCATAGTCAACGACATGAGCCCCGGCACCGCCAAAGAGAAGTATCCGGGTGTGCCTTTCTATCCCACTCGCCTGGCCCGCCAGTATGCTGAAATCTACGCAAAATGGCACGGCGGGATCTGGGGAAGAACCGTCTCGAAACGAGACGAATTGCGAGTGAGCGAGCCGGAATCGAAAAACAATCCTCACTTCAACCAGGCCCCCTATGTCGAAGTCTATGAAGAAATCGGCTGGCAGGAAGTGATTGCCCTAGAGCCCAATGCCGACGACAGCAGAGCACTGGCCAGCCTGCTCTTCTTCGACGCCGCCACCGGCTATTGCCGCCAGTACGTAGTCCCTTCGGAATCAACGATTTCCGGTCCCAGCCAAGCCAGTGGCAATGTCAAACAGGGCAACTGGCAGGCAGACTGGAGCGGCCACATGAAAGTCGAGCCCCGTCCCCTGATTCGCAACGGGCACATTTTCTATGTCGTCGGCATTCTCGATACGGTTGGAAACGAGCACCCTTACGTCAGCTCGATTGTCATCGATGCCAAAGACATGAAACCGTATCCGGTGCTCAATCATCAAAATCTGGTCAGCCTTCTGGAAAAACTGGAAAAGGGGATTGAGGTGCAACCGATCACTCCTTCACCGGCGGCAGCCGCATCGACAAAGGAAACTCTGCAAATAGGAAGCTGAGTTTGCGGCACAGGGAGGTGCCACTCTTAACCCATCAATTCCAATCAAAAATTTGGTTAATACTATGAAAACCACGATTCGACTTTTATCATTTCTCCTGATCATCGTCGTCCTGACCGGATGCGCAACACCGAGGGGACGATACTACGGAACAACCGGCGGACTGCTGGGAGCGGTCATCGGCGGAGCAGCGGGCGGGCCCGAAGGCGCCATCATCGGTGGTGCGGCAGGCGCAGGAGCAGGCGGTCTACTGGGCGACCAGCAGACCTACGAAATGCAACGAGATGCACACGAGCAATGGCAATATGATCAGGAAGATTATTACCGGAACAGCCCGCCCTCGAGATACGACAGATACTGCAATGACTGCAACAGAGGGCCTTCCTCAGGCTATGTCGAACCCTGCCGGAAAGTGTACATGCCCGTCTACGACCGATACGGCTACATAGTCGGTCGGCGCCTGGAGTGCCAGTAATCTGAGTGCTGAGAGTTCTGCGCAAAAGAGAGCCAAACATTACCTCTGACAAACTTCCGGACCATGCGCTTTCGCTTCATGGTCCGGGACTGTTTCACACAACGGAGATATCCATGAATGACAGAAAAAAAACACGAAAAAAACCGGACGAACTAAAGGACAAAGTCTATTTCATTACCGGCGCCTCGAGAGGCATTGGCAAAGCAATCGCCCTTCATCTGGCGGACAAAGGAGCAATCATAGTCGTTGCTGCTAAGACCACCCGAGAGAGCGACGCACGGCTGCCAGGTACTATCTACGCGACGGCAAGAGAAATCGAGGAAAATGGAGGGCAAGCGCTTGCGGTTGCGCTCGATGTTCGCGACGAACAACAAATCAAAGCGGCAATTGCCCAAACGATAGAGCGCTTCGGTCGGCTGGACGGCATCATCAACAATGCCGGCGCACTCTATATGTCCTCATTAGATTCAACGCGCATGAAAGATCATGATTTGATGCACGCGGTCAATACACGCGCCGTCGACGTGATTATTCAGGAATCTTTGCCTTGGCTGAAATTAAGTGATAATCCGCGCATTCTCAACATCTCACCGCCCATTGCACTGCACCCGGGCTGGCTGAGTTTCGGATACACTCGCTCGAAATACGCCATGAGCATGGCCACAATTGGTTATGCCGAACAGCTCAAGCAGTACGGCATCGCAGTCAACTCGTTATGGCCGCAGACCGCCATTGACACGAGTGCGGTACGCAACAAATTGGGTGGCGATGCAACCGCCGCACTATCGCGCCGGGCAGAATTCGTCGCCCTGGCAGCTGAGCTCGTTTTGACCAAGCCAAAAGAAGTTACCGGTCAATTCTTCATCGACAGCCAGGTGATAAGGAGCAGCGGGATTAGGAGCGTTTCCCGATTCAGAGTAGACCGCAAGCAACCGCTCCTTTTGGACTTCTTCATCGGCGAGCCGCCGCAAGGCAAAGAGGGAGCATTATCTCGCGTGGTCTGGCCCGATAAGAACGGCTGGCTGCCGGAGGAAAATGTTGCTCACCTGGCTGGTGGAGAAAGCGAGTTAGTCATGCTCGCATCCGAAGTTGGACTCTACGCCGTCGCCAGAGTCACTCAGGACGCGGACAGATATGAAGGACTGATTGAATTGAGCCAATTGCTGGCTGAGCAATTCAACATGAATAAGCACATGACGCAGATAACCAAGCTGGGCGGACGGAAAAAACCGACTTACCTGCTGGCGATAAGCTCACTTTAGGAAATTCGGAAGGATTGTTCCAAACCCCTTCCCGCACACGGATGTGCCTACCGAAAGGTAAAACGGCAGTCACCTGGCTGGTGATTGCCTATTACATTCTCGGGCGCCTGTCTCATCTGATTGAGACGCCCTGCTCGAGCCCATTTACATTCATTTGAGGATTACTGCCATGAAAAACATCCTTTTAGACATACCATGGCGACGACTGATGAGCGTAGGCAAGCCGTTCTGGGCGTCAGAAGACGGCAAAACGGGCTTCACGTACCTGATCACCATCCTGCTTCTGCTCACGGCAAAAACTTACTTAGCAGTATTTGTCGTGCGCACGGCGGGCAACTTCATGACGGCGATCGAGCAAAAAAGCCTGGGAAACTTCTACCTCTACCTTGCCTTCTCCGTAGTGGCAATTTGCTTCACGGTACCGATCGAGGTTTACTACAACCTGACCAAGACTCGCCTCGCCCTGCTCTGGCGAAACTGGCTCTCTGACTCGTTTATAGATCGATATTTCGTGCAAAAGCTCGGCCTGTCGATTGAAAACGCTTCGGAAATAGACAATCCGGAGCAACGCATAACCCAAGACGTGGACAGCTTCTGCAATTCCTCCGTGAGGCTGTCGATAACGATTTTGGATGCGACCGTGAGTGTTTGCACATTCATGGTCGTCCTCTGGAATCTTTCCACGACTCTCGTCTGCACGGTGATCATCTACTCGACCGTCGGCTTAATGGTTGTCTCTCATATCGGCAGAGCGCTGATCGAACTCAGTAATCGCCAGATTGCTATCGAAGCAGACTTGAGAGCGACTATCAAAGATGCCCGCGTTGAATTGGATAAAGCCAGCGCACGCAAGACCGACAAGTCTCTGACGAAAGCAGTGAGAGAATCCAAACTGCGCCTCACGAGCGTGATGGACACACTCACCAACATAATGCTCGTGCACAAAAATATCCAATTGTTCACGGGTACTTATAATCACATAATGCCTCTGATTCCTGCCGTCATCATGACTCCGGCCTACATGTCCGGGGACATCGAGTTCGGTGCAATAACACAGGCAGTGCTCGCCTTTACCGCGGTTTTCAACGGAGCCACCGTGCTGATCGGCCACTTCGGCGACATCAGTCATTTTGCCGCCATCGTCAACAGGCTGGGCTCTCTGGAAGAGGGAATGACGAAAAAGACAGATCAACCTCTTCACAAGGAAAAGGACTGCGCGCATGCGAGAAACATCGTCAGCTGACAGTTGTCCAACGCTATATGCCGGTGGTATGGGAATACCAAACCGCCGGCTTGTTTTTCTACTTCCGTATTCTTTTTCCAGCTTCTACTGCTTGCTTTAGTAACAATTGCAGAACCCAAAAAGCATCTCGACCCCGCCGAAGCAGGGTCGAGATTTGGCGTCCGTCCCGTGAAAAAAGTTCAGGCGGCGTTCATGGTGCGACCTTCTCTCGAGAGAATCGAGCCCACGGCGCCGAAAAGCTGCTCAAATCTCTGAATCGAGCGCGATACCGCTACCGGTGCGCCGCCCCTGTTGCCGGAGCCGGACAGAGAATGAATCTGCCTGCCCAGCATCTTGTAGCGAGGATCGTCGAGATCGTGATTGCCGTAATCAGCCCTTACAAAATCGATAGTGCATTGGTCAGAAGGGGCCAGATGCTCCTGGCGAAGACGAAAGTGATGAGCGGCCAGACCTTCTTTCGAGTCCTTATCACCGCAGATAAGCAGCTTGCCGTCCCCCAGTGACAGCCTGCGAGCGATCAGCTCGATTCCGCAAGAGCTGGGCTTGGCGAAAGTCGCGGGCAAAGATAGATTGAGCTGCAGATTGCCTCTATCGACCCTCTTAATGACCTTTTCAATTCTGGCTCTGCTAGCCCGCACACACTCTCTGTAGCCCTCCTGGCTGAGGCATGGCTCCTCGGAGCGAATCGCCACGACCCCATCGACATAGGCAAGCAATCCGACGATAGAGAGCCGTTCCAGCGCGACCCAATAGGGGGAATCCGTGAGAATGATTATCTTCAAAGTGGGAAATTGTGAACGAAGACTGACCAAAGTCTCCCTCACTCCTTCATATGCTTTGATCTCCTGGTGCGCCTCTGAAAATCGGCTCCAGAATCGCTCGGCGGCCTGTGAAATTTGCTCGAAGGCTAGATGCTTGTGCCGGTTCAAAAGTGAGCAGATCGACTCCACCACGTAAGCATATTCATGCAGGGTCGTAGACAATGCCACATCTGCAAAGTGGCTGTTGACCAGGCTGGGCGGCAACAGCAGGTCCGCTGCCAGGGCGTCGGTGGCACCTAGAATGAAGTCGGCAAACCAGCGCCTGGTATCAGTGAGAGTATTGTCCAGGTCCAGAATTAGGGCGTGATTGCCGGTCGCTGAAGTGTGCGAGTGTCTTCGAAAGTTAGACCATTGGGGTCTCTGGCATACAGGAGAATCGACCGCTGAGAGGGTATCCTTCAAACAGGCTATCGGTTGGGGTGAGCGATATTGTGATTGCATCTGCCATTCCTCCGGTGCCGGATAGTTATACGTCTCCTTTTTTTGGCAAACGAAAGAGAGCAGCTTTGCCGCTGCTTTCTGCTTTCATTAGGATCTGGGCGCAATTACCCGGGCAAACAGGAACCTTTCCGGCCAGCCGGAAGGCCATCGCTAACTATGTTTGCACAGGGGATTTCTAGGCATGCAGGCAGCAGGCAAGAAACTCCAAGGAGTAGAGAACTGTCGCCATCTGCTTAGAACAGCCTCATTATTGAATCGGCACCGGCAGATGTCAATCACGGCAACACCAAAAATGTCAGTCATTGCCGGCGATACCACCACAAGAATGCGATTCTGAGAGGGTTTGCGCAACCAAGCCTGCTCAATTTGCCGGAATAAATGTTTACAGACAGGCCACTTTCATTCCGCTGCTTGAGACGCATCACCGCATGGACAGCCGTCTTTCGCAATATATTGATATTAGATCAGAACAAGTAGAACATCTAGATTTCATACATCTATAGTGGACTGATTTTTATACTATATGCGTTACTAGAACCAGAAAAAGAATTTAGTTTTTGAAAGCCGCTGCAAGAGAAGGAACCGCCGCACAAATTCAGCACATTCCTTCTCTAATCAGTGTTGGTCCGCCAGTAAAGTTTTCATCGTCATTCAAATGCTGTTGGACAGGGTTGTTCAACGATTTTGTCCCGCACTTCCTGCATCAGTTTTTCCGGCGAAACGACGTGCGATCCGTCCACCCAAACTGGTGGGGCAATCGTTACCGTCACACCTTTTCTCCACTTGAAACCCATAGAAGAGTAAGGACCCAGAGCGGTCTTCTCGTCGCGCCCGGGCAAACAGATTTGCACGGGCACGATACCGACTCGCTCCCTGCCGCCCAGCCGCTGATAAGTATTCACAGCTATAAGGGCCGCTCCTATTTTGAAAGGCAGGTATTGCCCCGATGCACTGATTTTTCCTTCCGGAAAAATCACCAGAGGTTCACCGCCAGCCAGGACGTTGACGGCCGGCTCGAGAACGCTCTTTCCATGAGAACGATCTACAGGAAAACTGCCGCAGGCCCCCATAAGCACAGCTTTCATTCCGTAAAGCCCGCGCATCTCCTCATAGGCAGTCATGTATCGCGGAAAGCGTCGCATTATTGAATAGATGACCGGAACGTCGAACATGCTGGAATGGTTTGGGCAGTAGATCAGCCGTTCATCAAATTCAAGGTTTTCTCTGCCCTTTACTTTCAATTTGCCGACCTGAACAGATATCCAGAAACGCGAGACGATTCGGGCTAGATATTGCAAAGGTCGGAATGTAGCTGGTATAAAGCCACTGGTAATACAGCGGCTGACATAATCTCGATAGTGCTGGCGCCAGACGGCGATCAGTGCAGCTGCATAATGCAGCAACGATATCGCAGTTTTCATTGCAGTTCTCCGTGCGCTGGTCCCCCGAGCGGGGCGCGCATCATTTAGTGAAAGGCGCGCCTGAGCAAAAGCCAGGCGCGCCCAAAGTTGAACAGCACCACCTGCGATATCACGCCGGGTGACTGCCGTTTTTAATTCAGCCCCAACTCAAGGCTGTATTTTTCAGGTGAAACTACCTGCCCTATTCAGCCTGGGGAAAGTCTCCCGGCTTGGTGACATGCACCTGCCCTCGTTTTATGACAAGAGCGAGCTTTTCCCCCACTTGCGGTCGGAACGACAGTTTGACGAACTGGCTCGTCTGGCTGCTGATCGCCTTCTTCTCGCCATGCTTGCTGCCGACGATTTCCACAGCCACGAAAGCATTGGATGGTTCAGTCGGATGACTGTCGATAATCACGTTGGTGACTATCACTTCTCTGTTCCTGGCTGCAAATTTGAGCCAACTGATGGCTTGCGGATCACGCCCGCCGTACCATTCATGAAGCAGAGCCACGGTCACCAACAGGAAATACAAGACATAGGGGATGACTTTGCTTTTTAAAGAATCTTGGTCACTCGGCAATTTATTCACCTTTGGGTTTAGAAGAACACCGTCCATGGCGAAAGGTGGCATCATGCCGACGCGGGCATCAAGCGGGCTTGTCCTGGCCTTTTTCCGTCTCTTTTTTGGATTTGGAGCGCGCATACTCTTTTGCACTGCGATAACGCTTGAGCAACCAGCCGCTCAACATCGAAACCACATACATGCGCACGAGATAGAGAATTACCGCTATAAAACCCGTGATGCCGGAAATGACGAACAAGAGCGTTTCATACGAATCGAAATACCAGCCGGCCGTGCCCATGAGCAAAGAGGCCAGAAGAAAGACGTATGTAAATGCAGCCAGAATTCTTGCCGGCGGCAACTGGTCGATGGCCAATTCAGTGATTGTCTCGGCGGCGCCCTCTTCAGCAAATTCAAGGGTCCACTTCTTCAGTCTCTCTTTCAAAGACATGGTCTGTCTCCTCTGCTGTCGATTTCTCGATTTTTCGTTTGGTGAATGTTTGAGCAAGCCTGGACAGGGCGCTCAAGGCTAGAGCGATGAGCGCTAACATCCAGACAATGTAGAAGAGGTCATAATCAGCGGCGCTGAAAAAAAACCTGGCGGCAAGCGACACCAACGCGATACAGGCGATCAAGGTTGCCAGACCAAGCTCTCGATGCTTGCAGGCCACCCACATAACCAAGCGGAACGAACCGATTGCAGCCAGAATCGCTGTGACAGAGATTACGAACATAAGTGGCTATTTTCGCCTTTCTCTTGAGACTTGGCGGGCTGCTTTTTGCAGGCCCCCTCGAGTCGCAGCCAAAGAAAAGTCAAGGCCGCGAATGAAGCTAGAATCACTGACCACGTCAGTGGATCGAGCAAGAAGAACCAGACAAGCAGTGCCAGCAAGAGCCACAATCCGGCCAGACTGAAGATACCCAGACCTTCGACATTGCTCGTGCCGGCCAAAGACCATCCTGTTTTAACGATGAGGCAAAAGACAGTCACTCCCGCCAGAGCGATAGTGACAGGACTAGTCCAGAAAAGCGAAATGCAGACGGCTGCTGATACAAACGCGCCAATGAAAATTGTCAAAAACACCTCTTCGTTTTTCATATCGATTCTCCAAGGGCGGCAAGTCTTCACGACTTGTCGCGCGGTTGGGCGAACCGCTGCCTAAATTTGTTGAGAAAAGGCAGCAAAGCGTAGAAAACCAGGCAGAGGGTGACAACAAAAGCAGGCACCGCCCAAAACTTGCCTAGAAGCCACACATAGTCGTTATAGAGGGCATAGAATGTCAGTCCGACGAGAGCCAGGACCACGGCTGCCACCATCTTTCCTTGAGCGGCAGCAGAGAGCGGCCGGCCCCTATATCTCTCAATCGCAAGCAAGAACAGTTGACCTCCGTCCAGCCCGGGCAGAGGCAGTGCATTCAAGATAGCCAGGGCGATACTGAGCATGGACGTAAAGTAAACAGCTTCGATCATTCCGGCATCGACCTGTTTTCCGCCCTCGGCAACGATGCCGACAATGCTGCTTAATTGGTCCAGATTTCTGCCGGCAATCAGGTCGCCATACGACGACAGAGTGCTCTTGATCATGCCTGTGGTTTCTGAAAGAGCGTAGAAAGCCGCCTCGGACCAGGTGACTTGCTTCAGCGAGCGCTGAAGATGATAAGCCATCTGTATGCCGATCTTGCCTTCTTCATTGGGTACGACATCGACGATTTTTCTAGTGCCGTCGCGCTCCAGCGTCAATCGCACAGCTTTCAGGCGATTTTCCGCCAGGGCTGCAGACACTTGCTCAGCCTTCTCTATCGGCGCCCCATTCACAGAAAGAATTATGTCGCCGGCGGCGATGCCATTTTGAGCAGCAATTGCGACCGTCTCGGACAATCCGCCCACATAGACATCTTTGATGCCCTCTACTCGAGGCACACCGCGCCCGGCGAAAAGACAGAAAAAGAGCAGGACTGCGATGAACAGATTCATCAACGGACCGGCGGCAAGAACGGCGGCACGGGCACCTATCGACGCCCGCTGATAGCTCGAGGGCTCCGGTGCCACAAAACCGCCGAGAGGAAAGGGACGAATCTGGAATTCAGTGCCGCAAAACTTTCCCAAAACACGAGCTTGATCGGCACGCCCGAATCCCACCGAAAAAATCGGCACCTCGATACCGGCGCGCCGAGCTACGAGCCAGTGCCCGAATTCATGGGAGGTAATCAGCAAGCCGATGATAAGAAGTGCGATTATGGCGCCAGACATCCAGAAGGACAGAATCAGAAGTGCGGCAACCATCGAGGCTTTGGTCATGCTTATGTTCATAAACTTCTCCGCAGAGTTGCCATCCGAAGACCGCCGCCGAATATGCAGCCGGCAATCAGATGCGCGAAAAACCAGACAGAGGGCAGATCCGACATATTGCCCAACCACACCACAAACAACTGGACGATTGAAGCAATGAAGAAGATGGCGATGGCGCGCGGCAGCGACAAATCGTTGGTGCGGTGGTCGACTGCCGAAGGCAGCCACTTGAAAAATTCTTTCTTGATCAAGAATGGAATCACCAGTCCAATCATGTAGACCAGTTGCAATTGAAATGTGAATTCGTCCATTGTTTTTCTCCGAAAAATGAAAAAAAGTACTCACGCCCCGCCAACACTGAGGCGGCTGGCGAGGCGTGAATCCGGTTTGAAATTTCCGCCCTAATGGGTGGAGTAGAAATTGTCGCGCGACAAACTATGCTCGGCAAAAAGTGCGCACCCAGCATAATTGGCGCGGAACGGCTCATCTCTGTCGGCGACGCTCAAGTCCTCGCTCAAATCAAAGAGAGCACGCACGCCCCTTTGATCGGCAAGCCGGATAGGACCACCCAAGGAAGGCGGAAACCCGGTTGCGAAGATGAATGCCAGATCGATGAGATACGGCTCCGCTACAACACCGTCTTCAAGCGCGCGAATGGCTTCGTTGACAATGGCGAGAAGCAGATACTCCTGCACCGATTCAACAGCCATATTTCGATTTGCCATGCCGCCGAAGTGCTCGAGGAGCCGCGGATTGATTTTGGGCAGACGAGTTTTGGCATCCTTGAGCGTACTGCCGTTCTCCCAGAGATAAATACCGGCCCCCGTCTTCTTGCCCAGCTGTCCACTTTCAAGCAGCCAAGCGACTATGTCTTGCTGAGCATCCGGACGAGCCATTCGCTCTCCATACGCGGCAAACATCGAATCGGACACGCTGGCGACAATATCCAGACCGACTTGATCGAGCAGAGTCGCCGGGCCCATGGGCATGCCCAGATCGAGCATAGCCTTGTCGATTACGTGAGGTGAAACACCTTTGGCCAGAAGCCATGACGTAATCAGGATGTACGGCGCCAGGATTCGGTTGACGGCGAAGCCGGGGCTGTCGGAGCAGACGATGGGCAGCTTGCCCAGCTTGGCGGCAATATCCATAGCCGTGGCTATCGCCTGAGGGCTCGAGTGATCGGATTTGCCCACTTCCACAAGAGCCATCTTGCTGACCGGATTGAAGAAGTGCAGTCCTGCAAAGCGTTCTTTATGCTTGAGGGACTCGCAAAGACGCGTGAGAGGCAAAGCCGAGGTGTTGCTGAATATCCAGTAGACTCTCTGCTCGTCCGCACCGCTCTCGGCTGCCGACAACGCCTCTTCAATTTGACGGTAACAATTGACTTTGTCTTCAACCGTCTCACGCACAGCCTCGATAATGGCATCGCAGGGGCTAAGCGCAGCATACTGAGTGGAAATTGCCAGTTTGCTCATTAGTTGCTGCTTCTCATCAGCTTTGAGCTTGCCCTCCTTGATGCGCCCGTCGATGAGTGAGGCAATTTCGATCACCGCTTGATCGAGCGACTTCTGGAAGATATCGACCAGCACTACTCGACTGAATGCCGATGACATGATCGCTTCAAAAGCGATCTCTCGCCCCATTACTCCGGCGCCGACCACACCCAAGACACTGACCGGATGGGGCAAGACCCCCTCGGGAAATTTCTTGGCGCGGCTCTTGCCCTGGAAGACATCGACCATGTTGCGCGAAGCCTGCGACATAGCCAATTCGGCAAATATCGCCGATTCGTATCGAAGCGCATCAGCAAAAGACATCTCGAGCGAACGCATGATCACGTCGGCCGCTTTCACAGGCGCGATGTAGCCTTTGCTTTTCTTCTTCACTTCGGCGATGACGCCGTCGGCGAATTGCTTGCGCCCCATTTTGCCTGAATAATTGCGCAACACATAGATACCGGCATCCTTCAGGCGTCCACTCCAATTTTCACTGGCGAAGCTGCGCAGTGTTTGGAGCAGGGAGCCTGTCTCAGGCTCTTCCGCCTCGACCGTCTCATGCTCCTTTTCGCAAACCCAATCGCCGGTCATGAGCACCGCTTCGGCACGCTCAAGCAACTGCCCGCTCTCCACGACTTCGTGGACAAGCCCCATTTCCAGTGCCTCTTTCGCGCCGACGCTGGCGCCTCTTGTAGCGAATTCCACCGCTTTCACTGCGTCGCCCAAGACCTGCGGCAAAAGCACTGAGCCGCCAAAGCCAGGCAAGATGCCCAGTCTTACTTCAGGCAGACCCAGTTGCGTAAGCGGATCGCTCGTAGCAATGCGGTAATCGCACCACAAAGCCAATTCCATGCCGCCGCCCTGGCAGGCGCCGTGAATGGCAGCCACGGTTGGAATTTCGATGCCTCGCATGCCCAGACGCCCGAGCACTTTCTTGCCATATTCGGCAGCGTCAAAAGCATCGGCGATCGTCAGCTCCTGGACGGAGTCGATTTCCTGCACATCGGCGCCGGCTATAAAGTTGCCCGGTTTTCCGGAGCAGATTATCAGCCCGGCACCGGCTTCTTGCTCGTCGTCGCAGAGGCTTTGAATTTGATCCAGGCGACGGTCGATCTCTTGCAAAACCGCCTTTTTGAGGAGGTTCACTTTGCCTGGAACATCGATGGTAAGAACGAATACTCCTTTGGGCAGCAGCTTCAGAGACGTGCAGACAAAACTGCCGTCCGGCGTATTCAGTTCGGCGTTCAACTCTTGATTCGTTTTCATAACGGTTCCTGCTTGTTTTGAACTGTTGAGGTTGGCTCTGAGTAGGACGGCTGAATGAATCAGCCGGCTACCCAGCGTTTGACGAGAGCTGCACCGCCGATTCCGCCGCCGACGCAGAGCGTGCAGACAGCGGTTTCAATGCCCGGATCGATCAGCATTTCGTAAGCGGCGGCGCCGATTATGCGGGCCCCCGACATACCCAGCGGATGGCTCAAAGAGATGCCTCCGCCGTTGTGGTTGACCTTCTCGACTGGGATGCCGAGCCGTTTCAGACAACCCACCGCTTGCGCAGCGAAAGCCTCATTGAGCTCGAAATAGTCGATGTCGTCTACGCTCAGACCATGTTTGGTCAAAAGGCCGTTCACGGCATTCACCGGACCCAAACCCATAGAGCGTGCGTGACGCCCGCTGAAGTGGAAGTCCACTATTTCGGCAAGCGGCGTCAGCCCCAGGCGCGCGGCCATGCTCTCGGAACAAAGAACCAGCGCGCAGGCGCCGTCGCCCATGCCACTGGCATTACCGGCGGTGACAACACCGGTGCCGGACTGATCTTTTAAACCGGCAAGAGCCTTCATGTCGGTCACGCGCGGATGCTCGTCTTCGGTGACCAGCCCGACACCAGGCACAACCATGGGGTCGATTTCCATGGCCAGTCGAGCGCGATTGTTCAGAGCCCGATTCTGAGAAAGAAGCGCAAACGCGTCGGCGTCTTCACGCGAGACATTCATAATGTCCGCTACGATTTGCGCGGTCTTTATCATGTTCAAGGCTTCCGGATCCTTTGCCAGAGACATCGGACCCAGACCACTCTCGGCCAGTCCAACGAATGGCAGCGGTCCGAAGAGCTTCAACTGCTTGAAGCGCTTGAGCGCCTGCTTGCTCATTTCGCTGTAGCGGTGCTGTCCTGGTATTATCAGCGGTGCCAGAGACATCGACTCCACTCCCACCGCGATACCCAGATGAGCCTGCCCGGAGGCGATTCGCTCGAAGATCGACTGAGCGGCCTTCATGCCGGAGGCGCATTGCTCCTGCACTGTATAGGCTTCGATTGAAGCCGGCAGGCGCGCTTCATTGTAGGCAGAAAAACGAGCCGTATTGGGCTCGAAAAAACTCTGCAGGGTGTGGCCGAAAACGACCAGATCTATCCAGCTGAGATTTTTTATTCCGGCGCGTCGGATGGCGCTCGAAAGCACGTGAGCACCCAGCTTGGCAGGTGGCACCCGGCTGAGTTTTCCACCCAGTTTGCCGATCGGCGTGCGGCTCACCGCCGCAATCAGTACCTTTTGCTTGTTCATACGTTTTCTCTTTTCTTTGTGAGTTGAAGAAACCGGCACAGGGAAGATCCCCATGCCGGTAGCCACGGAATGCTGTAAACACTCCGTTATTTGAAGAAACGCCTCAGCGTGTCGGCTACTTCTTCTTCGTAAGCCCTTTTGCGAGCCGCAATCACTTCGCGCTCGTGCGCAGCGATTTTAGCGGCATCAGGAACGTTTACCGGTTCTCCTCGAGCGATAGCTAAAGCCAGCTCGAGCTGTCTGTCCTGAGCACCGGTCTTGGCTTCGCTGAAAGGAACATCCGGCGTAACTCCCACCCAGTCGACGGCTTTGCCGCCAGCCCAGTATTCCATGCAGATGAAGTTGGCGGCGTAACCATACGGAAGCTCGATCGTGCACTGACCCACTCCTTTTCCTCTGGTCTGCGCGCCCACGACAATGGCGTGTCTCTGCTGCTGCAGGATTGTCGCCATGGCCTCGGCGCCGCTGGCGCTGTACTCGTCTACCAGTACGACAAGTTTGCGATTCAGGGGAAAGTGCAATCCGAATTGCCGGCGATAACCGAGGGATTTGCCCGACTCATTCACAACCAGATTATCCTTTTCGAGAATGAAGTCGGAGCGGACGGTCTTATCGCCATCCCGCATCATGACGCTGGACAGATCACCCTTGTCGACAAACAATTCGCTGACCAGAACCACGGCGTCGAAACGACCGCCAGGATTGCCGCGCAAGTCGACAATCATCGCCTGAGAAGCGCAGGAGTCGGCGCTCTCGGCTTGAGCGGATTTCTCAGTGCCGCACAACACATCAACTGATTTGTGCAAATCGTCAACCACGCGCATGGACTCGAAGTGGGCGATACGCACATAGCCGACCTCATCCATTTTCTTTTCGTACGTGGTCTTCAAATCGACGATTGCTCGGGTCAAGGAGAGATCCGTTTTTCCGTTCTGGCGAGAGACTGTAACTTTGACGGCAGTGCCAGGCGTCCCGCGAATCAGCGACAAAACCTCATCCAGAGTCTTGCCGGAAACCTCGACGTCATCAACAGCCAAGATGACGTCGCCTTTCTTCATTCCCACTCTGTATGCAGGTGTCCCTTCATCAGGATCGGCCAGCACAACCAGCGGATTATTGCCGTCAATCACCGCCTGCGGTGCGCGGTCCAACTTCAGCAGAGCGATCAACTGAGGAGTTGCATGCTCGGGCAAACGTATGCGCGGTTCTCCGCTATCCTTGGCGGAAAGAGGCATGGACACGCTAGCGCCGATACCGGCCAACTGTCCTTTTTCGATGATTTCATTCTGTGCGACTGCCGAAGGCGTAAAGACGAAGTCAAAACGCCCTTTCAAAGAA
>JAIETE010000063.1 GCA_019745505.1 Candidatus Obscuribacterales bacterium | reverse complement strand
ATTACAGCTTGCCTGCGTTAGTTCCGATGCTTGCTCGCGGGACCAAGCTAGACCTTCTGATGGAGATTATGGCGGGCGATTTGCCCGTGCGCAGGCGCAAGCCGGAGCTTGCTGGCGTTTCGAAGCAGTAAGCGCAATGAGGTAAGAACATGGCGTATCAATCAAAACAGTTATCTTTGATGGATGCGCTTTTTTCTGGAGGATGCATAATGGCAAGGTTGGAAGTCTATGTAAGCACCGATGTCGAAGCTGACGGACCAATTCCTGGAAAGCACTCGATGCTTAGTTTCGCATCTGCGGCATACAGTGCGGATAAGGTTCTCATCAGCACCTTTACTGCCAACCTTGAACCATTGCCAGGCGCCACTGGAGATCCAAAAACTATGGATTGGTGGGGGCGCAATGCTGATGCATGGAATGCTTGCCGCAAAGATATGCGCTCGCCAGCCGACGCGATGAAAGAATATCGCGAGTGGCTCCTCTCGTTGCCTGGTAGTCCGGTCTTTGTTGGCTATCCGGCAGCTTACGATTTCATGTTTGTGTATTGGTATTTGATGGCGTTTGCCGGTGAGAGTCCCTTTTCACACTCGGCCCTCGACATCAAGTCGTATGCAATGGCGCTTTTGAAAAAAGGTTATCGCGATTCATCGAAACGCAATATGCCTAAGAGATGGTTCGACAAGCTGCCACATTCGCACATTGCTCTTGATGATGCAATTGAGCAAGGCGCACTCTTCTGCAATATGCTGTCTGAAAATTTGAAGACTTAAGTAAGGACGTTGCAAAGTTGTGCTTGCTGCTGTTTCAATAGATGCGAATTGATTGGATTTGCGTTTGATACTGACAAGCCCGTCCCGTAAAACAAAAACAGAATCGAAACGGCACTTTGCAGGTTTCGCATTTTTCCGTGGCGTCAATCGTTGCCTGAGCGAGCGAAAAGTCATTTCGCTGGCTCTGAGTTTGCAAGTTGTTTTCAGTGCTGCGTTGCCTCTTGCAGCGTTTTCCTACACCCCAGAGATAACAGCCGAAGAGACACAGGTTGAAAAGCTTACTAACGAAATTTTTCACAAGCTCGTGGATCTGGAGCGGTACTACCTGCAGTATCGCAAGATAGGAACTGCCACTCCCAAGTTCAGGCGTGTTCGATATTTCCTGGCGCAGGTGGCTGCTACGTCTTGTACGATGGCGTCGAACATCATGCTCACCGATGTCGCACGCAAAGGTTTGAAAGACAATAAAATCACGAACTTCGGTCGAGGTGATGGCGATGTCGATCCGCCTGACACGTCTGTTCCCTCGCCGTCTGTTGATAATACGAACGGAGAGGTTCGCCGGGCGATCGTATTGGCAATGATCGGCACGGTGCTTGGTCCTGGAAGTTCGCTGATGGAGCTGTGCTCCAACGGCTACACTGCCGCGAAGAACATTAAGCAGGGTAAGAATCCCGCGACGGCAGTGAAGGCGGTGCAAGGACGTCTGGCTGAAATAGATGCCTTGCTGTCGGAGCGAAGGAATTTGCTTGACGCTCATCCTGAATTGCGTGCGCTGCCAATCAACAAGGCGGAGCATGTGGTTTTGCAATGCTTTCGGGATTGGTGTCTATCGGAGTTTGTCGAAATCTATTCGGATGTGAAATCGGGACAAAGCGGCGCAAATGTCTATTATGCGCTGGACGCTACCAATGGTGGTTTGTCTCTAACGGGGCAAATCTTGGGATTGAAGTCTACGTACCCCAATTACGATCGTCTAGCCGGACCGTCGGCGACAGTATCAGTCGTCGGCGATTGCTTCTCTTTGATAAGCGCTCCAGCTAGTGCTTTTGCCGGCAAAAAGTTGAAAAACTATTGGAAAAAGAAAGCGCAGTCCACATTTAAGGAGCATTTGAAATTCGGCGAGACTGAGGCGAAAGCTTCTATGGAGCAACTTCGAAGAATTGTGGATAATGCCGACCCGAATATCATCGCTTCGTCCTGCGACGTTGAATCACGGATGGCTGCATATATGATGTGGTCGGCCCGATACGACGATATTATCAATCGCGAGGAAATCGAGCTGTCTCATCGTGGCAAGGTTGCGCACCAGGGGCAGCGGATTGGTCCGCTTATTGCCGGTTCCGGATTGGCACAGGATCTTCTGGCGGACATCGCTTTTTATGGATATCCGAACAACGAGCGGCGCGGTGCCAGTCTTGCTTATAGCGGAAGCATTTCGGCGGTGAGCGGCAATGCTACGGCGCTGGCTTATTCGAATTACAATTTCATCAGTGAATATCTTTATAGACGAAAGCTTCGCCGTCAGAGGTTGCTGCCCCAGCAGTTGTTGGATGAGAGATTGCGTTTGTTAGATCAAGTAGATTTGATGTTGCCAAAAAGGGATCAAAAATGAGCGTTGAGTGCATGAAAACAGAGTTTGGAGAAATTCCTACCGGAGAAAAGGTATGGCTGTTTACCTTGAAAAATGAGAGCGGCATGATAGCCTGTGTCACCAATTACGGTGCTATCCTTACGCAGCTTCATGTTCCCGATAAGAACGGTGAGACAGAGAATATTGTGCTGGGGTTTGCAGAATTACCACCATATCTGGCTAAGCATCCCCATTTTGGCGGAACTATTGGTCGCTATGCAAATCGTATAGCAGGGGGCAGTTTTGAACTGGACGGGCATACATATACTCTTGTGAAAAACAACGGTGAAAATTGCTTGCACGGTGGTATCAAGGGTTTTGACAAACAGCTCTGGCAGGTTGAAAACGTTGGTAATGGTGTGACACTGTCATATTTGAGCGCCGATATGGAGGAAGGATTTCCGGGCAATCTAGAGGTCCATTTGACTTACGAGTTGACTGAAGAGAATGCCTTGCGAATGGAATATCGTGCCACCACAGATAAAGCTACGGTCGTTAACTTCACCAACCATACATACTTCAATCTGAAAGGTGCCGGCAAGGGCGACGTGCTCGGTCACGAACTTCAGCTCAATGCCGATGAATACACGCCTTTCAATGAGAAACAAATTCCTACCGGAGAAATCGCTTCAGTAGAGGGCACTGCGCTGGACTTCCGCAATTCACGATTGGTTGGAGAAAGAATTGCTGAGGTTGATTTCGGAGGATATGACCACAATTTCGTTTTGCGAGGTTCCAACGGAAAGGCAAAGCAGGACAGTGGTGAATTGTCCGTGGCGGCTGTAGTTTCGGAGCCGACCTCCGGCCGGCGCTTAACAGTCCACACAACTGAGCCGGGCATTCAAATTTATACCGGCAATAATCTGAATGGGTCCGTTACCGGATTGGGCGGTGCTTACGGAAAATACTCTGCAATTTGTACAGAGACTCAGCATTACCCGGATTCAGTTCATCATCCGAATTTTCCAAAGGTTATTCTGCGCCCTGGCGAAGAATATCGTCAAACCACAATTTTTGATTTTGGAAAGTAGCAGTTGATGCAGTTGATGCAGAATTCTTGAAGGAGGGCGCGTGCAACGCGCCCCCACGGGCAGCGCGCCCCCACGGGCAGCGCGCCCCCACATTCTTTGTTTACGCTAAAACCTGCGCGGCTACTTTCTTGAAAGCGGCGATGATGTCATCGACATCTTTGTCTGAAAGTGTTGATGCGATTGCCAGCAATGCGCTGCGCTCTGCCAGTTCGTCGCACTTTGGCAAAGTTCCTTTCTCATATGAAATCGATTTGCCGAATTCGTTAGCGGGATGAGACCACGGGAATCCGTCGCTCGAGTTCGAGCGCTTCTTCACGAGGCTGGGGTTGTTGTAGTACCAGTGCATGCCCCAGTCGGACATGGGAATGCAAGTCAAGCTGCCTTCCGGTCCTTTGATCCCTTCGGCTTGCAATGCCTTTGTGAATTCCTGGCACTTTTCCTTAGACTCATAGATGGTGATGAGGAAGGGACCGGTATCGCCATCGGGATCGGGAATATTGCGGAATGCGAGTCCTGGAGTGCCTTCCAGTGCGCGGCGAATTTTCCATTTGGCGCTGCGCATCGCGCCGGTAATTTTATCGAGCTTTCCAAGTTGGGCAAGAAGCATTGCTCCAGCCAATTCGTTCAATCGGCAACCGAATCCCCACATCTGGAAATTTTCGTCGTTGGGCATCAGACGCCCTTCGTTGCTTCTTGCATATCCCAGATCGTGAATCGCCACGCAGCGTTTGTAAAGTTCATCGTCGTCACAGAGAATCAACCCGCCTTCTCCGCTGGTGATGTTCTTATTCAGTTGGAAGCTGAAAATGGCGATGTCGCCGAAGCTGCCCGCCGGTTTTCCAAAATGGCTGGCGCCGCAAGCTTGAGCGCAGTCTTCCAGGACTTTGATGCCCTTCTCATGAGCAATCTTGGCAATCTTCTCGATATGACCGGGGGCGCCGCTCATATTGACTACAAGTACAGCTTTAGTTTTCGGTCCGATTTTGGCAGCCAGGTCGTCTGGGTTGATGCAGAATGTTTCGTCGATGTCGACCAGTTTGGGAATCGCTCCTTGAAGCACGATTGCGCCGATGCAGCTGACCCACATATAACCGGGTACCAAAACTTCATCGCCGGGTCCAACATTGAAAGCGGCAAGCGCGATGCGCAGTGCGGCAGTTCCGCTGGATACGCCCAATGCATGCTTGCGATTCCAGCGTTTGCGGAAAGTTTCTTCGACCTTCGCTACCATTTGCTGGCTGTCGAGACCGTAAAAACGGAAAGGGCTCTGTGACTTTACTACCTTGCCGACCAGCTCGAGTTCTTCGTCGCCAATCCAATGCGCGCCAGGCAATTCCCAGGGCAGGGGCGCTTTGCGAACCGGCTCGCCACCATTGATGGCAAGAACTGCTTCACTCTCTTTGACTTTGGTCATCGCATCGCTCCTATAGATGGGCGGAAATTGTCCCGCATCGCGCCGGACAACTGGAATTGGGTGCATAGTATACTGCATGCTCGTGCGCACGAAATCGGATTTTAATCGTAGCGAATACAGTTTCATCAGAGGCGTGGAGAAAGCGAATGTTAGCGTCCGTTCTTGAAAGTGATATTGAATCGGTAGTGAGAGGTTCTGACCAAGTCGATTATTTCGTGATCGGCAGCGGTACGGCCGGCGTGACGAGCGCTTTGGAGCTTGCGGCCGCTGGGTTCAATGTTGTCATCATTGAAGCTGGACCATTCATCACCGCCAATCACGTCGGTACTTCGCCCTTTCGCAGCCAGCCCGAGATCGTGCCCAAGATCCACGGTTTGGTGAAATATGAAACGGCTTGGGTTCCTGAAGAGAGCTTCAATGCGCGCGACAAGGAGCCTTATGTCTCCAACAACACTGCCTGGTCGTTAGTTGGCGGGCGCACGGTCTTTTGGGGTGGATGCGCTCCTCGATTTATCGACAGTGATTTTGAGGATTGGCCATTTGGATACAAGGAATTTTCTCCATACTACGATGAAGCCGAGGAGATGATTCATGTGAGTGGCACGGCACCGACGCGTCCTCCCTTCATCCGTAGCGACTGGCAAACGCTTGCCATGGAGCGTTTGAACAGATCAGGTTTCAAAGCCATCCATGCCCCGGTCAGCGTCGATACTCAGAGTGTTGCCAATGGTTATATCTCCCAGGGGTTTGACAGTTCGGTCGCACGCCTGCTCAGAAGCGGTAAGCTCGTGCAATTTGGAGACAAAACCGGTGTCAGCCTCCTGACGAACACCTGTGTGACGAAGATAGATGGAGAGAATGGTAAGGTCACGAAGCTTCATTTGCTAAAGCCGGCGGAGGGAAAACGTTACGAGATAACGCCTAAGAATGTCATTCTTGCCTGCGGCGGCATTCAATCTACTCGCCTTGTTATGTCTTCCGGACTGGAGAAAGACAACGATGTTCTCGGCAAATACATTGGCGACCACATTTTTGTTCAGGGGTTGATGCGCCTGAACAAACCGCTTGGATTGCCGCTCTATATCCTCATTCAAGCGACAAAGAATATGCCGTTCCAGGTGCAGATACAAGGTTCGTTCGAGGCCGACTGGTACAGTCCCTATCACTCGACTGTTTGGCTCGATCACCAGTCGACGGGCTTGAATGTTCTTTTCTATTGTTTCGGTATCGCGACAGTTGAGAAAAACAATCGTGTTGCGATTTTGGACGAAGCGCATTGCAAACGTGGCGGAGCGAGCAGTTACTGCGTCATCTATGACCGCAGTGAGAAAGACAAACAACTGATAAAGCAAATGATGGAAAGCATGCCGGAAGTTGCAAAACAACTGGATGCAGAGGTTGTTCGTATTCAAGAAAACCCACCCGGTGCAGCTCTGCATGAAATCGGCGGATTGCGTATGGGTGATGATCCCAACACGAGCATAACGGATCAATATGGCCGATTCTGGCGCTACAGAAATTTATATGCTGCTGATTCGAGCACTTGGAGGAATCAAGGCGCTGCCAATCCATATCTGACCATCACAGCATGCGCGCTGCGAATGGCTCGCAAGTTGGTGGCAGAGAAACGCGCGAGCCTCTCGGTAACTTCATGACCGAGTCAGGCTCGTCGAAAAACATCCTCATACTGCTTGGAGCAATACCTGCTCTCGGTGGTCTTTTGGTTGGGTACAACACGGCTGTCGTTGCCGGTGCGCTCGAATTCATCACGCGCGACTTTGCGCTCGATACCGTGTTTCAAGAATTGGCGGTCACCTCCGTGCTCTTTGGAGCGTTGGTGGGCGCGTTTCTCAGTGGACCAATAACCAACAACCTCGGGCAGCGAAAGGTTATTCAGCTAGCCGGTCTTGTCTGCGCTGTCGGCGCGGTCGGGATTTTCTTCTCGCCAAACGTTATTACTCTGATTGCATTTCGCTCTTTGTTGGGCATCGCCTGTGGTATCGCTACGATGGTCGCGCCTCTGTATGTCGCGGAGACTGCGCCCGCTAAGTATCGGGGCGCCTTTGTCTCTTTTGTTCAGTTGGCCATTACGATTGGAATATTTCTGTCTTATTGCACGGATTTTCTTTTCTCGAATGCGGGCAACTGGAAAGCGATGATGGTAGTTGGTGCGCTTCCCGGTCTCGGGTTAATGTTCGGTATGCTCGCGCTGCCTGAGAGTCCGCGTTGGTTGGCGATGAAAGGACGAATTGATGAAGCGAAAGCCGTGCTGATTCGACTGGGCAATAATGAAGATGACTCGGAAATTTTGGCGGATGGCGGCAATTCAGCAGAAACTGTCAGGTGGTCGGAACTCTTTAGCGGCAGAGTAGTGGCGGCATCGATAACCGCATCGGTTTTGTTTCTTGTGCAAAATCTGTCCGGCATTGACGGTGTCTTGTACTATGCGCCGACCATTTTCAAGCTGGTCGGTTTTGAAGGCACTACTGCGCAAATTCTTGCTACGGCAGGTCTTGGTGCCGTGAATGTTATTGCCACGATTATTGCAACCGGAGTAGTCGACAGGGCTGGACGCAGGCCGCTGTTGCTCGGTGGTCTGGGTGTGATGGTGATTTCACTGGCAGTGCTCAGTTTTAGTCTGATGCAAGCTCATTCCGGTCCCTGGCTCGGCTATGTCGCTGCCGGATCCTTGGCAGTTTTCGTCGCGGCGTTTGCCGTCAGTCTTGGGCCCATTCCTTACGTGATTATGTCCGAAATCTTCCCTCTTAGAGTGCGGAGCATAGGAATGAGCCTTGCGGCTGCTTCGGCGTGGGGGTGCAACATGGTCGTAACGGTAAGCTTTCTCAGTTTACTGGAGGTGCTCGGTCAAGCAAATGTGTTTTGGCTCTATTGCGCGATTTGCCTTGGTGGGCTTGTCTTTTCCTATCTGAGAGTGCCGGAGACGAACAATTGCTCGCTTGAAGATATCGAGGCGAATTTGATGGATGGCGTTGCGAGCCGATACTTAGGAAGGAAACGAATCACCGGTAGTAAAGAAAGCGCCTGATAAAAGGAGCGGCGACTACTCCTGTTCCGCCTGTGTCTTAACGCTATTTTCTTCCAAGGCATTCTGCAAAGATTCAATCTCCGCATCGAGTTTTTTCAGGGACACCTCTGATTCCATGATCTGCTTGGCAAGTTGTTCTCGGGCTTCTTTCAGGCGTTTCAATTGTTCTACTAATCGCATTGGCATAGGTTAGGTAACAGGTAAACGAGTCTAATACAGTCAATTCAATTAAATGTGCTCGTAATTCGTCAAGTCATTTCTCGGTCGCTGCGAAATTAAATCCCCTGATTGGGTTATACCCCATTTGGTAACTATTGTGCTTTGATAAGGGAAATGCTGATTGGACAGTATAGGGGGCCCAGTGTCAGATGATTTGCAAAAACTGCTTGGCGAAACTAAGGCTGCCCTGAATGCACGCACTGCCGAACGAGATAATGCCTTAAAGGGACTGCAGGAAAAAGTCTCCGAGTTGGATGTGGCTAAAACAGGTCTAGCCTCCAGTCAGACACAGCTGGAGCTTGTTTCGAAAACTCTCGAATCCAGAGAAACGGATCTTTCTTCTACGCAAGAAATGTTGTCGCAGACGAATGTTGCATTTTTTCGTCAACGAGATCAGCTCCACCATGTCTCTCAGCTTCTGGAGAGCAAAGACGAGGAGAGTCGAAGTTCGCAAATCGCTCTCGAAAACGGCCAGACCGAGTTGAAAAATCGCAGCGTCGATCTAGTAGAACGTACTGCACAGCTTGCTTCTTCAGCTCTGGAATTGTCTCGTATTACTGCCGAACTGGTCATATCGAATGAAAAGGCCGTCAGAAAGACTATAGAGCTGGAACTTCGCAACAAGCAGCTCTCCACTGCAAATGAAGAGCTGAATGAACTGCTTCGTCAGCGAGATGACTTTGTCGCATCCTTGACCCATGATCTCAAAAACCCATTGATAGGCGTAAATCGCATTCTAGAAGCGATAACTTCGGGTGTTGTGGAACCAGAAGAGCAAAAGCGGCTGCTGCAGCAAATTCACAGCAGCAACAATTTCATGCTGCATATGATCTGGAATTTGCTGGACACTTATAGGCATCACTCAGGTGCATTGCGTCCGCAATTCACGGATGTAAATCTATTAGCGTTGCTGCATACGATTTTAAGCGAGTTTTCCTTCCATATGGAATCGAAGCGCCAAACAGCCAAAATGGAAATTCAAGCATCTTTTCCGGATGTCCGGGCTGACACGATTTTGCTGCGCAGAGCGCTCTTCAACCTGGTTGATAATGCTATAAAGTTCACTCCCGAGGATGGTTACATCAAGGTTGCCGGTGAGTTCGACAGAGCTACGGTAAGGCTGTCGATTCGTGATTCCGGAAAAGGAATTCCTTTCGAGCAAAGGGAAAAACTCTTCGATCAATTCTGGCAGGGAAGAAGAGGCGGCGATAATCAGATCGGCACGGGACTGGGTTTGTATCTGACCAAAAATATTATTGAACTGCACGGCGGCAAGCTCGAATGTTCCAGTGCTGACGGCGAGGGCGCAACCTTCTGTATCAGTCTGCCCAGGAAGTAGTTTGGAGCAGTTTTGTGCGAACTTGCTTTTCGGCTTATATTTTGATATACATCTATTTAGATATGGATCAAAATAGATGAGTGTCGAAGTAAATTAAGGTGTAAGCATGGCCAGTGTTGAATTCTCAAAAATCCTCTCATTCTTCAAAGCGCTCTCGGACGAAAGTCGCCTGAAGATTGTGGGCGCGCTGGCTGCCAACGAGCGCAGTGTCGAGGAGCTGGCGACTCTTTTGGATTTGCGTGCGCCGACAGTTTCACATCATCTGGCCAGGCTCAAGGAAGTCGGGCTGGTTGATATGCGTTCGGAAGGTACGACTCACGTCTATCATCTGGTGATGTCGGAGGTGCGCTCGCTTGCCAAAAGAGTGCTGTCTTTGGATGCGATGGAGACTTTCACTGAAGATGTTGTTGCAGATGCCTGGGAGAGAAAAATCCTGGGTGACTTTTTCGAAGGGCAGCGTTTGAAGGAAATTCCTGCCAGTCGTAAAAAACGCGAAGTGATTTTGCGTTGGCTGGTGGGGCGTTTTAATGCCGGTAAGCGCTATACCGAGAAGGAGGTCAATTCAATAATTGGGAAGCATCATCCCGACTTCGCTACTCTGCGCCGAGAATTGATTTGTGCAAAGTTGCTTGCTCGCGAAGCCGGTATTTACTGGCGTGTTTGATTTTGAATTGGGCGTCGCCCAAACTCCTGAATGCTTATCTGCGAAGCAACCAGAGCTTTCTTTCTTTCAAATCGATATTGTATTGCCAGCCTTCGAAGAAATCGTGTCCGAGAAGAGGTGCTTCTGTATCACTTGGGGAGTCTAAATTGGCGCTGACTCTGACATTGCTTCTATCAATCGGTCCCAATTTAAGTCTGACAGCCGTATACTCAACTACTTTTCCTGAGCCGGAGACGCCGCTGTGTATTCCTATGGCAGCATCCGCAGGCGGTTTGCAGCCGTATGTCGTTGCCTGTTGCACGCTCATGAAGCTGATAGTGCAAGCGCTATTGCCGGTGTCCAGCATCATCGGCAATTTCTTGCCGTTTAGTTCGACATCGACGATTATTCGGTTGCCGGCTTCCTGAAATGTAAATGGCACCGAATAGCCGGAACGCGCAGTAGCTGCGCTGCCGCTACTTTTGCGCCGGAAACGAATGCACTTTGCGCTCTGGTCTACAGTGTAGTCGAAGAATTGCAAGAAAGTCTGTCCCAAAAGCGGAGCTGCATGGTTGGTGGTTATCACTTTCACTTTTGTGTTGGAAAGGCTGAAAGGGCCTACCTTGATATCTGCCGGCATCATCCAAAAGTTTTGCAGGTTGCTGTTGCTGGAACCGCCTGTCACTCCAAATGCCTGACCTTCAGGCGGCCGAACGCCAATTTTTTCGAGTTGGTTTTTTCCGATAAAGAGGGTCGGAGCTCCCGTGTCCAGCTCCATTTCGATACTTCTGTTGTTTAGTTCGACAGGCACCCAGATCTGGTTGTCGGCTTCGCGATAGTAGACGGACCCTTCATCCGGTCCGGAAACAACACCTTCGCTTTGACCGGAATGCTGCGGGTATCCGCCACCGGCTCCAGGACTGATGCTTGCACCGGCACCGCCGAAATTGGCGCTAGGGTCTAACTTTCTCAGTACTCCCTGTGCATATTGGCCGATACTGCTGGTGGGCGAGAGATAAACGACTTGCTTGTACAGCGCCTTTGCCCTGCTGGTGTTGCCCGCCGCCTGATTGCTGAGTGCAGCGTAGTAGCAAATAGTGGGGTCCGGCATCGGCGTGTTCGCGTATAGGTCGAACATCTGGGCGGCTTCTTTATAGCGTTTCTGCTGATAGAGCTTGTAGGCCTGCGCAACGCTGTCCTGGGCGCTTGCTTGCCCCATTATGAAGAGCGCTAGTGAGAATCCGGCTGCAGCGGTAATCGGGGTTAGGTTTTTGCGTCGTTTCAAAAGCAAACGGTCTCAGGCCTGTATGGAATTGCAGAACCTTCCAGGTCCCGATTCTGTCTATTCTAAAACACAATCGCTGAGAAGCTTCGCCTAGGATGCTTCGCCGACTGCTTCCGGCACTTTGGCTGATTCTCCGTCGCTACAGCCATTGGCGGCTGCGACAACCTTCGCTCGGGCTGCCATGAGTTCTTCGACGTGTTCTTGCGCCCACTTTTCCAAATGGTCAAGGACGGGAATCAAGGTCATGCCCAGCTCGGTAAGGGTGTATTCGACTCTGGGAGGGACTTCCGCGAATATCGTGCGTTTTACCAGCCCATCGGCTTCGAGTTCGCGCAACTGATGGGTCAAAACACGCTGAGTAACGCCCTTTAGCTCTCGCCTCAATTCATTGAACCGGAGTGTACCTTTCTTCAATTTGCAAATGATCAGGACCTTCCATTTATCCGAGATCATGGCCATGGTTGCCATGATTGGGCATTCAAGCTTTGAGTACATATGGGTCACCTAGTATCAAAATGGGTACTACGTAGCGTTTGTGTTCCTGCCTGCGGTTGTATACCATTCGATTCTAGTACGGCGGTAACGATCTAGACAACACCTTCCAGGTGAATTTTGCCATTGGTAACTTTTTCGCCCTATTTGCGGCGGTACGGCGGTTTTGCCATACCTGTCGTGGTTGGTCGATATCTGGAAATCAACTATGCCAAAATAAGGGCTCCTGTATTGTGCGGAACCTTTGCTCCGAAGAAGGCCGTCCTTTACTTAGACAGGTTGAGGAACCCCAAAGGAGAGAGATGATGATAAGAAGGAGTGCGGTATTGGCTATTGCTGCGTTTGGGTTGTTGATGCCCGGCGTTCAAGCTGCTGATATCTGGACCATAGACCCGATGCACACGGCTGCGAATTTCAGTATCAAGCATATGATGATTTCCACTGTGCGAGGTGGTTTCAGCAACGTTTCAGGCACTGTCGAATACGACGGAAAGAATTTGGTCGGCGCCAAGGTCAACGCTAAGATTGATGCCAAGACGATCAATACCAATGAGCCGAAACGCGACGAGCATCTTCGCGGAAAGGATTTTTTCGAAACAGAGAAATTCCCGGATATCACATTCAAGTCGACTGCCATCAAGCCGAAAGGCAAGGGCAAATTCGTGATGAACGGTGAGCTGACTATGCATGGAGTCACGAAGCCGGTGACTCTTGATGTGGATGGTCCGAGCCAGGTGATCAAAGACAAGCAAGGCAATCATAAAGTTGGTTTTGCCGCGAGCGGAAAAATCAACAGAAAAGACTTCGGCATCACGTACAACTCTGTGTTGGACGGCGGCGGCGTAGCTCTTGGAGAAGAAGTGCCAATCACGCTCGATATCGAAATGTCTAAGCCAGGCGATGCTGAAAAACCGGCAGCAAAGAGCAAAGGCTAGAGGCTGAAGTAAGCGCTCCGGCAGCGGGATTCTTTAATCTCGCTGCTGCGAGCAAACGAAATGTGCGTGGGAAAACAATGAGCAAAGTACTTCTGGTAGAAGATGAAGCTGATCTTGCTTCTCAGATCAAGCTGTCATTGACGCGTGAGCACTACACAGTTGAGGTCGTCGATAACGGACAGTCCGCCCTGGATATGTTGCGAGTCTATCAATACGACGTTGTTGTGCTGGACTGGGGATTGCCTGGGATGACCGGGCTCGAGGTGATGAAGAAGTTTCGTGAGAAAGGCGGCAAAACACCAATTCTCATGCTTACCGCCCGCTCCACTGTCGACGATCGTGCCGAGGGACTCGATTCGGGCGCGGATGATTATTTGCCGAAACCTTTTCACGCTAAGGAGCTTAACGCTCGTTTGCGAGCCTTGATTCGCCGCGCTTCGCAAACTACGACAACGGTATTGCATGTGGGCGAACTGACTCTCGATCCGGTCGCGCGAAAAGTGGAGCGCGATGGTATTGAAGTTAAGTTGGAACCAAAAGAGTTCAATCTTCTCGAGTTTCTGATGCGCAATCCCAATACTGTGTTCAGTGCCGAAGCCCTTATCGACCGCGTTTGGGAGTCTGATACTTTGGTCAGTACCGATGCGATACGAACTTACATCAAAGGCATTCGCAAAAAAGTGGACACCGACGGCGAGCAGTCGATCATCTCTACTGTGCATGGCGTCGGTTACAGGTTGGACGCGAAATAATGTTCAAAGGGCTGCGCATTCGACTGACGCTCTGGTTTATGCTTCTTTCCGGCGTTGCTTTTTTCATACTCGCAATCGGCAACACGTATTTATTTCAGAAGTCACTGACGCAGCAGCTCGACGATGAGTTGAAGGCGCTCACGGAGCAGGTCGCGCCGCTCGTCTATATCGTGCGAAACGACTTGCAAGCGCGTGGTCTGGTGGAGCAGTTGCACAGAAGTCCGTATGGTGAAAAGACAACTGTTCAGCTGTTCGATGCGCACGGCAATCTCGATGAAGAACATGGGGAAAAAGGAAATGCCAAGCTCTATCTAAATACGTGCGAGGTGGAAAGCATCTCCGGAACTCTGCGATCTAAATCTGTTCCGCTCAATCAAGATGGTCATCTCTTCGGTTATTTGCAGATTCAAATTCCTACTGCTCAACGAGATGTTTCTGTGGACAAGTTTGTCTTGTCGAAAATTCTATTGGGTCCTATTTTTTTGCTTGGTTTGGCGTGGGCAGGCTATCTTGTCTCCGGAAAAGCGGTCGAACCGGTGGAAGAGTCGTATCGCATTTTGAAAATGTTCGTCCAGGATGCTAGTCATGAATTGAAGACGCCTGTCGCGACAATACAGATTACTGCGGAGAATTTGGCTGAGGACGTTAAGGAAGATGCTGATTTGAGTGAACGCCTTGCAATCATAATGCGCAATACGGATCGTATGTCGAACCTCGTATCGGATATGTTGACTCTGGCAAAAATGGAAGCAGTTCAGACCGAAGCAAAACTCTCTTTGGTGTCGCTGAGAAGTATTCTTGAGCGCCAGATCGAGGAATTTACTCCGCGCTTCGCATTGAATGATAAGAAGCTCGAAGTGCAATTTGGGGAAGCTGCAAATATTTTGGGAGATGCAGAAGCGCTCAATCACCTGTTTTCAAACTTGATAGAGAATGCTCTCAAATATTCAGAAGCGGGTTCGGTCGTCAAGGTCAATTTGAAGACACGCGATGGCAAGGTCTGTGTGGTCGTTGAAGACAACGGTCTGGGCATTCCGAAAGAAGCAATTCCACGGCTGTTCGATCGTTTTTATCGCGTCGATAAGAAAGCCGCTCGAGCCAAGGGTGGCACGGGGCTTGGACTGTCGATAGTTAAGACCATCGCCGATATGCACCATGCCGCCATCGAAGTCGCAAGCACCGAAGGTAAAGGCACAACATTCACAGTCACGTTTCCGCCGGCGTAACGACTGCCAGCCGGAGATTCGACGCCTAAACGCGCCTGCTCAATGAGGGCGCGATCTAAAGTTTCTCTTCATATTCGTCCTCACACGTCCCTCACGAACGCTCCGTAGGATGGCAGTATCGGTTGCGAGGCAGTGAACGTGATGACAAACGGTGTCTACATCCACAGAAGTTTAGAGAGTGTTCTTCCTGACGCGAATCTTCT
Organism: Candidatus Obscuribacterales bacterium; assembly: GCA_019745505.1. GTDB lineage: Bacteria > Cyanobacteriota > Vampirovibrionia > Obscuribacterales > Obscuribacteraceae > QKMZ01. The sequence continues at coordinate 5,844 of JAIETE010000063.1, read as the reverse complement.
GCACGTGAAGGTTCGAACTAAGGAGATCCTCGAGAAGGAACTTCAGAGAAGGGAAATTGCCAGTAAGTATATCCCCGATCTGGAGTTCCAACCCGAGGGAACTGTGACCACGGCGCAAACGAATGGTTCTCATACCAATCGTTTGAAAGCCAGGGAAGAACGGCAATGCAAGCAAAGACTCGTGGTTCAGGGGGCTGAAACCAGGGGAAACTTTGCCGGCATCCAGCCTATTCTTCCTTATGTGGTTGCTGTTTCAATAACGATTTTGTGCACATTGGTCGGCATTGCAATGACACCATATGTGGATGAAGAAAACTTCTGCATGCTCTATCTGCTGGGCGTTGTTCTCGTTTCGTGCAGGTATGGCTTAGGGGCGTCGTTGCTCACGGTACTTTTGAGCGTTGCCAGTTATGACTTCTTCGTGGTGTCTCCGCACTTCACCCTGGCGAGGTTTGAAACCCCATGCCTTCTTACTTTCATAACAATGCTGGTAGTGGCGTTGACGATGAGCGGTCTGACCGCCAGAGTCAAACAACAGGCACGACAGCTAGATGCGAGAGTCAAGGAGCGTACACATGAGTTGGCTATAGCTAACGAAGCACTGAAGGTTGAAGTTGCTTCGCGAGCTCAAGCCGAAGAACGGCTCAAAGAGGCGGTTGAAGAACTGGCGCGCTCGAATACTGCCCTTGCCCAGTTTGCCAAAATAGCGTCGCACGATCTGCAAGAACCGCTGCGTTCGTTGCGCGGGTTCACAGATTTGCTGACGCGACGCTATGTAGGCAAATTGGACGGCAAAGCTGATGAGTTTATCGAGCACATCGATGACTGCGGCAAGCGCATGGAGCGCATCATCGAAAGTGTTTTGAGCCATGCCAGAGTGCAAGGATGCGACCGACCATTTACGAGTGTCAATCTCAATGAGAGTGTAAAGGAGGCGATGCAAAACCTTGAAGTTGCGATCAAGGAAAGTGGAGCAATCATAAATGTTGACGAACTTCCAACAGTGAAGGGCGACGCGCTGCAACTGGTTCAGCTTTTCCAAAATTTCTTGGCGAATGCGATCAAGTTCAGGCGCGAAGAGCCGCTCAGAGTGAAGATTTCCTGTGTAGAGTCGGTAGGCAGCGATGAAATGGCCGCTTACTTGGACGCTGACGATGACTTGCCTGGAGCCTTCTGGCACGTGTCAATAAGGGACAACGGAACCGGGTTTGAAAGCCGTCACACCAAAGATGTCTTCACCATGTTCAAACGAGCCCACTCTGGTCAGGTGTATGCCGGTACGGGAATTGGCCTGGCGATCTGCAAAGCAATTGTAGAGCGGCATGGGGGAAACATCTGGGTGGACACGATGAGGAACGGCGGCTCGACCTTTCACTTTACGATGCCGATAGTGACTGACTGCGAACAAAGTACAGACCGAGTGTAGAGAAAGTATAGGCATGGTCATGAGGATAATTGAACCCTGGATATTTCAAATGATGAGGAGGAGGCCGCTAATGAGCAGATTCATCGAAGTACTTTTGGTAGAGGACAGTCCGGCAGACGTAAGAATTGCAGAGGAGGCGATAGTTGATGCAGGAGTGAATGTGAACCTGCATGTCGTAAATGATGGTGAAGCGGCAGTTCGATACCTTACTCAGCAAGCACCATATAAGAATGCGACTGCACCGGATATAGTGCTTCTCGATTTGAACATGCCGAAGATGAATGGACACGATGTCCTGGACGAAATCAGAAATCAAAACAACATGAAGGAGGTACCAATAGTCTTGCTCACTGCTTCGGAGAGCTGTGATGATGTCGAGAAAGCCCACAACTTAGGGATCAACTACTACTTGAGGAAGCCTGTTCAAGGTCCATGTTTGGGAGAATTGCTTAGCGCAGTGCAGAGTCTCTGGCACTGATAAATAACTGGAGGACCCTATCGAATAGCTGTTATGTTGCTGAATTTTTCAAAGTGTGAGGTTAGGACAATGGATTTCTATTACATCTTCGCCGGAAGCCCAAATACACCCCAAAGAGTTTTGAGTCGTCTGGCGGTTTGTGGGCAGTTGAAAGTTCGCGGAAGAATTGCCGAGAATAGAGAAACACCGGCGGATATTCTGCAATTGCTGGCGGGTGATGAGAATTGGGAAGTGCGTGCATCGGTTGCGACGAACCCGAGAGCGCCGCAAGAAGTGGTCGAGATATTGTCGCGAGATGAAAATGCCGACGTTCGTTACTCGATGGCAGAATGCGATCACATGCCCTTCCACGTTCTAGATCGCCTGGCACAGGACCAAAATCCATATGTCGCGGACCGCGCCAGAACTACTCTGGAAGAAATGTTTGTTTGTCTGGCAATCTAGAGTTTTTAGTGCAGATAAACGAGTGAGTTACATAGATTTTGATTAGCGACAGGCGCAGCTAGGGAAGAGAGGAGCGGTGAACTCCTCTCTTTTTTAGTTGATCTAAGGGCTTGGGTCTATAATTGAAAATGGGGGACACGGTTGTAGGTTTTGTTGTCTTTGCAGGGCTTATAAATGAAAAACATCGTGCGAGCGGCTTCACTCGGGCTGGCAATTTCTGCTTTCATACAGATGGCATTGGCGCAAGCGGAGATATCTTTGATGTCGGCTGCTCCCTTCATCGCCTGCGACTCGCCCGGCAGTCCTTCAGTAGCGGCTAGCACTGTCAGCACAGCAAAGCGATCTCCTTACTTTTCCGCGACGAATGTTTCCAGCGCGCCGCGCGGAACCTATAGCGGAATAGTAATTACACCGGACGCTGCGGTCGTTCCGAACAGGCTTACGAGCATTAGATTCGACTATAAAGGTTCTGACAAGACGACTTGCTTCGTTGATTACAAGCCCCCAGTAGGTACCTGGCTTCGTTCTTCTGTCTTGCTTTCAGATGGTAAAACCCTGGCTGACAAGCATGATGGCTTTAAGACAATCCAATTGACGGGGCAGCAATTCGGAATAGCCGAAAATTGTCTGATCAAGCGAATTACTATCGTGCCGCCGCCAAGAAAAGAGGCAGGCCGGTTTTTGGCGGACGCCATTTATGTCAATGACAGTCCAGTCAGAAAAGTAATGAATACTTTGTTCTATAAAGTCGATGCTGGGTCGCCGACTGGTCCTATCGAATTTTCTCAACCGAAACTGGCAGCGGGAGCAGTTAGCGGAGCTCCCACCGGAGCCACTCAATTTCTGATCAGCAACAATACCAACAGTCCACAGAATGTATATATTACTTTGGGTGCCGGCCTTCCTGCATGCGCGATTGCCACTCCGGATGCGATTCCCTGGCTGCCGAATAAAGGCGTGCAACCGTACGGAACCTCCGGTGCTTCGATTACATGGCAGGTAGCCGGAAGCCCTCTGCAAAACTATTTCGTTTTGCCGGCGAAGACTTCTGTGGTTTCCAATCTCGGTTCCATGCAGATGCTCAGCAATATTAATATCTCATTCGGAGCGCCAGGCGGTTGCGGCAACGGTTCCGGGGCTTTTCCGCAAGGAATCACCCAGGCCGAATTTTCAATCAACACGTACTGCTGGACCAATGATTACTCTCACAATGAATCCGCCGACATTACTCTCAATACCGGCAACAATGCTTTCCTCGAAATGAGATTCCTCGGTTCAAACGCAGATCTGTGGTTGGCGTTGCAGGGAACCAGCACGTACAAGCTGAACAGAGGGCGAATCAGGAATTTTTGTTTGAACAGCAATTTCAATAACCCGGGAGTTTTTCCTTTTGGATGCAACCTGTGTGTAAATCCTGTAACTTCGGCATGCGTCTATCCGGCCGCGCCAGCAAACTGCAATGCGTCCACCAATAACTACTGCCAATTGAACCGCACGGCTTGTTTTTACGGCGGAACAATCGCGGTTGTATTCAATGGCTACGATCCGACTACCAGTTCGTCTTCCGGTTTTGCGCCGATTGTCAGCTGCCCGCCGGTAAATCTTCCAACGCTGATACCGGCGCAAAACCCCGCTTGCCCATAGACGGCAATTTCAATATGAAAGAAGCTCAAGCACTGACAATCGTCGGGCAATGCGGTTAATATAAGCGCGTGACTCACGCAAACCTCTCAGCCCTGACATGGATTTTGCTTTGCAAATTAATCGAGCCAAGATTCTTTTGGTTTTGTCCTACGCGCTTTTGTTCTATTGTTCTTCTTCAGCGCATGGTCATCAGTTCGCGCATAGCTTCAAAATTCTGAAACAGAACGGCGTCCAGGGCTCAGATGCGGTGCTTGATTCTGCACTTCAGTCTGCGCGTGGAAAACTGAAGAAAAATCCGAATGATGCCAAGTCGCTGTGGATTGCCGGCGAGGTGCTGCAAGTGCAGGTCAAGCCGCTTGAAGCTGAAAGAGTGTTTTTGGATCTTTTAGCTGTTGCACAAAGGAAGAAAGCGACCAAGAAAGAGCTGGCTGCGATTTACGGTGAGTTGAGTATTTTGCAAACACTGAATGGGCATGGTCAGGATGCAATGGTATCGTTCGCTAAATCACTGGAGCTCGACTCCCAATCCGCCAACTCACATCTGGTCCGCGGCTGGAAGCTCTGGCAGGAGATGAGCAAGGATGCACTTGCCGAGTTCGATAAGTTCATAGAAATGTCAAAGGATGAAGACAGCTATGTGAACAAGGCCCATTACCTGTTTCAAGTCGGGCGCAGAGAAGAAGGATTCAAAGTTCTCGACGAAGCCGAGAGGAAATTTCCCGATTCACCCTTTATAAATTTCGAACGTGCGTATATTTGCCTTATGCGTAACGACCTGGCAAACGCGGAGAAGTATGCAGATCGGGCACAAAAGAAGCTGCGTTTTGGCGGCTATATCTATGGCGATCTGGCCAGTCAATACAAGAGAAGCGGCAATCTTGAAGGACATCTGAATGCGCTGCGCAAAATGGGTATTTACTGGCCTCGGGCGGAAACATACAGTTTTCTGGCACTGCGCTTGCAGCAGCGGGGGAAGATCGATGAGGCGGCAAAAGCGCTGGATAACGCGCATGCGCTCAGTCCAACCGTCGAGGAATATGTAGATCGCAAATGCAAGATGTTTCGAATGGCGGGGCGGTGGAAGGATGCGCTCGCTGCTGCACAATATAAGCTCGACCATTTTCCTGTCAGGCATCACAGTTATGTAGCCAGAGGTCTTTGCTATGAGGGGCTTGGTGAGTATAAGAAGGCTGTCGAGGATTTTGATAAAGGATTGCAGGATCGTTCTGATTGGCGTGAAATTGTCAATCGCGCCAAATGCAATTTGATTCTGAAAAACTACAAAAGAGTATTGGATGACGCCAATACGTTGATATCGCGGCATCCTGGACACATTACTGCGATTCAACTGAAAAGTCGCGCGTATATGGGTATGGGCAAACTGCAGGAAGCGCTTGGAGAGGCTGACTCATTGGTGAGGATGAGCGGCGACAATGTTGAGTTTCTCAAGCTGCGTGCAGAAGTCTTGCGTAAGATGGGCCGCACAAAGGAAGCGGAAGCCGAGCTTGCCAAAATCAAGAATGGCAATTCCTCAAATGACTAATTGTTTGATTTCATACACTGGTTGCCGGTTAGATTAGATTTGTATCTGATCGGCAACTTCTGAAGGCTGGCGCAGTCTGCATTTTCGTATACCGACAGGTGCATAATGGGAAATCAGCCCGATCAGCCGAATGTGACGAAAGAGGAGCGGGGTGATAGACCGCTTGTGCTGATCATTGATGATCAACCCGAGTATGCCAAGCTTTTCGAGCTGCTTTCGGACAGCCTGGGAATCAAGTCTTACATAGTGAATAGCTGCGAAGAAGGCTTGAAAGCGCTGGAAACCATCAAGTTCGACATTGTCTTGATG
>JAIETE010000039.1 GCA_019745505.1 Candidatus Obscuribacterales bacterium | reverse complement strand
AGAAATTGTGAAGTAGCGATTTCGCCGGATGCCGACTCCACCCTGCGCAATTCCGATGTAATCATATTCGGACCCGGCACCCAGCATTCATCTCTGCTGCCCAGCTATTTCACAAAAGGACTGGCTGAAGCCATCGAGCAAAACCCTTCCGCCACAAAGGTCTTTGTCGCCAATCTCGACGAAGATGCTGATATACAGGGCTTGACCGTCTCCGACCTGATCGACAAAGCACTTGAGCTGATGGGCGATCCGGAGGGGACGAAGGGGCTGATCAATTACGTGCTCTGCGACAATGCCGGCGCCACACGCAAGGCGGGCATATTGCCCGGCAAGGCAACGGGCGAATCTTATAAAGGCGCAAAAATCGTCAGCGGCGCTTTTGAAAGCTCCAACAAACCAGGCACCCACAACGGTTACACTGTCGTGCGCAAAGTGCTTGAACTTTACGAACAGGACAAAAACAAGTCCACCAATTTGAGTTCGCTCGAAATTTACATCGACTTGCGCAACCGAAGCCAGGCTCTGGATGCGGTTCTTCAAGAATTTTCCGATTTGCCTTGGACCGAGCAATTCAACAGCGTGCAGCTGCGAGTCAATAGATTGCCGGATAAAGACGCCAAACTGCCATCTTACGCATCGATCACGAGATCGGATTACAAAGGCTCATTCACCGAAGTCGATGCGCTTCTCAACTGGCTTGCCCACAGCAATTCAGAATATCTGGTCACACTGACGGGCGATGGACAATATCGACTGGCCGACATCTTGATCGGTGTTCAAGTTTTGAAACTCGGCTCTTTTGGAGTTCTGTACGGCTCGCGCAACCAGAGCCGGCGCCAGTTCAACTCATCACTCGATTCAGCTTACGAACATTGGCTTTTGCGTTCGATAGGCTGGTGTGGCGCATTCATATTCTCTGCTTTCTTCAGCTTGATGTCGCGGCACATTTTCAGCGATCCGTTCACTGGATTCCGCATATACAGACGCAGCAAATTCGACGAAAAATTCATCGAGGCTCTGAGAAAACGCGGCTACGTGCCACCATCGACAGTGACACGCTTGATGTTGAAACACAGAATCGAGATAGCTGAAATACCAGTCAAATACCGCACATTCCGCGGCTTTACCCGTCCAGGATGGCGCATCTGGCGGGGATTGAGAAACTTGCTGGGTATCATCTACTGATGGCGCAAAGAAATCATCATCACACACTCCTGCAAGACGTGACTTGCTTCCTCTTCGATCTGGATGGAACGCTGATAGACAGCAGTCCGTCTCACGAGAAAGCCTTTTTCAAAACACTGGAAGCCGACCGCCCGGACCTTCTCGGATGTTTCGTTTACGAGGAACACAAAGGCAAAAGCACAAAGGAAACATTCCAAGCGCTGGGCATAACCGACGCCGGTCTCTTGAACGTGATGACGCAGAGAAAACAGTCTATGTACCGTCAAATGGTTGAGGACGGTGAAGTCGTAGCTTTTCCCGGCGCCCGCGAATTACTGGCCAGCCTGCGCAAAGAGGGACACCGAGCCTGGATTGTCACAGGCGCCAGCCGGCATTCGGCCGAGTCCGCCCTGTCAAAGCTCCGCCTAATCGAATATTTCGAGGCACTGGTCACCGGCGACCAAGCTGAAAAAACGAAACCGGCGCCGGACCTTTATCTCAAATGCCTGGCAGACCATTCGATCGCACCCGCCAGCGCAATCGCTCTCGAAGATGCACTGGCTGGTATACAATCAGCACAAGCGGCAGGCTTAAGGGTGGCAGCTGTCAACAATATCGAGCTTTCGCATCTGCCGGAATTCGTAGGTTCGCTTGTAGACTTGCACGATACGTGGCTTTCGTTGAAACATGACTAAAATTTGCGCAGTAATTCCAGCAGCCGGTCGCGGCAGCCGCCTGGGACTCGATTGCCCCAAAATACTCGTGCCGATCGAGGAAAATCTCACGGTTTGGAATGTTTTACGCAATTCTCTGAGCCCGGTGTCGGAACGCATACACGTCATTCTCGCACCACCTGTGATGGCGCCCTTCGAACAGGTTCTCAAATCAGAAGCAAACGAAGAACGCGTCACCATAAGCGCTCAACCCATTCCGCTCGGCATGGGGGATGCAATTTTCGGCGCCGAGCCTTTTTGGCGAGACTTCGAAACCATTCTGATTGTCTGGGGCGATCAGGTGAATCTTTCCGCTGACACATTGAAGCAAGTCGCTGCCAAATCCAGCGCCGACCGGACTATGGTACTTCCGCTCGTCGAGTGCAATAACCCCTATGTTCAGTACGACCTGTCGGACGGGGTGCTCACTCATGTGCGCCAGAGTCGAGAGGGCGATGTTATGGACCCTTCAGGTTTCTCAGACGTCGGAGTGTTCGCGCTCTCCGTACCCGGTCTCATCGATTGCTGGAATCAATTCGTCAAACAGAGCACAGCAGGGGCTCAAACCAACGAATTGAATTTCTTGCCGTTCTTGCCATTTCTCTCGCACCGCTGCCGGTGGAATCTTCAAAAAGTCCTGGTAACTGATCCTGTAGAAGCACTCGGCATCAACACTCCTGAAGATTTGCAAATTACCAGAGCGCGTTTCGCCAGCCTCAAACAACGCTGAATTTTTCCATGATTTAGTGCTGCATAACCTTTGAAACCCAGTTATAATGCTGCGTGGCAAACCTACGCTCGTATATCGTATTGCTATCAAAGGATAGCCAAGGAGTATCCATGCAGATTCATCCGCTCGTTCCAATGCGCAAGGCTGCTTCTCTTTTGGGCGTCGAAAAAGACCTGCTGAAAGCAAAGCTCGCATCAGGAGAAATCAAAGGCGAGCAAAGGCGCGTAGGCTCCAAAGACAAGTGGTTTGTGTACGCAGGCGAAGTGAGCAACCGCATCGATACGGAGCGTTTGCCTGAATTGATGAGACGCACGGACGGACAGCTCGCACTGGAAGTAGAGACCGTGCTCGAGACCGATGCGGCGACATTGGAAAATTTGGACGAATTCTTCGAAGAAACGCAAGAAGAGCTGGCTGCCCAGGTTGTTCAGGACGTACAAAAAGTAAAATCAACGAAAAAAAGCGAGCAACGCAGTGAAGACATCGTTATCGCTGAAGGCGCAGTCAAAGCAGGATTGCCGGCGCCCGCCGATTTCAATCAAGTGTTCGAATCTCTGACTGTCGTGTTTGCTCAAAAACTCTCGGACGAATATCAAAAGGCTTTGACGGCGGAACAGAAAGCAAAGACAGCCGAAACCCGTGTCAAAGCCGCAGAGCTTAGAGCGAAAGCTTACGAAGAGAACATCAAACGTCTGGAATTGCAACGCGACGAAGCGCAATTCTTGGTAGACGAGAAAAATTCCGCAATAGCCGAAATGGAAGCTCAGATGCGGGAATTACAACAACAGCTCAATGCCAAAAAGCCGACATTCTGGCAAAAACTCTTCGGCGCCTAGAGCCGAAGGCGGAAAGAAGCTGTTTCACCCGACTCAGTGTACGTTTTCAGACATTTCAAGCTTTTCAGAAACAGAAGAGAAGAGCTTAAAGTGTCCAAGAATCAAGAAAAATGGGTAAAACCTATTAGCTTGCTCTCAATTACAGGCGAGCCATAAGCCCCTTGCATCAAATATGCCAGATAACTCCGAGTCGATGTCCTTTCGCCCTTACGTTTCACGGTTTTCGCAACCTGAGACGGCTGACGCGCAGAATCAGAGCGAAGGTGGTGAAAAAACACAAAAGCCGCACCAGGACGCTTCTCTGCTTGAGGATTTCGGGCGTTCGCTGCTGCATACAGTGGCACAAACGCCGGTCAATGCGATCGTCCAGCCAATCGACAGAACTTTCGGCACAAATTACCTGCCCGGCGTTCAATTCATCGAGGCTCCGCAACATGCAGAGTTCGGCACGGCCCGTTACTGGGCACAGCAGAGCGGCAGCGCCATTGGAATGCTGGGGACATTCTGGGGAGTAGGTAAAGGGGTCAAAGCAATGACGCGGGCCGGGCAAACAGAAGCTATGCTCGCCAATACGCTATCGAAACAGAGCCAAATCGGACTCACACTGAAAGAAGCAACAATTACGGGCTTTGCCCACGACTTCGCTCTTCGCCCGGTTGAAGAAGGAGATAAGAGAAATTATCTCATGGCGCGCCTGGCGACTGGTGCTACCGGTGGTGTCACCATGTTGACCCTGGCAGGCACGGGAGTCGGACTAAAACACCTGGGCAGCATGGCCAGTGTCGAAAGATCGGCACTTCTGCCGGTCGGTGAAAATATCGCCGGTAAGGCGTTCGCCTCAACAGCAGAAAAGCTCAGATTCAACGTCGCTGCGCCTCTGCTTAAGAGCGAAATCGCCGCCGGTGGAATCTCCGCTATCCCCGCCGGACTTGTGAGCACGAACATGCACACCTTCCTCAAAGACGGAAGGCTGGCGACCGGACGCGAAAATTTCGAAGCGATCACGACCATGGGCGTCATTGGTATGGGCTTGGGAGCCCACCAGCAATTCCGCGGACGGCATGAAACGGCTCGCAAAAACTTCGAATGGTCTGAAAAAGAACCGACCGAAATGGGACAAACAACTGCCGAATTCAAGGTAGTTGGCGGTCAGAAAGCGCTCACTGAGGCGCTGGCGAAGGTCCGCGAGGGAGAAGGCGCCATGGTTCAGGTACGGGAACACCTGGGCTCAGGAGGAGGCTGGAAACGCTTTTTGGGGCTGCAAGAATTCGGACCGAAGAAAGACCTCTTTATCCAACACAACGATGCCACCAAGGGCATCAATTACGACGCCGCGCGCATGGCGGACATACTGGCGATTTGCCAGCTCGATGCGGCCCTGCAAGGCAAATCTGCGGTCGTCGGCAAAGACATTTCACTGGTCGCCGGCAAAGATCGAATCCGTGTTTCATCCGAGGCGCAGGAAGCCAAAGAAGGTTATTCCAAGCCGATAAAGCTGGGCGACCATGCTCAAAACTTAAGCAGCAATCTTCAGAATCTTCGCAGAAGCACGTATAACACGGCGGAAGAGTCCAGCGTCAACGACATCGTTCGCCAGCAATTGAGAGAAACCGGACTGGAGGCAAAGGGCTGGAAATCAGTCACTACCGAGCACGGATCGCCGATGGACATGGTCGGCGCGGACATCGTTCTGTACAACGAAAAAACCGGGCAAATGTACATGCTCGACTGTACGGAGCAATCGAAAAACCCGCCGGCAATCAGGTCTATGGGCATCATCGAAATTCAAAAGAGTTGGTTTCGCGCCAGCAGCAAAGGACCGGATATGCCAGACTACTTCCCGGCAGAAGTCGGACAAATTCTGATGCGAGCCACCGGCGAAGTTGGCGGAAATAAGCCTGCATTGAACTTGCGCGACGTGCAGCTGCCCAGCATCAAAGCGGGACCGGATGTCGAGAATCTCACCGAGATGCGCCAATTCGTTCACGAGCTCGAACGTTTGCCCTTCGATCCGAGCTTCCGCGGCAACAGAACGATGGTTCAGGACTATTCGAAAAATCTCAAAGACACCACCCTTGATCACCTTGAGTGGGCGGTACACGGATCACAAAATAAGGACGTCACTAGAACCACAATAGACGTGGCAAAGGATGCAATTCTCGAGTATTTCCTGACCGGAAAACAGAAAGTAAATCCCAACTACGGCGAGACGGACATTTACGTAAAACACGACAATCTATCACCGGAAAACAACGAATTGCGCTTCCGCTCTTCGCATGGCGACCGCATCCAAATCGGCAAAATCGAATCCATTTTCGATCAAGCTCGCAGAGAACTTCTTCCGCTCAGCTCCACCCGTGCAAAACAAGTGGAAACAGCCATAGACGGGCTGCGAACCGAAGTCAAAATGAAAGAAGCCGTCGTAGAATCCATACAAGAAAAACGCCAGCGCGCACAAACTTGGGACGAATTGCAGTCCTTGAACGCGGAACTGCAAATCGCACGCGAAGACCACGCAAGCTCGGTAGGCAAGCTAAAACAGTGGGCTCCGGAAAATTCCATAATTCAGCGCATCAAGAAAAACGGGCGGACCATTGGCGAGTTCGAGCAATTCCTGATGCGCGATCAAGCCGCGATTCGCAACGGCGGCCGCGTTGGTGATGTTGACGCACACAAGCCAGGACCGCTTGAGCAAATTCTGCGCAATAACTTGTCTCACAAAACGGAAGAATTCTTATTCAAGAACATAAACAATGGAGAACGCCAATCCAAGCCATTCGAGGAAGCAGGATTGTCTGCAACAGCGGCCAAAGACCTAACCAACGCAGTCAAAGCGGAGTGGGGCGTTCTCGAGCTGCAACCTGGCGTCATGGACGAAAGAGTGGCTTTGTCGTTATCGATTTTTGCAGATCAAAATCCCACCGCCAACAAACTCGTCGACGGCTATGAAAGAGGAGAACCGGAAGCCATCAGGATTGTTCACCGCCTTTTGTCAGAACGATAGGCGGCAAATCGGAGCGCATGCGATGAAAGAACTGAAAACAAAAGGCGGCTTCACGATATTCGCAACAATTTGCATCGTGTTATCGATCTTGGGAGGAATGGCTTGCATTCCAGCGGCGAAGGGCATGAACAGCGTCTGGCACATGATGTTTCCGCAATATGTGGAGAGCAATCAGGGCCGATTAATCATCCTTCCGGCGGTTCCCGCAACTGGAAACCACACCGCGCCGGCGACTTACCTTGGACCGGTGAAAGCGCCTCACATCTAAACAAAACTCTCGCATCCCACTGTTTTATGACTTGTTAACAAGCCCAAGCGAACATGGGCGTGTCCTCGTCTCGTACACAGGCGATGAGTTACGTTTCTACACTGGCTCACAGGCAGCCAAGAAAAGAGAGGTCAAGATGCAAAATAAACTCGAACAAACTTCCGGTGTCAAGAGTGTGACGCCAGAAACCAGCCTTGTCGAGGACTTCGGAAAATCTCTTGCTCATACGATTATTCAAACGCCACTTGATGCAATAGCTCAACCGATAGATAGAGTCATGGGCTCACAACTCTTGCCTAAGTTACACCTCATTGATGCACCAGAAAAAACGGAATTTGGTACGTCAAATTATTGGGCGCAGCAAGCCGGTAGCGCAATTGGACTTCTTGGAACATACTGGGCGGCCGGAAAAGGAGTGAGAGCTGTTATGCGGGCTGGGCAAGGAGAAATGGTCGCCGCAACCACACTATCAAGAGAAAGTCAGATTGGACTTTCAATCAAGGAAGCTGGCGTCACTGGCTTTGTCCACGACTTTGCTTTACGACCGCTGGAAGAAGGTGACAGTCGAAACTATATATTCGCCCGACTGTCTCATGGTATTACTGGCGGTGCCACCATGGCGACACTTGCGGGCGTCGGAATCGGATTGAAACAATTCACAAACTTCACACCAGCTCTAAAGAATGACCTTGCAATCAGCGTAGCGTCGGCAATTCCGGCTGGTCTTGTGAGCGCCAACGCTAACTCGATTTTGAAGGAAGGAAGACTAGCATCCGGCAAAGAAAACTTCGAATCTGTAGCGAATATGGCGGTAATCGGCGCCGGCTTAGGCGCTCGCAACCAATTCAGAATGCGCCATAAGAACGACGTCAATTCCTCACAACCGCCGGAGGCAATGAAATTTACCGGCGATAAGCCAAAGCCGACACCACCGGAACTAAACGGCAACGAGCCAGTGGTCCCAGGAGAAGGAAAACCGAACTTAGCCACTTTAGAGAAAATAGTTTTGACCCGCCCTGCTGCGCTGGCTGGCGAAAGAACCAGTCTGCCATCTGTAAGATTGCCGGATACGCGAGGAGTTGAAACCGCGCGCGAAAGTATGCAGGTGAAAGATCTTTTCAATTTTGAGCCTTCACAGGTTCCTCTGAAAGCGACCCAAAGACCGGTGGAACTTCAATCTGCAAAATCCTGGGAGGAAATGGCCGAAATCATAAATCGCCAGAGAGAACAAAAGTAAGGAACAGTGGAGGTTCACCGCTGTGCATACAGGCGAAACCGACTTATCCTACCCATTATAGTACTCTCGTAAAAAAAAGTACGCTGGGGTGCATTAGCCGCGCCCTGAGTCATGGAAGAAAATTGGAGAAGCGGCAGCAGCGACCGGTCGAAACCGATGCATTGCCGCCGCCCACTCCAATAGAGATGCTCAACCCTGAACAAAAGAGCGTGAGCAAGTGGGCCTATGCAAAAGGCCTATGCAAAAGACCTGTGCAAAAGACCTGTGCAAAAGACCTGTGCAAAAGACCTGTGCAAAAGGGCACTTGCAAAAGGGCACTTGCAAACGGGCGTGTGCAACACGCCCCCACGCTTATGCTTTCTGCAATGACACGCGATTCTGTTTCGCCGCATTGGCGAACCAGTGACCGCTGTCTTTGATTGTGCGCTTCTGCGTCTCGAAGTCGACATAGACAATGCCGAAGCGCCGAGAGTAACCCTCAGCCCATTCGAAATTGTCCATCAGAGACCAGGCGAAATAGCCCTGGATGGGAACGCCGGACTTGATAGTAAGCGCGACTTGCCGCACGTGCTCGCGAATGTAGTCGAGACGCTGCCTGTCCGCAACCTTCTCGCCCTCGATGACGTCGTCGTAAGACGCGCCATTCTCCGTGACGTACAACTTCGGATGACCGTACTCGTTGTAGATGCGAGTCAAAAGACCACGCAGCGCCCAGGGCGAAACCTCCCAGCCCATGGCTGTGTAGGACGAGCCGGGAATCGGATACGGAAGATCCGTCTTGCAGGCGATGCCGCGCGAGTAGAAGTTGATCCCCAGAAAATCGAGCTTCTGGTTGATGATCTTCAGGTCGCCGTCGCGCAAGTCGCCGATTTTAGCCGCATGATCGGCGGGATACGTTCCGCGATACAACGGGTCGAGATAGGCGCCGCAATCGCGTCGCCATGCCGCTTCCGCGAGTTTAACATCTTCCGGGTCGTCCGCGTGGAACGGCTCGGTGATGGAGAGATTGAGCACGATGCCCACCTCGATTGGTTTCTTCGCCACCTTGCGCATGGCTTGGGCAGCCATGCCGTGAGCGAGCAGAAGGTTGTGCGCGACTTGAGCGGCCAGCGTCGGGTCCTTCTTGCCGGGCGCGTGGTAGCCGTTCTCATAGCCGAGATACGACGTACACCACGGCTCGTTGAAGGTAGTCCAGTGTTTCACGCGGTCGCCATAGCGCTCCACGCACTTCGCCGCGTAGGCTGCGAAGAGTTCGCAAACCTCGCGATTTCCCCATCCACCCTCGTCTTCGAGCGCCTGCGGCAGGTCCCAATGATAGAGCGTGATGAAAGGCGTAATACCGTTTTGCAAACAGGCGTCGACAATGCGGTCGTAAAAATCCAACCCGTGTTGGTTGAACTCACCGCGACCGTTTGGTTGCAAACGCGGCCAGGCAATCGAGAAGCGATAGCTGTTCAAGTTCAGTCGCTTCGCCAGAAGGATGTCCTCTGCAAAGCGATTGTAGTGGTCACAAGCGACGTCGCCCGTGTCACCGTTTTTCACTTTGCCGGGCGTGTGACTGAAGCGATCCCAAATAGACTCGCCCTTGCCATCGACGTTCCAGGCGCCTTCCACCTGATAGGAGGAAGTGCCGGTGCCCCATACGAAGTCTTTCGGGAAAACGAAATCGTCGTCTCGTTGAGATTCGACTTTCTTTTCTGCTTGCGCCACGAGCGGCTCACCGTCACTTGCTTGCCCCGGACTGCCGGCAGTGTTTTGAGCACTGCCGCAGCCAAAGATCTTACAAGCCAGCGAACGGAGAAAACTCATGACTTCACGGATTGTGCGAATCATGTGTTGCCTCCTCACTTGAATTCGCGGGGTTTGTAGCTGGAAGCCGGGTAGGTCCGCCAGGAACCATCTCCGGCCAGTTCGAGTATCATCGTGTGATACCTGGAGAGCGCAACACCGTTGCCGGCGCTGACAATGGTCGTGCCCAGCGTACGAAGAAGCGTGTAGAACAAGTGTTCCGCCTCCGGCTCTAGAGCAGAAGTCGCTTCGTCAATGACCACATACTTTGGATTTTGCTGGATGATGCGCGCTATGCACAGACGCTGCTGCTCACTGAGTGACAGCGTGTCATGCCAGTTTTGCACGTTATCCAGACCACCGGTGCGCTGCGCCAGATCGCTCAGGTTGACCATGCGCAGAACCTGCATGAGGCGCTCATCATCAGGGCACAGTGAGATACCCGGATAACAGATCGCTTCGCGCAGAGTCGTCGGCGGTAGGTATGGGTTTTGCGTCAGAAACATCAACTGTTCGGAACGCGGGCGAATAAGACTGCCGGAGCCGGCATTCCACATTCCTGCAACGACGCGCAGCAACGCAGTTTTTCCAGCGCCGTCCGGACCGGTAACGAGCAAGCTCTGTCCGGGAGGCACGCTCACAGTGAGCTCTTTCACCAGTAATTTCGCCAGGTCGGGAGTCATCACGGTCGTTCTGTCGAACGAGATACTGTCACCGTCGCGGACCTCGATATGCTTGCCGGGCGGCAACTGCTCTACACCTGCCGCATCGAGTGCTTCGATGAACGAACCAAGGCGGTTGACCACCGCAGTATAGTTGGTAATGCCGCCAAACTGCCCGATAAGCAACGTAGCTCCGTTGAATATCGCACCAAATGCCATCGTCGCCATCGTGATGGTTCCGAAAGGAATTTCATGCTGGAAGTAGATGGGAGCCATGATTGCAGCAGGAATGAGACCCACGAGCATGTTGAAAGGCGTGGTGAAAAGCTGAATGTTACGGTACACACCGGCGACATTGATCAGCGTTGCTATCACCGTGCCCAGACGTTTATTCGACTGAGACTTGGCGATTTCCTCGCCGCGATAGAAAGCGATAGCTTCCGCTTCACGGCGAACTTCAGCCAAACCAAAACGCAGGTCGGCTTCGGTTTTCGACTGCTGAAACTGCAGCCGAACCAGAGCGCGACCGATCCAGACCACAATCAGGGAGCCGACGATAGAGTATGCGATGACGCCGCCGGTGAGCATCGGGCTGATTGCCCAGAGCACGCCGAACATCATGCAGACATTTACCACCGAATCGAGGATCGAGATGAAGAGACCGACCGATGAATTGCAGAACGAGTCGACGTCCTGCGTCATGCGTTGATCGGGGTTGTCCACATCCTTGTTGCGCAGCAGCTTGTAATACGCGATATTGGCGAAATATCCGTCGAATAGGCTGGAAGAGAGCCAATTTCGCCACATGAGCGCCAAACGAGTGCGCAAATAACCGTAGAACACCTGCAAGGGAGTCACCGCTAGAATCAGCAGAGCTGACATCATCAGGTAATGGGTGAAATCAGCGTTGTTGCGCTGCTCGATAGCGGTCATAAAGTGACCGGCAGTCGAGTTCATATACACCATCACCCACGCATTTGCGGAGAGCAGACCGAGCACAGCCACAAGGTGCAGAATTGCAGAGATCCGCTTTTCCGACACCCAGAAGGGTTTTCCTATCCTGTATAACCGCTTCCAGGGAAGAGACGTGAGGGCATTTTTCATGACCCTATTTCCAGTTGGAGAGCGGAAACAGCAACTATCCTTGCGGGGGCGCATTGCATGCGCCCAGCAGGTTAGTGCTCGCGCAGAATTGCAATGTCGCTCGCACAGGAGCGCATTCCAATTGCCACACGAAGCCGTTTCCGTTCCCTGGGTGGATTTAAGTCGTCAAAACGACGACCGGTGTTTTGAAACAAGCCGTGTGCGCGTGGCACACAGTCAACGATTGTCGGGACGCATCGCATGCGCCCTTCCCTAGGTTTATTGGGAGCGTGTTTCGTTTGAAACGATAAACACGCTCGCCAAATTCTTTGGTGTACGAAGCTGTAAGGGCAACGTTTTGCGCCGCCCTTACACTACGTTTAGAACGCTGCCTAGAAGCGCCGGGGCGCACTGCGTGGGGGCGCATTGCGTGGGGGCGCATTGCATGCGCCCGAAGCCAGCGCGTGGGGGCGCTCCCAGGAGTTCGCTTCAACGTCGGTTACTCGAAGCGCAGTGTGGTCACCGAATCGGCTTCCAGCGCGACCGAAGCGATGCGCTTGCCCATCTTTACCTCGACGATGCGCGTGTCACCGCTATTGGTAATGACGAGCACCTTCTCGCTCCTGTCGGTCACCTTCTTGCCGAACATGTCGACGGCGATCGGGTTCTCGAAGGCGACGTGCTCCAGGTCTTTGGCAGCGCCTTCAGACCCGATGCGCACCGCATCACGCTTGATGAACTTCGAGTACTGCGCCATCGCGAAATACTGACCGCTCGGCGTGATCTCCTTCGTTTCGCCGTGAATGGTCACGAGACCACCGCACGGGAAAGGACCGATATTCGGCTTGCCTTCGTGGTCGAGGGCGAAGTTCCACGCCGTGATGCCGCGGCACCAGTTGCGCAGATTGCCGGTGAACGTGCGAGACCACTTGGCCCAATCGGTGCCGTAGTCTTTGTTCGTCACGTCCGGACCGCCTTCGGTCCAGTAGCAGTCGATCTGCGGGTAGGCGTCGTGCACAGTCGTCATGCGATGAGCATCGCCGACATAGCCGTGCCACGCGATCGCAGTGCAGTACTTGCGCACTTCGGGATCTTCCAGAGTCGCGATAGCGCGGCCCCAGAGATTGTAATTGTGGTCGATCATCCACACCTGAGTGTCCATCTTGGCGTCACGCAGAGCGGGACCAAGATGCCACTTCACGAAGTCGACCTCGTACTCCTGCGGCCACAAGCAAGCGGGCATGCGACCGTCCTGGTCGGTATCCACTTCGTTGTTGACGGTGACAGCCTGAATCGGCACACCGTATTTCTTGTAGGCGTCGAGGAAGCGCACGAAGTACTTGGCGTACGACGGCATGTATTGCCGCTGCATGTTGCCGCCAAGCATCGACTTGTTCGACTTCATCCAGCCGGGAGGGCTCCACGGCGAGGCGAAGAGGAAGATGTCGGGGTTCACCTTGCGCGCCTCTTCCACCATCGGAAGAATCCACTTGGTGTCGTGCGCGATGGAGAACTTCTTCAGCTCCGGATCAGGCGTATCGCTGTCGCAGTAGCTGTACTCATGGGTGGCGTAGTCGCTGGCACCCATGCAGACGCGGTTGACGTTCAGCCCGAGCTGGCTCGGGTGGAACAGGTCATGGAACAGCTTGGCGCGGACTTCCGGCTCGAGCTGTTTGAACATATAGCACGCCGCATCAGTGAAGGCAGCGCCGAAGCCCAGAATTTTCTGGTACTTCTTTTCAGGCTGCACCTCAATGAGATCGTGGTTAACGACGCCCTGGAAAGGGCGCCAGGTGAGCGGCTTCACATCTGCGAGCCGCTTAGTCGGGCTGGTCACTTGGACTTTTATTTCGCTCTTGAGCAGCGCTTCCGCGCGCTCTTGGCGCTTGATGGACTCTTGCACTTGCGCGTGCGTTGGCTGGCATTTGTGCATGATCCACACGATGAGCCCGATCACCATGACACCGAAAATCAGTGAAGACATGGCAGGGGATATCCTTCGGTTGGGTCGCGCTTTCTTCTTCGCGACAGGTTGCCCCACGTTGTTCTCTTCATCTCCCGATGGCAGGAAACAACGCTTCAAGGCATTGATGGAGACATTTGTCGAATGCAAGAAGGTCTTCTTCATCTTGCCGATACCCCGTTGGTTCTTGCAGTTCGTACTTGTTTTCAGCAAGTGCGAACCTTGAGTAGCAGCCGTTCGGTGAAGAACAAACACACGGGAAACCCCAGGTGTACGCACCAAACCACACAGCCGCTCAATCTACCAAGTCTCGATCGCCGACTCAAACCAGGTCTACCCCGCAGCAGCTTGTTGCTACTGATACTGCTAAGCAGTACGGGAATTGGCTTGATTCGAGCTAGGAGAAAGAGAGCAAAAAACAAAACGGGGAAGGGCAATAACCTACTCGGCTTAAACGCGCGGATTCTCGCGCGCTCGCGATCGTTTCATTGCTTTACATAGTCATAGAAAAATGAAATGAGATCGCGAGAACTAGAGTCTGTCATGATGCCAGATCTGCTTGACAGTTTACATTCAACGAATGGCGAGACTCTCGCAGCAATGTGAAAGGGCAAAACGAACGAACCATGCGCCTTTCAACAATGGCGATAACTAGCTCAGCTTGACAATCACGGATTCGAACTTTGTCGCGAAGCGTGTTGGCACTCGCGCAAGAACAATAGTTACTGCACACCGTTTACTGGAATGACGCGTGCGTTGGAACGGGCGAGTCTTTGGTATTCGCGATCATCAGCCGCCGAACGTTTTTTATCACCGGATTTGAAATAGCAGACTGATCGCAATCGGAGTGCATTCATGTTTTTGGGATCGGCGTTGAGAACAACAGTCGCATCCGCGATTGCTTTCTTGTATTCCTGGGCTATCGCATAACCGCTGGCGCGCATGTACAGGTAATCCAAATTCTTCGGATCGAGACTAACGGCTTTCTGTGCGTCTTTCAGTGCATCGTCAAACTTCCTCGCCTGGCCTTCGTACTTGCCTTTTGCATAAAAAAGCGCGGGGTCATTGGGTTTGAGCGCAATCGCCTTATTCAAATCTTCAATAGCGTCTTCTGATTTATTCATAACGCTGTTGATGTCACCGCGCAATTGCCAGGCGTAGTAGTTGTTTTTGTCGATCGCAATCGCCTTTTCGATTTCAACAAAAGACTCTGGAATTTTTCCTTCAGTGCGAAGCTTATACGCCGCATCGACAAACTTCATGCCTTCTTTGCGCTGCTCGGGACCGGTCGCTGCTCCACTTGCGTCTGTCGATGCGGTTTCTGTGCTGCTTCCGCCACCACCGGAACTGCATGCCGTGATTGAAAGAGCCACACCAGCGAACAAGATCGACTTGAGCAAACTGCCTTGCATTTAAAAAACTCCAACTCGGTAGATGCGATTTTAGCGCCATTTCATCAAGCCTGCTTCCGTGTGAAATAGCACAAGGCGCCCACTTGACAACAACCATGGATGAAGCTGGCGGCAGTCCAATTTTTGAAAAACACGGCTACTCGCGCGGCCTCGCGGCAAGCAAGAATCTAAAACCCAGTTATGAAAACCCCTAAAGCAATTCGAATATCTGCGCTCCTTTCTGTATCGAAGGCCTTAAAACGCCTACCAGCTTGAGTTTCAGAACCTTTGCTCAAGCTAATTGAAAGATGTAAAGAAGCACTGTAACAGCCCTATTTACAAGTCATCTGGGCCAATTTCTGTCAGAAATAGAGGTGACTCTACTTCTCTCTCGCTTTTCCGTAACTTCCTCTCTACTCCAATCAGCTCCGTTATTCGCGCGCATCCGCCGGCACACCCGTGCACAGGCCCTGCACGCATGCGAGTTCACAAAGGAGTAAGTATCGGGACGCGGCAGCCGAGCCTCGATTCATCCTGGCAAGGTGAGATGAAGTGCGAGTCAGAAAACCTACGCAGCGCGATTTCTCATCGCCTGAACAGGAGTTCACATGAAAAGACTGCTGAACATAATTCCGCTGTTCTTCGTGATATTCGTTGCGTTTGTGGGTCCGGCTTCCGCTCAATCGAGCTGGTTGCCCACCTACAACGCAGCACAGAACGTCTACGTCGCACCCGGCGTGGATGCATCCATCGAGCGCTCCTATTCGGACCAAGCCTTCCTGAGCGGTATCAGCAATGCAGGGCGAGTCCACAATCTCGATGTCTACGTCATCATCACGGCGTCGGGCAACGATGCCGGAAATGACACGCGACAGTCAGGACCGGTTCTCGTACGCAAGCTGTGGGACGCATGGACGAAGGAAAGAGCGTTCGATTCTACGCGAGCGCTCATCGTCCTCATGACCGGCGATGGGCGGACGCTCACTTCCGTCGGAGTACGCGCCGGAGGCTATCTCAATAGTCTCGGCGTCATGCGCCATTCCATGAACGACGCCAACGGGCCGGTCATGCCGGTCCTTCGCTCGTACCTGGCGAGTGATCCGGTCTCAGTCCCGGTGCGCATCGTCAACAACATCAACACAATCGTCACCTCAAAAGTTACACCGCCAGCCAATCTCGGCGGCGGCAACCAGCCAACTACAGGCACAGACGAAGGAGACAATTCCATGGGCATCGGCACCATTCTGCTGATCATTGCGGGCTTCGCCATCGGCACCGCGCTCATCGTGCGGCTCATGTTCCCGCCGCGTCGTCCATCCTCGACCTATACGCCCCCGGCTCGCCCTGCCCCGCGCAGGCCCGGCAGTGGCTTCGAAGGTCGCCTCAGCGACAGCCGCCGCGGTCGCACCTCTGGTACTGCCGCCGGCACGGATTTGCCCGACGGTGATGAAGTCACTCGTCGGCGCAACGACAACGACGGCACCAACACCGCTGCGGCTGCCGGCGCCGGCTTCGTCGCCGGTGTCCTGCTTTCCGAAACAACTCGGCGCAAAGATGACGAACCCCGCCGTGACTCGGGTTCCAGCGACAGCGGCTACGTAGCCCCGGTCGTTTCCGCTCCGAGTTGCAGCACGCCCAGCACGCCTTCTTGCAGCTCCGGTTCGAGCTCCGGCTCGTCCTGCAGCAGCGGCAGCAGCTGTGGTGGTGGTGGCGGCGGTGGTGGCGGCTGCGGCGGTGGCGGCTCCTAATCGAATTTGCACAAATGTGCACGCGGCTCTTCTGAGTCGCTGACTGCAACAACAATGCAGGAGAATTCAAATTGGCCGCCTACTTCCCTGATTGCGCTGCCGCGACGGCACGCACCACGCCGAGTAAAATCGCAGATCTAACCACACTCCGCCGTCAAATCTTAGAATTTCGCATCGACAAAACGGGTGCCCCGTACCCTTTCTCGATGCGTTTGGCGGACGAACAGGACTGGTCTATCGAATTCGCGCAGCAGGCAATTGAAGAGTACAAGCGCTTCATATTCCTGGCTGCCGTCGGCGACCACCCTGTCACTCCGTCCTTCGTCATCGACGAAGTGTGGCACACGCATCTCATCTTCACTCGCTCTTATTGGGAAGAGCTTGGCGACGTAGTCGGCAAGCTCATTCACCACGATCCCGGTCAAGGTGAACCAGGCGATGAAGCGATGTTCGCACGCCAGTACCAGCGCACGCTCGAATCGTACCGAAAGTTTTTCGGCGAGCCGCCTGCCGAAATCTGGGGTCCGGGCAATCGCAAAAACGTTCTTGCGAAAGGGCGCAAGAAGAACTAATTGAGAAAGAAACAACCTCAGAGGTTCACTATGGATTTTCCCACGATACTACTGCTCGGAACGTTCGTCATCATCATCGCCGTAGCTATGCCGATGCTCTCATACAAGGGCCCGGCGTCGCTCGAGGAGAGCGAACCCGAAAACACCAACGGGTTTGCATCACGCCTTCGCGAATCTCGGGCTCGCAAAGCAGCTGGTGCAATCGCACTGGCAACAGCCGGAGCTGGCGCCGTGAACTCAAAAGTCGATCTTCGCAAGAAGAAAGACGAAGGCGGCGGTGGCGGCGCTGAACTCGTAAATCTCGGAGATTCCGATGGCGCGAGTGGAGGCGATAGCGACGATGGCGGCAGCAGTTGCGGCGGTGGTGGTTGCGGCGGAGACTGATCTGCTGCGATCAACAAGAACCAATGAACTTGGTTAACTAGCGAGTGGCGCCGCCGGACGGTCTGAGCGACCTATCGGCGGCGCCATTTTGCAGCACTAAATAAAACCGTGCCAAGACGAGATACGGTTCGTCCGGCACTAAATCAAACGCCTCAACAAATTTGTCTTTTCTTTGTTTTTACTACGTCTTATCGTATCACCCTCAGGCCGCCGTCTAAAAAATGCGGGGAACCCCAACAACCCGTCATCCGCAAGGATGAGACCAACCTACCAGCTTCCGGGCTATGCTATGCATAGAGCCAATTATCCTGAGGCAAATGCTCGAGTCCATGTCCTGCAAATTATTGCTCTTACCAATAATATTTGTCCTTCTTTGGACAGGCACACTGCTGCATGATATGGGCGCGCCAGACCAGTTCTCTGTTTCTACTGTTGCACCTGGGGCTGCAGCTGAGAATCCCCAGTGCACAATTCTTTCTCCCACGGACCCAGAATCCTACTTGGAAGGGCACCTTCACGACGCCGTTGTCGCATCAAGGTTAGATCCCAAAGAAATAAGCGTACAGCCCCAGGCACCGGACTGGAATTCGGTCGTCATCGTTTCGTTTAACCGACAGCAAATACTTGCTGAAAATAGCAGTCAACGCGGGCCTCCAAAAGCGCAAAAGACAGATCAACCTGCAACCAGGCTATACATTATCAATCGGGCACTGCTCATTTAGAAAGTCCAGCTGCTTGTGCGTTTTGCTGTGGAGCGCGCACAAGTAAGCAACTCCTTTTTGCTTTGGCGCGGACAGATTTAGCACGCTTGGCTAAAAGCGTGTCAATTGAAGAGTTAGTCTGGAACATAAAAATGAAATATAGCCTAGTAATTCTATTGCTGGTTTTGTGCATCGGTCTGGCCGGCTGCTCAAGGCCGGCGGCTCACGAGAACGCGGCGGAGGCTGTCAGGCCGGTCGACCGAATCACATTGTCTCCAACGGCGATTGAGCATTTTGGCTTGAGCGTGGTTACGGTCGGGCAAAGACCTGACATTCAAACTTTCTCCACAACAGGCACGATCAAAGCTGATGAGAATAGAGTCTTTCACATCAATTCTCTGTCTGGCGGCCGAGTCATTAGTGACAAGGTAATGCTCGGCGACATCATTCATCCCGGACAGACCCTGGCCATCGTTCAAAACTTGGATGTGGCTAAGGTATACGGGGACTTCATTCACCAGTCACACCAGAATCAAATCGAGACCGAGCTGTCTCAGACTCGCCTTGCGCTTGCCAAGAAAAACTATGACCGTATACGAGGACTGTATGAAGAGAAAATTGCTGCCGAAAAGGATTTTATAAAGGCTGAATCAGATAAAAAGCTGGAAGAAGAGACGCTTAGAGGGTTGAAAGAACACGCCATTCACATCCGTGAAGAAGCCCGGTCAATGCTGGCAGCATACGGCGTCAAGCTCGGCGATACCAGCGTGGCGCACGTTGAGAGCAGCAGCCCGATCACCACACCGCGAGGTGGAGTGATCATCAAAAAGACCGTGACGGTTGGAGATGTTGTCTCCAATATAGAACCGCTTTACGTGGTTGGGGATTTGAGCCATGTCTGGCTTGATATCAACGTTTATGACAAACAGATTCAGAGCATCAAGCAAGGCGATGCCGTTACATTTACAACCGATGGAATTCCCGGACGCGTGCTCAGAAGTCGATTGAGTTACATCAAACCGTCTTCGGAAGATAGCAGTGGAACTTATGTCGCCCGAGCGGTGCTCGACAATCCACATATGGATTTGAAGCCAGGCATGGTGGGTCAAGTAAGAATTGAGCAGCACCGGGCAGAACAGTTGGCATACATTCCTGAAAACGCGCTTCAGAAGTATGGCAAAGAACAATTCGTTTTCCTGGTCGAGCCCGATGGCTCTTTCAAAAAACAGGTGGTCGAAACAGCCAAGGAGCTTGAAGACGGCTATCTGATTGCGCAGGGAATTAAGCCTGGACAGTTAATCGTTGCCAAAGGCAGTTTCACACTCAAAGCTGAAATGCTCAAAGGCACGATGGCAGGTGAACGCTGATGGAGAGTTTTTTCGCCAATTTAGTCAAACATCGCTTACCTGTTTGCATTTTCTTCTTTTTCGTATTGGCTGGTGGGATTCAAGCCCTTGTCACGCTGCCGATTGATGCCTTTCCGGATTTGGCCAACAACCAGGTGCAGATCCTTACAGATGCTCCGGGAATGGCGCCACTTGAAGCTGAGCAATTGGTGACAATACCAATCGAATCAATCATGAACGGACTGCCTTCTGTCACTCAAGTACGATCCTTGTCCAAGTTTGGACTATCTGTAGTTTCCGTCGTCTTTGAGGACAACGTCAACATATACTTCGCGCGTCAACTGGTGTTCGAAAGACTGCAATCGGCCCGTGCACGCCTGCCTAAGGGCATCGAACCGCAGCTCGGTCCGGTGGCAACGGCGATGGGAGAAATCTATCACTATGTTGTCGAAGGCAAGTCATACAGCCTCACAGATTTGAAAACCCTGCAAGATTGGCAGATCAAATATCAGCTGAGATCGGTGCCGGGAATTGCAGAAGTAAATACATTTGGTGGCGAAACGCAGGAATACATCGTCACCATCTCTCCAGTCAAGCTCCAGCAGTATAGTCTGACAGTGCAAGACGTTTTTGACGCGCTGAGAAAAAACAATGACAATTTCGGAGCCGGCATCATCAATCATGATGCCGAACAGTACACCGTGCGCGGAACAGGACGAGTGCGCGGAATTGCCGATATTGAGAATATTATCGTCAAGTCCCATAACGGTGTGCCAATTTTTGTGCGCACCATCGGCAGTGTCAATATCGGCACTGCTCCCAGGCAAGGTGCCGCCACTATGAGCGGCGCGGGAGAAGTGGTGACAGGCATCGTAATGATGCTCAAAGGAGAAAACAGCCGTGAAGTAATTGAGCGTGTCAAAGAGCGCATCGAGCAAATCAAGTCGTCATTGCCCGAAGGAGTAACGCTCAGGCCGTTTTACGATCAATCAATCCTGGTCGACGAAACAATTCATACGGTTGGAACCAACCTGGTTGAAGGCGGCGCCCTGGTAATTCTTGTCCTCTTGCTGATGCTCGGAAATTTGCGCGCGGCCCTGATTGTCGCAGCAGCGATTCCTATTTCCATGATGTTTTCATTCATGGGCATGAAAGAAATAGGCATTACAGCGAACATCATGAGTTTGGGCGCCGTCGATTTCGGAATGATCGTCGACGGCTCAATAGTCATGGTCGAAAACTGTCTGCGCCGATTGGCTCACA
>JAIETE010000257.1 GCA_019745505.1 Candidatus Obscuribacterales bacterium | reverse complement strand
TCTTCGCCGGGCTCGAGCAAATTATTGCCTTGATCATCAGCCATAGACCAGTTGTTGTGCTTACCGCTTCCGTTAACGCCGCTGAACGGCTTTTCGTGGAAGAGGCAGCGGAAGCCATGCTTCTGAGCAGTCTTTCTGAAGACTTCCATGAGCAGCATGTTGTGGTCTGTCGCCAGGTTGCTGCTTTCGAAAACCGGAGCAACTTCGAACTGAGCCGGCGCAACTTCATTGTGACGGGTCTTGACCGGCACACCAAGCCTGTAGAGCTCATGCTCAGCATCCATCATGAAGGCCAGAACGCGTTCGCGGATAGAACCCCAATAGTGATCTTCCATTTCTTGTCCCTTCGGAGGACGTGCACCGAAAAGAGCGCGACCGGCACTGATAATGTCGGGTCTTGCATGGTAGAACGCTTCGTCGATGAGGAAGTACTCTTGCTCAGGGCCGACCGTGCAATTGACGCGCTTAACTTCTTTGTTGCCCAGAGCGTGCAGCAAACGAACTGTGGATTTGCTGATTGCTTCCAGAGAGCGCAAGAGTGGTGTCTTCACATCAAGCGCGTGTCCGCTGAACGAACAGAATACAGACGGAATGCAGAGGGTTCTGCCATTGGCGCTGTCCATAAGGAAAGCAGGGCTGGAAGGATCCCATCCTGTGTAACCGCGAGCTTCGAATGTTGAACGAATGCCGCCGGACGGGAAACTCGAGGCATCGGGTTCGCCTTGCACAAGGTTCTTTCCGGAGAATTCCAATACCGCACCATCGTCTACGTTGGAGACGAGGAAAGAATCGTGTTTTTCTGCGGTATAGCCATGCAGAGGCACGAACCAGTGTGTGAAGTGGGTTGCGCCACGGGCAATCGCCCAGTCTTTCATCGCGTTGGCAACTGTGTCCGCCATGGCCGGGTCGAGTTGCTCACCATGGTCGAGACAACGAACGACTGCTTTATAAACGGTCTTCGGCAATAATGCGCGCATGGTCTGTCGGTTGAATACATTGGATCCGAAGATCTCATTTACAGGATGACTCGCATAATCGATTGATGTAGAAAGTGGCTGCCTATCTGCCACTGAAGCGACGGCTCGCTTGCGTCCGTTCGCCAAACCGCTGTTGCTATCTTTCGACACGTGATACTTGGACCTCTTTTCATGGTGCGTTGTATAAGTCATCTGTCCCTCACTTTCCGCCTGCTGTACGCCTTACTAATTGATCTCAAATTCCAATTGCTTTGAGAATTACTCTCTTTCTGCGCTGTCCATCGAATTCTGCGTAGAATATCTGCTCCCACGGACCGAGGTCGAGTTTGCCCTCAGTCACCGGCACCATCACTTGATGATTAATCAAGATCCGCTTTAGATGCGCATCTCCATTATCTTCACCAGTTTGGTGATGACGATAATCAGGATTGACCGGCGCCAGCTTTTCAAGCCATTCACCGATGTCGTGAATCAATCCTTGCTCCCAATCATTTATATATACACCAGCCGTGATGTGCATGGCTGAGACAAGAATAAAGCCTTCCCGAAGTCCGCTCTCCTCAAGGAATTCGCCAACTTCATCAGTAATTCGTATAAATTCTTGTCGCTTCTTGGTATCAAACCACAAATACTTAGTGTGCGACTTCAGCGAGTCGGAAACCTTCACGGCTGCTTGCTCCCGTATATGCAATCAACAACTCGCGGGGAATTCTTTTGAAATACGCGCGCACGAGCCCGGTATTAGAGTGTACCTGGATTCCATTTAATCTTCTAGTATTTGCTAAGTTTCAAATCGCGCCGCGATCAGCCTTTCCAGCGGGCGTTTGCGGACTATTCAGCAGAAAACAGCATGGCATCGCGGTCTTGGAGATATCTGAACCGGATCGTCTGCATATAGAAGCTATTAAGACTTGCTGCGATCTGCCAGGAATAGAGGATTCGAAGCCGTAACGGTAGAGCGAATAAAGGTAGGCAGTCCATCGCCGATACCGAGTCTTGATGAGAGTCTGCTCGAGAATGAATTATTGACTCGATTGAGCCCTAGCGTCTCGGCAAGAGTGGATACACCTGGCTTTTCGTAAGGTGCAATGCGCGACAAGGTGTTCCAAGGGTTATTGATGTCAACTCTTTGCAGCGAGTGCAAAGCACCATCGTAGTCGACTTTCAGCGGATCTTTGAGGCCAGATAGTCCAAATGTCTTCCGGTCTGCCATCGCCACGTAGTCGTGCAGAAAGGCTTCTTTCGTCTTATGGTCTAAGACCAGCGCTCTCACTTGTACCTCGCTTCCAGGAGCAACGGGAGCCTTTCCCAGCCCCATGTAGAAGGTCTGGTTTTCACCGGCATTGATTATGCCGAGCGCGTCTTTTGGAGTCATGCGCATGTCAGGCACAGACATCATCCCAGGCGCATCTACGTGTGGATTATGTGTATGTATCTGGATCTGCCGGGGTTGTTGGACAACACCGATTTCGACGCTTTCTGCAGTGCCGGACATAACATGGCTCATTCTGCCGCGAATAGGGTCGATAATGCGACCATGCTCGACGGTGTACGGCTTTTGCGACGGCATCAAACGGCTGGCACCAAGCGCATCTACAGTCTGTGAATCAGCCATCAGGTTAGTTTTGATTTTCGTTCCCGGGCCCTTGAAGAAGAGCTCGTCAGGCAAAGCTCTGCGCAACGGAAACTCGGCCTTCTCGGCAATGGCGGTGGAAAGATTATGCGCAAACGCTGATTTCTCCAAGGTTGCAAATGCAAGTTTGCTTCCTAATCCGGCCGCCGGCAAAGTTTCAATAAAGAGCGCACCTTCACGACTGAGTCCTCTCACCCCCTGTCTGGCAACCGCGATTCGCTTCTCTCTGGTATCAGCCTCGCCCGCTTCATCAAGAAAACTAGAAACCTTGGGTGCCACACGCCATCCTTCGGCAAGAAGAGCTGTGCCGGCTACAAGAGCACCGGCCAAAGGCGCGCGACGCATCAAAATTGTGGCGCCATAGCCTATCGCGCCGGCAATTGCCGAATTCTGTATTACCTGGCCAGGTCTCTGGGTGACATCGCTATACAGCTCCTCCATAATCGCGCTGGGAGCCTGCGACATCGTTCTTCCAACGACGTCCAACTGATTTTCGATTCGTGACGGACGGTCAGTCACATCGGCTCCCGATTTCAGCGGCTTAGCGCTCTAGGATCTGTTTAAGTCTTGGTCTAGAGCTTATGTTACAGAGACAGCATAGTCATTGGGGAAAGTACGTAACAGCTAAAAAACCTGGCTGGTGCAGGCATACACCAACCTCACCAAACATGAGGGGAGCGCTTGACCAACATACAAATGTATGTATAATATACATATAGGTCGGACAGAAGTTGCTCCATGCGATCACGCTGGAGCTGGACCTATGCGCGAGTGTTACCTAGGGCCCTCGCGCAAGTGACATTCAGCCGCCCACAATCCTGGGCGGCTATCCTGGCAGGCTCGATAGCGCACAAGAAAATTGATTTGCCGAATCCAGCGGTTCAATCAAATTGGCGCCAACTGCTCAAAGGCTCTTGCCATCAAGTTTTTGGCTCGTTCTGAGATTGGAGATTGGGGCGACACTTTTCACCGGTTCTTTTGTCTTTTCCGAAGCCGGACCGCTTTCCGGCCGGCTTTGCGGCTCGGCGGACGGCGCCGCTGGATTGGTCGCGTCCCCTTCCGGCGCAGGCGATTTCAAATTCGCGTCTTCAGCTTTGATCACTTCCAGTCGCCGCTTCGCTTCAAACTGCCCGGGATCGACATTGAGAGCCCGATTGTACGCAGCAATCGCTCCATCCACATCACCCTTTCTCTCATCGACTCTTCCAAGATGAGCCCAGAGACCTGCATGGGTCGGACTTATCTTAATCGCTTTTTCGAGTTCATCAGAAGCCAGCTTGAAATCGCCTTTCGTTTCTGCCATCCAGGCCAGATCGACATGCAATGCTGCGGCTTGCGGAGCCAGTTGCACAGCCTGTGCCAACTGGCTGAAAGCCTTATTCTCCTCGCCTTTATCCGAAAGCAAATAGGCAAAATCGGCGTGCGCATAAGGATCATCGGGATCGGCGGCCAGACTGTCCTTGTATGTTTCTTCAGCCATATCGAACTCACCCTTGCTGGCAAGCGCGAAGGCAAGCGAACGCTTTATAGACGCATTGGTGGGAGTGAAATCGAGCGCCCACTGAAGCTCGGCAATGGAGTTGTCCCACTTTTCCTTCTTTCCATACTCGAGTGCTTTGCGATAGTGCAGTTTTGCACCTCTTGCTTTCAACTCGACCTTTTCCGCCTCCGTCAGCGGCACCGGTTCGCCCAAGCCCGCCACCATCATCAGTTCGGCAACCGAACGCAACGGATGTCCGGTCAAAAGAGAGACGATGCAATAGTCTCTATGGGCGGCTTTCATTGTAGGCATGTACATAATCGCCGCTTCCAGTTCCAACTCGCACATCTTCAAATCGAACTGACTGAAGTAAAAACGAGAAAGATCAAAATGGTCCAGCGCTTGTGTTTGAGCCAATTGCTGTGCAGCGGGGTCGACTTCGCGCACCAACTTTCCGTCTTTCAAAACAGCCCTGTCACCCATCTCAGAACTCTCGGTTTTGATAGAAGAATGCTGACCGGCAGCCGCTTGTGGTGCCGATTTCGACTCATGTGTCGGAGCCAATGAGGTGGTGTCCTTCGCACCTGCTGCCTGCCCGAGTTCTTTACCGGCAGTTGTCTGAGCAGCCGCCTGTTTTGCATCACTCGCGGTGCGTAAAACTGCCCGCTCAGCGCTTCGCGCCTTATTCTCTTCTGCCGTAGTCGGACCGACCAGGACGGTCCCGGAAAGTAAGACTGCCGCAAACAAAGCAAAATGAAAGCGTCTTGGACTCACGAGAAGATCAAACACTTAGAAGTTTCCTCCCCAAGGAATAGAAGCTCGAACATGCAAAAACGGCTTGCCATTATTATTGCATCGGCTCCTGTAAATACACATGACCAAATCAGGCGGAGACTTTCAGTGTTTACCCTAGTGCGCAAGCTCGGATTATCCAGTCAGTCTCCACTGACAGCAACGATAGCAATCTGATGTTCGTCGGCAAAAGCGATCATTTCTTCCTTTTCGACCATCATCACTTCATCGGCCGCAACGGCAAGAATGCCACCGGGTTTCTTCGAGAGCATTGCATTGAGAGTTCGAAGCCCTGCTGCCGGAATGTCGAAGCGCTGATCTTGAACCGGACGAGCCACTTTGACCACAACTACAGGTCCGTCGGCTAATTGCACGCCTCGCTTGATCGCTTCATCCGTTCCTTCAATCGCTTCAATCGCAATGATCATGCGATCGCGCACCACCACTGTCTGACCTATTTCCATGCGGGCAAGTTCTTTGGCGACTTTGTATCCATATTCGATGTCTACGTACTCTGCCGCCGTCGGCTGCCTCTTAGTCATGACGCCGACAGACGGAAATAGTTGCGGGAGGAATTCGGATTGCGTCACTACGCGCATACCCTGACTTTCCATAAAGCCGCCGACTGCGGTTTGAATACTGCCGTCATTGAGATTGGCCAGCTTGCTCATCTCTTTTATCGCAGTCAAATCGATCTTGAGAATATTTCTAAGCAATTGAACTTTATTCAATTTGCCAATGAATACGACGTCTTGAACTCCCTGATTCTTCAACCAGCTGATGTTACGACCGAGCAATCCCGGAGGAGAATGAAGCAGAGCGTCGCAAAGCGGCTGCATTCTAGCTTGAGCATCTTCAGTCAAAGCCAGTGAAACAACTCTGTAGCCCCTGTCCTTGGCCGACTGCGCCAGCATAGGCGGTAATTTGCCGTCCCCGGCAATAATTCCGAGGACACGCCTGCCTTCAGTTTGGGTCTTCTCTATCTGAGTCAATGAACTGAGCATTTTTAACGAAAAACTCCCGCCAGTGCTTCGATCAAGCGATTGAGTCTAACACTTTCTTGGCATCCAATCCCGAAGCGCCTCTAATACAACCGGATGCATCAATTGCCTTGCGAAAAACTCAAGTTTGGCAGTCCTCCCGAGCATTTTCCAGGCTGATTGTCTAAAATGCAGTTAGAGCCTGCCGAAACAAAGCAGGCTTGGGCTAAACGACCTTTCAATTTCCTTGACATCAATGTTTAGACAGCATTAAACTGAACTAAGACCGCCGGGGAGCTTACCGGCAGGTATTCCTGGAGAGTTTTGATGAAATTATTTGCCCTGACTTCAGCGTCGGCATTCTTGGCCCTTTTGGCCTGCGGCTGCGCATGGCAAGGCGCACTGGCTCAAGGCTATGCAACCGACAACCCGAATATGGGTCACTTCTACATGGCTCGCCGCCAGATAACAATTACGGATGAAGCCCCGGCCGTCAACGATCAACGAACCAACCCCCAAGCAGGCGGAGGAGCCGGTCCCGGAGTAGCTCCGGGCATGGGGAGAGCTTTGCCGAAAGCGGGCTGGACTCCGTATTCTCAGTTCGTGCCCGGATTGAGCACGAATTTGCCAAAGACAGCCAACGGAGTTCCCGTTCCTGCGGCAGCCCCACCTGATCCGGCAGGAATGAGAGGAAAAGCAGGCAAACTGAAATCTTCCAAGACTGCCTCATCTAAGCCAAAAACATCGACGGGCGGCCCTCCTTCCGTAAAGGCTTACACGCCTTACAAGGGATACGGTGCTCCGGCACAGATGATCAAGAACGGTGGCAATAACGTGCCCAATTTCACCGCCGGTGGATCATCGGGTGGTGGCAATTCCGGAACCGGCTATAACTACGGAAGTTCTCAAACCGAAACGAATGTGCGAGGAAGCGTCTTGCACTGGGCGCGCGTGAAAAGACAGAAGCTCAACTAATTGCCTCTAATGATCGCTCAGCATAGCTGAATAATTAACGCACTGAAATTTCAGCAATAATTTTTCCAGCTAAATTAGGCAACGCCAATTCTTTCAACTTGCCTTCTTCGTCGAACCTCTCGGTCGGCGAAGCAATTCATCGTGATCATGCTGGAACTCGCTGCTCCTAAAGAGTCAAAGTCTATGCCTTCGAAGCAGGCAAACGATCCACGAAAGAGCGACAGAAAAGCCGCACTATTGGTCCTAATATTGGCACTGATTTCCTTACTGCCTACGCTCGGGATCACGCGCATCATCGATCCCAGCGACGGTTTTTTTGCTGAGTCCGCACGCGAACTTTTTGAAAGTGGAAATTTCATAGTTCCGACACTCAACTATGCTCCCTACAACGACAAACCGATTCTCACGCACTGGCTGGTAGCCTTGTCGTATGCGATTTTCGGCGTCAGTGAATTCAGTTCGCGATTGCCTTCAGCGCTCTGCGCGTCAGCACTCTGCGTCGCCACATTCATATTCGCGCGGCGTTTTACAAATCTCCGCACGGCTTGGTTTTCTTCGCTTATCCTTTTATCCAGCTACCTTTTCTCGATTTTGGCACGAGTGTCGCTCACCGATATGCCTCTATCGCTATTCCTTAACATCAGCCTGTTTTCTTTCTTCGCCTACTGGAGAGAAGGTGCCAAAAATTTCCTTCTGGCGGGCTGGACCGCAATGGGACTGGCCCTTCTAACAAAAGGACCGATCGCCCTTCTCATAGTGTACGGAGCATTCTTTATCTTCTTCACGGCAAAGGAAAAGGGTTTTCGACCGGCAACGGCATTTAAGAATCTTGGCCGGTTCAATTCCTTGAAGGGCTATTTGATTGCCGCGGCAATTGCTTTGCCCTGGTATATAGCGGTCGGCATTGCCACCAATGGAGCATATCTAAAAGACTTTTTGCTGGTACAAAATTTCCAAAGAGCGGCCGGTACGATTCCAAACAATCATGCGCAGCCGCCATGGTTCTATCTGCCTATTATCGCCGTCACGCTCTTCCCATGGTCTGCATACGCAGCCTTCTCCGTCTCGCTTTTCAAAAGGTGGTGGAAACAACGCAGTTTAGTGACGCATCGGTATCAGTTGATTCTGTTCTGTGCATCGATCTGTTTTACGGTGTTTTCCGGATTCTCGGTCTTGACCGGCAAACTGCCAACTTACATGCTGCCGCTCTATCCATCCGCAGCAATCATTACAGCCTTGATTTTCGACACTGCCCTTAGACTTGAATCTCCCAAATTTCTCATCGGCGGCAGCGTTCTTTCCGCGGTAGTGTCACTAGCGGTGATACCAAAACTTATTCATGATTTACATGCGGACACAGCCTTTGGAAAACTCACTGTCGTTTTGATTTTTTCAACATATGCCGCTGTTTTTGGAATATTTGCCTTGTCTCTTTGGAAAAAGAGATTCGTAAAGCAAGCTGCTCATACCCTCATTCCCGCATGCGCAGCCTTGAGCGCCGTATTGATTCCATTTCTATTTGTTCAATTCTATAACTACCACCAACGGGATTATGCCGCTCTATTAGACCTTGCAATCAGCAGAAAACCCGAGTCGATCAGCGAGGTTTGGTGCAGCAATCCGTCAGCCTCTTTCTATGCCAGAAAGCGAGTAGCCAATTTGCAATCCTTCTATGACTATGCGGCAACCCTGGCATTTCCGGGTGAACATATAGTTCTTTATCAGAAGAACTTTGAAAAATTCGTATCGAGAGCGCCAATAGTCAAACTTCTAGCAGAAAGGGGCGAGTGGCGTTTGGCGAGCGTCGCCGATCCGCAACAATCGCTTCTCAATGAGCACTTTTGCGTACAATCAGCCAGTCAGCGCAATAGCAAATAGAACAACTACCTTGTCGGTACGTCCTGCGACTTGATTGCATTGGCAATTTCTTGCGCAATACCCTTAGCGATGCGCCCCGGCAAAACATTCTTTATCTCAGCAAACACCCCCACATCCTGACGGAACATAGTCGGCGTAAACGCAAAGAGCTTGTCTTTTATCTGCCATAAAACTTCGCCGGTCTCGCCGTTTACCAGCTGCGCAGAGACCCGAGCCCTGGCCTCATCAGCCATTGAATCGTCTTTGATCAAGAATTGACCGATGACAACACGCACAAGATATTTCGATTGATTCTGCTTGCCGACTTCAGTCATATTCTCGAAGTGGACGTTCGCCCGATTCAGCCCTTTGTCGGCAACGCCGTAATCATTTGACTCCATACCGATGTCTGACTCGATAATCTCTTTAGATTTGAGCAGATTCTTCAATCGACCGGCAAGATGGGTCTGAACATCTTTGGCCATAGAAACAATTTCAGCTCGATTTTGGAGTTCGACATTCTCTTTTTTGAGAACCCCGCTCCACAGTTCATCAGCCTTTATGGAAATCGGCCCGGACACAGGAAGAATGGCGAGGCGATTGGGAAGTTTTACAATCGCTTCAGCGGAGGTACCAAATGAAGACGCTGTTTCTTGGGGTTGATAAACTTTCGCAGGAGCGGCCGACGCCACTGAATGCGACGGGGATTCGGGAATTCCAGGCCGGGGATTGGCCGGCTTGACCGAAAGTTTCAAACTCTCACCCTGCCACTTGCTTCTCAGTACCGGCAGCTGCAATTCACCTCGCTCTCTCAATACTTGCGTCTTGGTCTTATCGCGCACGTATTCGAATGCTTCGCCAAGCGTCGTGAAATCACCTTTCTGTTTCAATCCATCGATCAAATGCTTTGTAAAAACACCATTGGGATAACTGGAAGACTCCCAACTGACCTGATTGGGTTCACTGGAACAAATCACCAGTTGTCCAGTGCCCTGAGCCACCGCATCAGCATTGATGTTGTGCGAGCGAAAGACGCCCTTATCATCAGCCTTTGCAGCACCACTATGACAAGCATCAAGAATCACAATAATGCGCTGGCAATGGACCCGCTCCTTTATCATTCGCGTCAAATCTTGAACCGGAATACCGGTCGCATAAAGACTATCCTTGTCGGTATTATGTGCCAGCAAGTAGCTGATGCCGCCTACATCCATAGTCTGAGGACTGCCGTGGCTGGACACGTAAATGATGACCAGGTCGTCCGGCTCAGCGACACGGGGCAGCCATTTGTCTCCCACTTGGGCAAGAATATTTTCCCGAGTCGCTTTTTCGTCGGTGAGCAATCTGACATGGTCGGGCGCAAAGTGAGCTTCCTTGATCAAATAGTCGGCAAAATCGGTTGCATCTTTGCTCGGATATTTGAGCGTTATAGAAGGATCTTGAAATTTGCTCACGCCCACGACCAGCGCCCATTTATCAGCAACCGGCTTGCTTGCTGATGGCTGTTCGGCCGCTCGAGAAGCTGTTGAAATCAGAAAAGTGGCAGACAATAGCAAAGCAAGAACAACCATTGCTCTACTGAAGGCGATACGCTCAAGCATACACTTTGTCCCTTAACACAACACTGTTAGTTTACCCGACTTGCATGTCGAGTTCTGCATTAAGAGCAATCTTCAAGTCTGGGCAAGTGATAATTAGTTGGATTTTCCATCCTGGCTCGGTTGATTCTTGCCCGCCCCAGATAATCAAAATTCCCGCATTCTAATTCACTCTAGTTCTCGTACGGCAGCTGCACAGAGCTTTTGAATGTACTTCCGACTCAGGCAAAGCTTTCGCAATCAGCTGCACACCCTTTGCTGTGATATTGGTCTTCTGCAACTCCAGGTCGACAAGGTTGGTCAGAGAGATAAGAGCTGGAACAGAGGAATCAGAGACTTTCTTCAAATCACGCAACCAAAGCTTCTTCAAATTCTTCAGCTTGGACAGTTGGGCTACTCCTGCATCGGTAATCCTGGTACCACTTAGATTCAACTCTTCAAGGTTCTCCAACCTAGAAATCGAATTGGCCACAGCCGCATCAGTTACACATGTCCCGGACAGATCAAGCTTACGAATCGAACGGAGCGAGCGCAAGGAAAGCAGACCCTGGTCTGTAATTTTCGTTTTGGCAAGATTTAGAACAGAAAGAGAACGCGCTTTGGAAAGTACTCTGATTGCATCGTCACCAAGAGCTGTGTCCTTCAAATCTAGCTCACAAAGAGTTGAGTTCTGAACGATACTCTTCAAACCAACTGGAGTTACCGCGTTATTCTGAAATGACAAGGCCTTAATCGACTTCATTTTACTTATGCTTACGAGAGCTCGATCAGTGATCTTCGTATAGCCTAGATTCAAGGTTTGAAGAGACGGCATTCCGACCGAGAGAAATTCTATGTCCTTATCATCGGTATCCGTACCATCGAGAGTCAGAGTCTTGAGTCCTGTCAGCCTGGATATATATTTAAAACTGCTGTGTTTCAGAATCGAGCCGTCAACATCCAATGTCTGTATGTCATTGGGTCTGAGAAAGCGAAGATCGGGAAGACAGTCATGATTACAAAAATATGTCTCAACGGCTATACTCGCATCCGCTGGTACTGATACACGACCTTTGGCAATGCTTCTCTTAGCAAACGCAGGCCATTGTGAAAGGAAACTGCGTCTAGCATCCTCAATGTAGTATTTTCCCAGTCCTCTTGCCGGAAACGTGATTGTACGAGTGGACGGCGTCCTACCAGTTACCGCATTCGAAATCGGAGCAGCAACAGCGGCACAAAGCACAAGCAGTGCGCAAAGTAAAACTCTCACAGGTCTCCTTTCACTCTATTTCACTAAAACAGCGACGGTAGCACCGACGTTGGTAAAGTTGTTTCCTGTAGAAGGATCCATGACCACTACTCCAGGAATATTTTCCGCATGTCCAACAAACTGAACTTGCATTTCGCCGAAGACTCCCTGACCGTTCTGCCAACTATTCGGCACAAAAGGACCGGTCAATTTGACAAGATAGATGCTAGTCACAGGTGATGGGTCCGCTCCGGTAGTGACAGGCAATACGACTACGTCACCATTTGTCCAGAGAGGTTGGTTCTCAGAGGGTTCCCACGGTCTGGAAACATTCGAGTTATAAGAACCATGGTTGGCGTTGATCTGCGAGCCGTTGACTATAACGGGATTTACCGTGTTGCAACCACCACTGTCACAATAACCACGACATTGGAGGATTTGCTTGACACCAACGGGATTCGGTTTGGCGGTGGACAGATTGCTTATACCAAGGTCAACCCAGTATGTCGGAAGTATCGGAGGCGTCAGTTTAACAGCTATAGATTTGGAGTCACTAGGATTCGAGGGGTTGCTCTTGGTGCTGTCTGTGAAGGTCACGTATGCATTACTAGGAAATGTTGTGGGAGGCGCTGGTGAGGGGGAAGGGAGAGGCGCAGGAGCGCTCGGTCCACCCTGAACACTAGTGTTCAGGAACCAAGGCGGCGCAGGCGCTGTCAAAATCGGTACCTGCTGTGCAGTGGCAGACACCCCAACAAGCGTGCTCAAATTGCCTATAAATGGTGCAAACATACTCGCCATCGGCGGATTCAACGTAACTGTGATGGCATTGTTGGTGCCACCATTTCTTGATGAGAATGCCACGTTCACGCTCGCTGAAGGTATGCTGATTCCAGACGGTCTGTAGTGATCGGCAATTGAGTTCTGAACCATGAATCTGGCATCTGCGTCAGCAGCAGAAGTATTAGCTCCGGTCGAGTTCCACTGCAGATCATATGCACCCATCAGAGCAGCAGCATCTGCTGCGCACTGCAACTCAGCGTTTGCCGAAACAAAGTGAGAAATGTCTACAGCAATGATCGCAAATAAGAGAAGAATGAAGATACCAGCCAGGAACAGCAAAGTACCTAACGCACCGCGCTGAGACCGATAGGTCCGGCGTTTCAAAATTGTTTTGCGGCTCATAACCAAACCCTCGTACTTCATCCAACAAGATCACCGATGCCAACTCGACTTTCCATACTCTCCTATCAAGGTTCAATGTCCGCACAGTAGATTCCAGCAACGGTCATGTTAGTCGGAATCAGACTGGCTCCAAAAAACTTCAGTGGCGGATTGGGCCAACTCGGAAGTCCGGTCGCCCCCGGATACACTACCTTAACAGCTACCACGCCTTTGCCGCTGGGCGTCGGGCTGCACTGCCCAGCCAGTAGTAGAGCTGGCGCAGTAGTGACAAATTTTCCTGCACTGTCTATGGTGCCATTAGTAAACTGTGAGTTCGCTACGACACAATTGGCCACGCGAATAGAGCTATTCTTCCAGTTGGCATAATTGGCGTTGCTGTTACCATTTTGTTGCGCCAGGAAGTTGTAGTTGATAGCCAGCCATCTAGCATGAGTCTTGGCTGCAGCGTCGACTCCGGATTTCAGATACATATACATGGCTATCTCGTAGGAGAGGTAGACAATGCATAAAAAGAGTGGAACGACCAGCACAATTGCTGCCGCAAACTCTGGTATTTGCGCGCCTCTGGAATTTCTCCTGACCTTTCGAACCAACTTCACTTTGTTTGCCTCCTAAGAATGTGGAATCGGCCACGAGCAGCTAGACCTGATGGTTATTCCAGTAGTGTCAAACCGGAGAAATCCAGTCTGCAGCGGATTCCATGGAAATCTAGGCAAATTCGGCCCATTCTGATAGGTTACGGTCGCCGTAACAAAGCTGCGAGCGAGACTGGGAGAATTAGGAATTGTGAATGTTACTTGAAATTGGGAGCTTGAGTTCGGGTTGATGACCCCTGGAACAGAAATATCATTGAGTATGTTTTGATAATTCGAGTCACCCGTAGCTGCAGCCCCTGAAGCGTTCCCGCCACTGTTCATGGTAGTGTACTTCATCGTTCCGTACCCGTATGCTATTTCACGGGCAGCCTGACGCGCAACGAAAGCTAACTGCTGCTTCAGAACAAAATACTGGCTGACCTGGGTGATCGCCCACATCATTATCAGTAAAACCGGAAGGAGCAGAGCCATTGCTGCTCCAGCTTCGACAATGGCACCGCCAATTCGATTTCTTTGGCGGGAAACTCGCCTGAACTCGACAGATCGCCGTGAGGAACGGCTATCGAGTTGTTCAAATTTCGACACGCAAACTCTCTGACTCATCATTGAGCCTTTCTCCCATCTTAAGACTGTCGCCTTGCTCTCGCTTAGAGCTCAGCTTCAGGACTTCCCCTCGTGGATAATACAAACCTATCAAAAGAGACAAGGGTCCGAATCACCTGACAGGGTGAGCCAATCGAAAATCCATTTTTACGAGACCCAAGAGCCATGCGACTTTACGTTAAAAACGAAGCAGTTGATTAAGCAGGATCACCGCAAAATCAACTGCCTCGGCTTTGGCTTGTCCAAACTCTTTTTTAGCGTTTCTGAATTCCCTTGAAATTAGCCCAGTTATTTATTGCCTGATTGTTGCTTAGGTTTTGTACACTGCTCAAGGCAGTTGATTGAGCACTGGCAACTTGCTGATTTGCAGCCGCATTCCTGAGCTGTCGTGCAGTCTCACTGGCATATGATTGAGTGTCTTGCGCGCCGGCAGCTCTCACAGTATAGGCAATAACCGCATCCTCGGCCTGATGCAATCCCAACTGATAAGTGGTCTGAGGTTCGTCTGCGAGCGCTTCATCGGAAGAGTTGTTAGCATCTTCCAACGCAGTCGCCACCCTTTTCTTCGCTGCCGCAACATTGGCCAAACCCACCTTGGCACATGCAAGCTGCGGATCTGCAACCAGTGCTTTCTTGAACCACTGTTCGGCGGCTTTCAACTTGCCCGCTTGCAAGCAGGCCTCTCCACACATCAGCATGTCGACGGGAGTAGCTTTCGTCATCGTCAGCAGTATATTGAGCTGCTCAATTGCTTCTTCAGCGGCACCAATCTTGAGCAGAGAGTAGCTCAGATAGCGCCTCGCATCGATATTATTCTTATCGGCTTTCACAGCCTGAATCTGCGTATCGATTGCTTCGCGAAATTCGCTGGCGACCATCTGATCGTAAGATTTCTTGAGCAGAGTAGCAGGCTTTGCATCATTGCTGGACGCGACGCCAGCGGCAAGGGCTTGACCTTGAGGTGCGACCAGAGTGATCGAAATAAACACAAAGGAAAAAGTAAGCGCACGAAAGTTGGACATAATCCCCCCCAAACGGTTCCCTGAAGCCGTAGCCCGAACCGACCCAATTTCATCCTAGCAAGCGGGTGGAAACCTTGAAAACACCCGTTCGGGTTAGTGGTCACTCACTCTTCAGAGGTTAGAGCATTAAGAGAATCTGTATTCACAGGTCCCTCACAAATCCTGCCTATATTGGCAGTGTGAGCAATGCAGGGGATGTGCTCAAGCAGGTTGAATGTCTCGCCAAAAGATTGAGGAGTAAACCATCATGAAATTCTCGATAGTCAGACCAGAAAAGATCGCACCATTTATAGTGCTTACCTTTTTGTCAGCACCGGCAGCTTTTGCCGATAGTCCATTCACAGTTCATCATATGCGCGGTCCGGTCAGTCAGAGAGAGTCGCAAATTTCCAGAGAAATTCAATGCGCGTTCGACGCCGGTTTGATCAATGGTTATGAAATGGCGCAACTTCAACGCGATCTGGACGGTGCTCGCGCGGAAGGCAATTATTTCGCAATCGACAGCACCTCTGGCAG
The DNA here is from genome assembly GCA_019745505.1 of Candidatus Obscuribacterales bacterium. Classification (GTDB taxonomy): domain Bacteria; phylum Cyanobacteriota; class Vampirovibrionia; order Obscuribacterales; family Obscuribacteraceae; genus QKMZ01. The sequence goes on along the minus strand of JAIETE010000257.1, from coordinate 5,550 downwards.
CAATGCGGCGATCATACGCAAACTGGATCAAATCGAATCAGTGCTCGATGCTCATGCAGCAAACAATCTCACCTGGGAAGTGGCATTGGTTCAAAAATAGGCTATCTCAAGCTCGTATCTTAGCGAGACAACGAATTGGGGCGCAGCAGAAGGGAGCCGGAAGGCTCCCTTCTAGCAATTATCTATTGAAGATATCTGACCTTAATGACTGACAGCTCCGGACACCAGAACCAAAGTAAAACATTTTCCGGCGGTGCTGCTGGGCAAGAGCTGCCCTTCCCTATCGAAGCCTCTGATAAAAACAGTCTCGCCCACACTCGAGACAGGAAATACGTGCACTTCGATGCCTCCAGGCTCTCCCATTGCTCCGTTCATCGCCATCAAATTGGCGGCCATCCAGTTGGCATTCTGATAATCGGACAAAGTCATCGACGAACCCGCTTGCTCCGAGCTTACCGACATCAATTTAGGTTGAGTAGGACGCAGGGTAAGTGCGTTGCTGTACGAGATTCCCGCGCTCTGAAGGCTCATTTGTGAGCGAGGATACTTTCCATACCGAGCATAATATCTATTAAAGTCGTCGGCCAGTTGGCGCGCTGCAGCAACTACCCCGAGTTCTGGAGTGCCACGCTTGAAGAGCTTTGTACCTTTCTCGTCGACAAGCGAATTACCGGCAACACGAAAGACCACGCGCAACCCGTCCGCCTCGGCATAGAGCTCGCCGGCCAACTTGGAGACCTGGACCGCCTCAGTGTCGGCACCTAAAGAGAGAATACCCTTACCGCCATCCTGCACTTCGAATTGCTTGAGTCCGTCAGTAGAACTATATAGTCCGGCATACTCCGATAGAGAAGTGGGATTCAATGCCGCTGTAGCGCTGGCGCCGCTCTCTCTGGATTTGCTCGTCCGCAAGCCGTCCTTGTCATTGAGTACGCCGGAGAAAAACAGCCAGAGCACGAGCATGCAAGCGACAGGAAGAGTGATAATCGCCCGCAAGTGGCGGCGCCATAATATCGGAGCAGTTTGCGTTTGAGACTCATATGTGCGCGCCCTTGGTGCTTCGCGCACAAATTTTTGTCTCTGCAATTCAGGAGGATTTTCATTAACCTCCGAAGCTTGCCTGGGAGCCTGGGGAAGATTCATGCTGGTTGATTGACGCAATCTTTCCAGTTGCGAAGTATCGTACTGATTGCGCGCAGAGCCTTGAGAAATTGTCCGCTGCCCTGTTTGCGATTGAGCTAATCGGCTGTCCAATCCATCGATTGGCACAGCTACGCCGATGCGTTTCGACAGCAACCGAGCACACTCAGCCACGGTCTTGGTAAATGGAGATGTCGGTCCACAAATGACATTTGCACTGCTGAGCACCTCTGCATAACATTGCCCGGACTGTCTCAGGTTGCCGCTCTTTTCGAGCGCCTTTCCCAACTTGAATTTGATGGAAAGAAGCTTCTCGTCCGTAAGTATCTCTTCGCTCTGGCAAGTTACGAGTACTTGCTCCAGTAGAGTTATCACTTCGGCAAACTGTTCGTTGTGATAATAAATGTCAGCCAGTTCAAGCAGGCAAGTACAAGCCTTGAGACTTCTTGCACCGTACAGATTGACTATATTCTTGAGGCTCTCCTGATAAAGTTTCTCCGCTTCAGCCAATTGCCCGGCGGCGGACAGTTCTCCGGCTCTGGCGAGCATTCGATCTGTTGCTTCTAATTGAAGAGACGTATCCGAGAAGGACATGGTAATTTACTCTCCCCAGCAAATTCTCGGCTCTCCAGACATTCGAATTTGCTGAAAGGGCGGCAATTCACGCCGCCCCTGATTACTTAGTAAGTGCTGATCTTGAGTGAGCCCGTAAGCGGAGAAAGGCCTAGTTGTTGTTCGAGGTAGCGAACCTCGCTGCTCAATTGTCCCAGTCGCGATGGATCATTCTTGGCTAATGATGCCAATTCTTCCGTCCTCTTGTGGAAGTCTAGATAACCATCGATTCTTTGCCCTTTTTGACGCAGCTCGTTAATGCGCTGCAGGTTGCGAAATCGCTCGACACGAAATGGTCCTTTGCATGGAATTCCGAGATTTCCCAGCTCTCTGGAGATGATGTCTTTGGCGACCATCTTCGCAAAACCGTCCGCATCTCCTTCATAGTTGGAATAATTGCCGGCCCCCTGTGACACGACCATCAACTTGCTCAAATCGTTCATGCTCGCGGATGACACGGACAAACCGCCCGGTGCTGCAACAGGTGCGGCAGATGCGACCTTAGGCTGGGCTGCTGGCCTTTTCACAGCTCTAAGCGCCTTCAGGTTGGCCAACTGGTCGGAAACGTTCTGATTGAGACGAACCAGGTCTTTGACGGCACCCTCGTGATCGCCGGCGACAAACACCTGATCGATCTGCTTTTGACGGGTTACGAACGGCGCGATTCCGCCGCCGAGACCTTCCAGCTGCTTCAGATGAGCCGCCAGCTCTCCGCTTACGCAAGTGTATTGAACTTCAAGCGGGGTGGTTTCGACAGAGCCTGAAACTTCTGCGGCGAAAACCATCGAGTTAGAAAATAGTGCTACCAGCGATGAAACCGCAAAGGCGAGGAAGTGCCTGTTTTTCATAATCGTAGACCTGGTTTGCTAGTAAGGGGTGCCAGCAAGGGCAGATAGATTTGACCATAAGTTTGTGGCAGCTTTGTGGAATTCCCAAAATCAAAGCCTGCCAAAGCTTTCCGGCGCCGCCTGGAAAAGCGGACCGGCGGGAGGCAGGTAAGCCCCCACGTAATTTAATCTTGGCGGGGAGCTCTTTTGGGGTGTGCAGAGACAGTCAGCCAAGCTGAAACCGGCAACTAACGCTTTCTCACAAGCACAATCCAGGCTGCATGCTTTGTCCCATTGGGAAGATAGAAATTAGCACGATCAAGCTTGTATATCTCGAAAAATCTCTCCATAGGTTCGATGACTTCGACTGCAGAGAGCTGAGGAGGACCGACATCCGGATTCTCCCGCACTTCATCTTTGGAGCCGGCCATACAAAGCCAATAGCCGCCGGCGCTCAGAGATTCGCCAACGCGCTTTGCGAAAACCTGCCTATTCTCGGGCGACATGACGTGATAGACGCCACGATCGAAGACGAAATCCACGGCTCCGTCTTTTACCGCAGGCGCTTGGCAAATGTCTGCTAAAAGATACTCGACACTGACTTTCGCCTCAGCAGTCTTAGCTTTCGCTTGTTCAATCGCCGTTGGTGAAATATCCGTTGCTACCACCCGGCAATTTTGCTGTGCCATCCAGATTGCATTTGTACCTGTTCCACAGCCTATTTCAAGAACCGGTTTGCCATGCAATTTGAGCATACCGAAGGCCTCCTCCAGCTCCGGAGCGGGAGTGCCGATGTCCCAGGGTAAGCGGTCTGTGGCATTCTTGTAGTGGTCTTCCCAACTGATTTCAGTGCTCATAGATTCCCCTCTCAACCCGTCTTCTGGCATTAGGTGCAGGCAGTAGATCCTATCATCATGACGACTGCGCCGGGCTTTGCAGATACGGCTCTGGCAAAGACAATCGAAAGGGCAATTGTGGGGAATAATAATGGTGGGCGACCCAAGGAGAGTATCTATTGCGGTGCCGTCAGTTTAGTCGAGCATTTTTCATAATCGCACTGGTTGTATTGATCTGCACTTGGACAAGGGCAGAAGCAGCTTCACACGCGCAAAAAATGACCAAAGTTTGGAAGATTGAACAAACAAGCCATCTAGAAGGAAATATTACTCTCTACCTGAGCAATCGCGGTCTCAAAATGCTCTGTCCCGTGCAGCATATCGTTTGTGTCGCGCTGCCGCCAAAGTGGGACATAACAATAACGAACGACAAAGAAAAACTCGGCATGACATTCGGCAACGACGAGTGGAGACACCGAGCATTTCGACTGGTAGACAAGGTCAAATCAAAAGAGAAATCGCGAGCTCCTTCAACGTGGCGCGGCAGACCTGCCGAACTGGTTCTGCATACTGTCGATTCATCAGACCCGGTGAAAGAGCAGGTCGAAATGATCTACAGAGAAAGCGCCAGCCGATCCGCGGAATTCAAATCCGAAGAATTTCTTCTCAGCCGGTTCATCAAATTCGAACCAGGCGTACAAAACTTCTTGCGCGGCATCTACGGGCTGCCTACAGAAGACGGATTGCTGCTCAGGCGAACAAGAAATTATCCAAATAAAAGAATCGATACCGCCCTCGACACATCCGTGTTTATGGAAACTTCCATTCCTGCCTCAGAGCTCGTGTATCAAACCAATTACAAAGTCGTCAAATCACTTTTTGAAGTGACTCAGCGCAAGAAGAAGAAACAGCAGACAGTGATTTTGCTCGAAGAGATGCTTCTGGATAAATAGTTCCTTGCCCGGCAATCGGGAACTTACGCAAGATTCGACGAGTCAGCTTCTTGCGGTACTGTGCGAGCTCGACAAGAGTTATTGAAATCCGCTCGCCATTTTTGATATTCAGGACGAGATATGAATGCTGCGAAACCGAAAAATTAGTATTGCTCAAGCGCTGACAATAACAATGCTGGCAGTTGCAGTGCAGGCCTTTTTCGCGCAAATTCTAGCGCTGTCGAACCCGATCGGACCAAGGAAAGTGCCAGTCAATCAGCGGATATCCAACTGCTGGTTCCGGACGCGCAAATAAGCGCTGCCATAAGAGATATGCGCACGCGGCATCTATTGATTCCGGTTGAAGGGGTTCCTGCCGACCTGCTCAGAGGTTCGTTTTACGAGATGAGAGGAAGTTCCGCTCATAAAGCCACCGATATACTGGCTCCTCGCAATACTCCTGTGCGTGCAGTGGAAGATGGCACCATTGCCAAACTATTCTTCAGTCGCTTTGGCGGCAATACTATTTACCAGACAGATCCCACCGGTCAATACGTCTATTACTATGCACACCTGGAAAAATATCAGCCGACTTTGAAAGAAGGCGACAGAGTAAAGCGCGGTCAGACAATAGGATTCGTCGGTACATCCGGCAATGCACCGCCCAATACTCCTCATTTGCACTTCTCGATTTCGGTCCTCACCAAGCAGAAGAAGTGGTGGCAAGCTCGCGCTCTCGACCCCTATGAAGTATTCAAATCAGACAAAGCAAAATCTCAATGAAGGGAGGAAGTCTTCCATGCGTCTATCTCGATATGTGGCACTATTTTCGGCACTTTCCATCAGCCTCTGCGTATTTGCAAACATGGCATTGGCTGCGACGCATGGACATACCGCCGCCCCAAAAAAAGGCAAGCAATCCGCAACCAGGAAAAACGACGGTGTATTCGTCAACAATCACTATGTACTCGGACCGGTCATGAAAATGAACGGCTATCACTCCGATCAGCCTACCGTAGTTGTCGTAGACAAAGGCAGTCACAACACTTATGCGCTGCAACTGCAAAATCGCGGCGTAGTAAGAGTGCTGACAGTCTCCAACGCAATCGGGTCGCAAGACAAACCCACTCCGTCCGGACGATATGTAGCAACCGGCAAAAAACAATACCCCGAATGGATAGTACCAAAAACAATCAAAGGCAA
>JAIETE010000231.1 GCA_019745505.1 Candidatus Obscuribacterales bacterium | reverse complement strand
CGAAAGTCTGGTCGAATTGACGGAGGCGCGTTTGATTGATTTTGCCATGGAATCGATGCCTGACGATGCGGTCTTCCGCCAAACGCTGGAATGTACCGTCAAGCTGATTGATGCTGCTAAATAGGAGGAAGGATGCAGACTTTGATGGACGCAAAAAACCTTTCGGTCTTCGAAACATATGAAGCGCTGGTGGCGGCTACAGCTGATCTTTTTGTCAAACTGGCCGATCAGTCCATAAAAGAGCGCGGCAAATTCATAACTTCTCTGTCCGGAGGCAGTACACCGAAGGGACTCTATTCCCGTCTTGCCGAAAATCAGACATCCGCAAAAGTAGATTGGAGCAAGGTGGTTGTCTTTTTCGGCGACGAAAGAACGGTGCCTTACACCAGTCCTGAGAGCAATCAGCGCATGATTACCGAGCTCCTTTTAGCGAAAGTCCCATTGTTGCAAGAGAACGTTTTTACCCTGAGCGATCCGGATATGGACCCAAAGCAGACCGCGATTGATTACGAAAGAAGAATGCATGAGTTCTTCCGCCTTTCCGGCGACGAATTGCCGCAGTTCGATTTCATGCTGCTGGGGCTGGGAGACGACGGTCATACCGCTTCGCTCTTCCCCGGCTCGCCGGCACTTCAGGAGACACAAAGATGGTTTGTCGACAACAAAGTCGACAAATTGAATACTGTCCGTCTGACTACAACTTATCCGGTAATCAACAACTCCAGAAATATCATTTTCCTGGCCAGCGGCAAGGGCAAGGCAGCAGTTCTGAAAGATGTTCTAACCGGACCCGAAGGCAAGTATCCCAGTCAGAAGGTGAGTGCGGATAACGGCAAATTGTACTGGTACGTCGACAAAGATATTGCATCGGAACTCTAGGGATATTCTTGTTGCAAATTCATCCAGATAAAGCAGAGGGAATGAAAATGGCTGACAAAGCGAAGATTGGACTGATCGGATTGGGCGTTATGGGTGAAAACTTGGCTTTGAATATCGCCAGAAACGGATTCAAAATCGCCGTATACAACCGCAGCGCAGACAAGGTCGATGCTTTTGTCGCCGGGCGCGGCAAAGATCAGCCCGTGATCGGCTGCCGTGATGAGAAGACGTTTGTCGACAGCCTAGAGAAGCCGCGCATGATTATTCTTCTGGTTAAAGCTGGAGAAGCGGTGGATCAAACCGTCGCCAAATTGCTTCCTGATTTGGAGAAGGGTGACATTATCATTGACGGTGGTAATTCGCACTTCACCGACACGCAGAAAAGAGAGAAAGAACTGAAAGAAAAAGGGATTAATTTTATCGGCTCTGGAGTATCTGGTGGCGAAGAGGGGGCTCTGTGGGGACCTTCGCTCATGCCGGGAGGCGACAAGTCCGCTTATGAGAAGGTCAAGCCGATCTGGGAAGCGATTGCCGCGAAGGTCAATGATGGGCCGTGCGTTACGTATCTGGGCCCGGACGGTGCAGGACACTTTGTGAAGATGGTTCACAATGGTATCGAGTACGGTGACATGCAGCTGATCGCCGAAGTTTACGATGTGATGCGTCGAGGGCTCAATATGCCGGCTCGCGAGATTGCCGATGTTTTTGAAAATTGGAATGGAGGAATTCTCGATTCCTTTCTCATTGAAATTACAGCCAAGATTTTGACTGTCGTCGATCCCGAGACCGGCAAACCGCTGGTCGATATGATTTTGGACAAAGCCGGTCAGAAAGGCACCGGCAAGTGGACCAGCGAAGCCGCGCTGGATCTGGGTATCGTTGTTCCAACCATCGACATGGCTTTGACCGGGCGAATGCTTTCGTCCATGCACGATATGCGTCAAGAAGCATCAAAAATCCTCAATGGTGCTTCCGTCGCCGGCGCCAAAAACATCGATAAGGCAAGCAAAGACGAGATCTTGAAGGCTCTGCACGATGCTCTATATGCTTCCAAAGTTTGCAGTTATGCTCAGGGGATGGCTCTTATCAAAGAGGGTTCGGATTTCTACAAATGGAATATCGACCTTTCCGAGTGTGCTCGTATATGGAAAGGCGGTTGCATCATTCGCGCTAAATTGCTCGAAGAAATTCGCGCTGCCTTCGCTCGCCGGGCTGATTTGCCGAATTTGCTCATGGATAAGGAATTTTCCAAAACAGTTTTGTCTTTCGAGGCCAACTGGCGCAAATCGGTTGTTTTTGCTATCGAGCATGCCATTCCGGTTCCTGCTCTAACAGCCAGTCTTGCTTATTTCGACAGCCTGCGCTCGGGAAGCCTGCCGCAAAATCTCACTCAGGCTCAAAGAGACTTTTTCGGCGCCCATACTTATCAGCGCGTCGATGCACCGGAAAAAGGTTTTGTGCATACCGACTGGATACATTTGATCAAAGAGAAGACTGCCGCCAAATAGTCTGCGGATATATCTTTCCGCAGACCTCATCGTTAAGCCCGGTTGGCTTCCATTCGTGCTCTAATAGAGCCATAAACTCGCTTTGCGCAAAGAAGTACAAGTCCAACCACAATGCCAACTTACTCGGTCAATGCCGTCAATGTTGCCAGCTTTCCTCTCGGGGAAACTGACAAAGTAGTGACGGTGTTCTCAGCCGAGCGCGGCTTGATCAAATGTGTTGCAAAAGGCGCACGCAAGCCTGGCTCTAAGATCGGAGGGCGGGCTGAATTGTTGAACGTCAACAAGTTATTGCTTGCCTCCGGGCGCACTTTTGAAATCATCTCGCAGGCCGAGACACTGGAAACTTTTCCGAAGCTGCGCGGCGACCTGGAACGTCTGGCTTACAGCCTTTATTATGCCGAATTGACCAGTATCTTTGGCCAGGGGCTGAATGACGAATCGAGTTCTTACTTCGACTTTCTGGTTATGTCATTGCGCTATCAGTGCCTGTCCGATTCTGATCCCGCCTATTTGTGCCTGATGTTCGAGTTGAGATTGCTGGAAATTCTCGGTTACAGACCGGAATTGACTCTCTGTGTAAATTGCCGCTCTGTTCTTACCGACCATGCCATTGCCGGCTTCCATTTCGAGCTGGGCGGCATGGTATGCGAACGTTGCCACCTCGAGGGCAAGCGCGTGAAAGTGACATTGCGAGTGGCTGAAGATGAGGGAATCTATGAGACGCCGGGCGTGGACAAACTCGATAAACATGTTACTCCCTTGGTCTGGAAACGTCTCGTTCTGGCGTCGGCCGGCAGTGAGGCGCCCAGCGCCGATAAAGAGAGCGATGTCGTAAAGCGAGCAACCCGAGCGGCTCATCGCGTCATTGAAGGATATATAGAACATCGGGCTGGTCGGCGTATAAAGTCGCTTTCGCTTTTGGAAAATGCGCAACCGAATTAGGATATGAGCATTCTTCTTCGCAACCCGGGCGGTTTTAAAATGCTAGTCTCTATATAGTTGATATTCTGTCATTTAGCTGATTTGCAATCATGAACGAAAACCCGATTTTACTGATCGTTGAAGACGATCGGACTCAACAAAAGGTACTGGGCTTATTGGCCTAGAAGTACGGCTTCGACATGGTGATTGCCGATACGGGCGCCAAAGCTCTAGTCGAGCTGGACAGCAGCGAGATTAAATTCGATGCGGTTCTTATGGATATAAGAATGCCGGACATGGATGGTTATGAATGTACCGGTTTCATACGCGCAAGAGAGCTGGTTAGCGGCAGGCGCATTCCTATAATCGCTATTACCGCGTACGCTTCCGATTCATACAAGGCCAAATGCCTGGAAGCCGGAGCGGATGACTATTTGAGCAAGCCTTTCGATGCCGAGGATTTTCGCAAGATTCTGCTCAAATGGGCCTACAATCCTAGTAAACCGAATTTGAAATTATTGCCCGGGTCAAAAGAGGAAGCCACATAGCTTCTCAGGTCTCTTTTTCGGGGTGGTAGCTGTCTTCCTCGATGTCGAAGGTCCAGGCTACAGCTTCTTTTGCTGTTCTCATAAAGGGAGGGACGCGTAGAAAGTACTCGCGAAAACTCCCATCCGGCTCGGGAGTTGAGTTTTTTACGCGCACCATAACTAGTGGCTCGTCGCCCGACATTCGTTTGCGATAGAGCGTGCCGTATTCATCTTCGTTGATGATGTCGGCGTTTGATTCCATCAAGTACCTTTGTATGCCAAAGCGATCCAGCATGATCCGCCGCACTTCCAGGTTGATTTCGCCGTCTATTTCCGCAACCGTTAAGGTTTCCGGGGCTACAGCCGTTCTTTTCGGAACTATGACGCCGTTAACTGCGTAAAGCGAGAATCCGTCCGGATACTGAAGCACAGGTCCTTCCGTTGAGTGAAATCGCCCTTCTTCATTAAGGCATACCGTCTGGGGTTGTTTCGATACAAAAACGATTTCGCAGAATGGACTGAACGGTGTGCGATTGGCGAGAAAAGTGCGCAAATTCCGGATCGCCAGCGCTGTTCCCTTGTCGAATAATTTTTCCAGCCCGGCGTCGATCAGAAAGGTGAAATTCGATAATCGATCGAGCTTCGGCTGCCAGACGATGCTGTTGAAGCCGACTGCCAGTTGTCCGGTAAACCAAAGACCGTTCGATCCTCCATCCATAATCGCCTCGAGAACCGGAGGGTAAGACTCATAGATTGTCGGCTCCAGGTTTTGAGCGCTCAATGCATGCGCCAAAATGCCTGCAGCGTCCGCTCCCACCTGCTGCAGAAATTGGCTCTCCAGTTCACCCTGCTTAACCAGTTCATCGCGCACCAGCGACGTTCCGTCGCCCCTTTCTCTGAAGATTCTGAGAGCCGCGCGCTCGGTGGTTCCCATATTGGACAGATCTTGAACGGCAGTGCACAATTGGAGAACTCGCATGGTTTCTAATTGCCAGTCAATATTGTGGAGATTTTCGACACGACCGGGCATCCCGCCATCGACGAATTGAGCTTCGTCATAAATCCAGTGCCTGATTTCCGGAGTAACGATTTGGTCAAATTCCACTTCCAACTGAGATATGACTGATTCGAAAAATCCCAGTCGCGAATCTATGCTCTTACCCATAGGGCGCCCGAATATCGAGGTTATTGCAGAAGAGCCTGAACGCTTGCCGGTTTCCGTCTCGCTGGTCATTTGCGGAATTGTATTTTGGTCGGCTCGCCTGGAAAGAAGAGTTTGAATATCGGCGTCGGAGATTTTTTCGTTCATTGCTGCAATGACTTTTACCCATGCCGGCTCTGTGATCCTTTCCTGCAGGAACGACCAGGTGTCTCTATCGGCCAGTGCTCGAATCCTAAGTAAGGCTGGCATCAGCATCAGTTGCATGGGACTGTCGACTGACACTACCAGCGGTGCAGGCATTCTCAGCAGATTGTAAAAACTCCGGAAAATCTCTTGCAGCCGTTTATCTGAAAGCGGTGCTACAGACTGAGAAAGCTTCTCGTTCCAATGCTTTCTATAGTCGTATAGCAGATGCTGCGCCTTGGCTGAGAGTTGGGAAAGTTTTTTGTTGGTATCTTTCATGATTGAAGCAAAGAATCTGCCGAGCCACTGTTGGCATGATCATACCCGCCAAATGAACGTTCGAATTGAAATCGCATCGGGCAAGTTCTCGGATGATCAAGCCCATTGAATGGTCGACAAAGCCTTTTCAAAGCCCAAACGATACTTTTCGTACAATTCTTTCGTCTGGGCTTCGAAAACCAGCTCTTCAATCGCACAATCCTCTTTACCCGGGGCGGCGTCGACAAAAAGCCCGCAATAGTACGCTTGCGGTTCCATATTGCTGTTGTGGAAAACTCCATAGACGGCAAGCACCTTTCGACCGCTTATTTCAAGAACTTCCATTCGCTGCAGGCGGAAGCGTGGACCGCCCACTCCCTTTTCGAAATTGGTTAACTGATTGTTGCCCGCATTGCCCAATGCCTCGGCCATCTCTTTGATCAGCGCATGTGCTTCAGGATGGCAAAGATGTTGAGAATCTTCCGCACTGCAGAAGATTAGCCCCGGAGGTTGGGCGAGCACCTTTCTGAAGCTCGAAGCCTCCCGGCATTCAGTCGGGCTGCCGCGAAAGAGTGAAGTGATACTGACTTGGCTGGAATCTCTCTTTTCTCGAGGATGAAACGATCGTCGCCAATTCTGCCCCATTCCGCCATGCAAAGTTTCGCCTCGGGCAAACGAATCAGGCAGTTTTATCGACTTAATAACGCCGAATCGATAGTCAGGCACTTTTCAGTTGACTCTATACGTAATGCATTTGCATTGGTTTCGGCAATGTATTCGGGACGCCTGTGGCGCGGGCACGTTCTTCTGCGTATTGGTACTGGGCCAAGGCTTCTATGTATTCCAGCTTTGCTTGCCGTTCCATCATCTCGAGCTGAGCTTTGATTTTTTGCTGCTCCATTCTCTCTTTTTCTTTTATCTTCTCTTCTTCTTCCTCTTTCTTCTTTTCGTCTTCTTTACGCTTCTCGAATTCCTTGTCGGTTTCGTTCGGGTTGCGTCCTGTGGATGGTCCGAACCTGGTTCCATCATCAGGTCGCGCTCCGCCGCCCGGGATATTCCAGTTGTTGCTGTTGGTTGCTATATCGACGTCTTTGTCGCTGACTCGTCCCAGGTCATTCTTAGAGCCCCAGTTGTTGTCGAGCTTGAATGAACCGTCTGCATTCAGGCTGATATTCATCGCGTGCATGCCGTGACCGTTTCGGCCTCCACCCGGCAAGAAAGGAGCGTTGACACCGATTTGGCCGGATTGTCCTGTTAGTCTCTGGAATTCGCCCAGCTTCTGTCTTAGCTCATCGGTGTTTTTGAATGTGCTGATTTTCAGATCTTGTGGATATCCGGCAGGCGGAGTCAGTCCTCTGCCGTCCCTGAACAAGGTCGTGCTGGCGAATACCGCACCGTCCGCGCCTCCGACGGCACGGTTGAGATGCGCTACATCCCAGATTCCGACTTGCGGACCGTCACCTTCATAGTGGAGCTTGCCATTGGAGTCGCGTGAGAAGGTGCCCTCATTGGTAGATGTCTGGCTGGGTCGCGCGCCTCTTTCACTGGCATGCGCTGCCATGTAGACATTGGAGGCATTGTGGATGCCATCGGCTGATGTTCTGCCTCCTTCTCTTTCAGACTTGAGGTCGGCAGCTAACTGTCCGGCGAAGGCCGCATCAACCTGACCGGCCGGACCTTGCTTTCCATTTTTGCCGTAATTTGTAGAATTTACGGTTCGGCTGGCTTCAAAGTCTGGCTTGAGGCTGAGCGAATCTACCTGAACGACTCGTTCTTTGCCGGGGATGATTTCGCCGTTGGGACCTTGGCGATCTCTTTCCTTGGCGGTCGTGAAACCATTATTGACCAGATCTCTTGTGCGTTCTGCGACTTTGGCGGGATCGCCGGCTTCCAATGCTTGCTTGCCCATAGAATGCAAGGCGCAGGTCATGTGTTGACCTTGATTTACATATTCGTCCGGATTCTCGGTGCGTAAAGCTGAGTCTTTGACGATGTTCTGGCGATCAATCGCCGTCAAGTAATCGGTCTGACCGTCTCTAAGTTTTCCGCCCGGCTGCTTGTCGAGAATTTCTCTGTGCGCAGTATCCATGCGCTTCATCTGCTCTTCTGGGCTACCGTTCAGATGACCGTCGGCGCCGGCTTTTTGAAGACGAGCATAGGTGTTTTCCGATATCCTTTGAGCTTCAGCATCAGAGAAACCGGCGCGTTTGAGAGTATCAGTGTAGTCTTTTAGAACCCCTTCTCTGGTCAATTCCTGCTGGCCGGTTCGATCGTCTACCCTGGTTTTGTCGCCCTTTTGGTCTGCGACTTTTGTTCTGTCGTTTGACGCCCCTGTTTGTCCGACTTGACCTTCCTGTGTTTCGATGCCGCCATCTACTGTCCTGCCGAATTGGTCCACTGCCGAGGCAAATGTCGTTCCTCTCCAAGCTCTTGCATAAATATCGCCCCAGGTGCTCTGGTCGGAAAGAGAAAAGCCATCGGAACCTTTTGACTTTTCGCCCAATTTGCCAATGTCTGCGTAAGTGGACGTCAACTCATTGGCAGACAGAGGAGAACTGATTTCTATGTCTGTCTCGGGAGTAAAGTCCTGAGGCTTCGCAGAAGCGTCGTTTCTTGGCTTGGTTTCTGTCATCGGGTGTTTAGATGGTAAGGCGAGCCCACACACACTCAAAACTAGAGGTGAAATGTTGCAAATTCTTTGCAACACAATGCTGGCAGTTTCCATTTAAGTCCTGAAAAGTATCAGAGGAGTTTCATTTGCTGGGACAGTCCTTTCTGTTCGAAACCGAAACCACTTGTGCATTCTTTTCAAGCGTTTTTTGAGTTGTTCTTTTCAGCTAGTCTTCTCAGCCGGTCTTCTTAGCCGGTCTTCTTAGCCGGTCTTCTTAGCCGGTCTTCTTAGCCGGTCTTCTTAGCCGATCTTCTTAGCCGATCTTCTTAGCCGGTTTTCTCAGCCGGTCTTCTCAGCCGGTCTTCTCAGCTGGTCTTTTCAGCCGCTGTTTTCAGCCAGTTTCCTCAACCGGTTTCCTCAACCGCTCTTTTCAGTCGGGCTTCCCAGTCGGGCTTCCCAGTCGCTCTGACGCCGAGTATTTTGTTTTTCCTTTGGCTTTCGCTCAAAGCCTGGAAAGATTTGTGTTAGGAACTGCTCTTCAAGTTTACAAGTAGCCGACAATGAGAATGGAAAGCGGCTAAAATACTTGCCGTACGTTGGGATAAAGGGAGTTTTCACGTGGCTGGACTGAAAGAAACCGATCCGGAAGTCTTCGAGCAAATTTCCAAGGAATTGGATCGGCAGCGGCACGGACTTGAACTGATTGCCAGTGAGAATTTCGTTTCAAGAGCGGTGCTGGAAGCTCAAGGGTCCGTACTTACAAATAAATATGCCGAGGGACTTCCCGGCAAGCGCTATTACGGCGGCTGCGAATTTGTCGACGGCGTAGAGCAATTGGCTATTGATAGATTGAAGAAGCTTTTCAATGCTCCGCATGCGAATGTTCAGCCCCACAGCGGCGCTCAAGCAAATATGGCTGTGTTCTTTGCCATGCTGCAGCCGGGCGACACTATTATGGGTATGGCGCTGGATCAGGGCGGACACCTGACCCACGGCTCGCCGGTCAATTTCTCCGGTAAATGGTTCAAAGTGCATAGTTATGGTGTCGATCCAGAGACAGGAAGGATTGATTATGACAATGTGCTGAAGATAGCTAAAGAAGTGAAGCCGAAGCTGATTATCTGCGGTGCCAGCAATTATCCGCGCATTATCGATTTCGAGCGTTTTCGCAAGATTGCCGATGAGGTTGGTGCATATCTCATGGCAGATGTGGCTCACATAGCCGGTTTGATTGTGGCCGGTTTGCATCCGAACGCTTTTCCGCATGCACATTTTGTCACGACGACTACGCACAAGACCCTGCGCGGACCTCGTGGCGGTGTCACCATGTGTCAGGAAGAATTTGCCAAAGAGATAGACAAGGCTGTTTTCCCCGGACTGCAGGGCGGACCGCTCGAACATGTTATTGCTGCAAAGGCAGTGGCCTTTCATGAAGCCCTGCAGCCAGAGTTCAAGGAATATCAAAAGCGAATTGTAGACAATGCCAAGAAATTGGCTGAGACGATTATGGCGCAAGGACTGGCCATCGTTTCGGGTGGAACCGACAATCACCTGATGACGGTTGATCTCAGGCCAATCAAGATGACCGGTAAGAAAGCTTGTTCAATTCTTGAAACGGTTCATATCACCACCAACAAGAATGCAGTGCCAAATGATCCGGAAAAACCAATGGTAACTAGCGGAATTCGAATCGGCACGCCGGCTGTGACTTCGCGCGGATTAGGCGTGGCGGAAATGGAGATAGTAGGACGCCTGATTGCCGAGAAATTGAGCAATCCGGAAGATTCAGCGGTGCATGAACGCATTTTCAAGCAAGTCCATGAATTGTGCGATCGATTCCCGCTTTATCGCTCAGAAGACGAGTTGGTTCGTGCTAAGTAGTCAAACCAAAACAACAGCGAATGCAAAAGTAGTGCCACCTAAAAAGCAAACTGGATATGGAACGATTATTTGCCAGTTGCTGGTGCTCTTTGTCGGTATCGGCTGGACTGTGATGATTTCGCAGAACAAGCTGGACGAGACGCATATTCCTGGATTTTTGATCGCTCTGGCTGTGAGCTGGTGGTTGACGCCGGAAATAAGGCAGCGGGCGCTCAAGCTCGGACTTGTCGACAAACCCGGCGATGAGCGCCGTATTCACACAGTTGCGGTGCCGCGTCTGGGCGGTGTCGGCATCTATATGAGTTTCATTTTGACGATAACGGCGCTGGCCGTTATCACTGGACGTTTTCCACAAGATGCTCGAATCGTCGAGGGCGGGCTGGGGATCGCGGTCGGCGGCACCATTGTTTTCATACTAGGATTGATCGACGATTTGGAATCGCTGCCGGCCAAAATGAAACTTGTTATTCAGGTTCTGGCTGCAGGGGCTGCTTATTCATTAGGAGTGCGTATCAGAGCAATTCCAATTCCTACGGCCTGGGTGCCTATAGATCTTGGTTTTCTGCATTTGGTGCCCGGCGAACCAATCCAATTGGGCATTCTTTCCTTGCCCATAACGATTTTATGGCTGGTAGGCGTCGCCAATGCCGTCAATCTGATTGATGGTATGGATGGGCTGGCGGCTGGAGTTTCACTCATTTCTGCACTGACCATCTGGAGTATTTCTCTTGCCGACAGCATAGATAAGCCGTATGCAGGGCTAATGGCGGCTGTTCTGGCCGGCGCGCTCTTGGGATTTTTGCGTTGGAATTTCAACCCGGCGCGCATATTCTTGGGAGATTCCGGGGCGTATCTGGTTGGATTTGTTCTGGCGGCTATCTCGATCACAGGTGTAATTAAGGGAGCAGCGGCAGCGACCGTAATTGTGCCCACTGCATTCCTGGTTCTTTTGATCTTGTTTTTCCCTCTGCTGGATACCTCTTGGGCGATTGTAAGGCGAGCCGCTCGAGGCAAATCCGTCTTCGAACCTGATCGACAACATATCCATCACAGACTTTTGGATACGGGGCTTTCACAGAAGAAAACAGCCTATGTCATTTACTCGGTATCTTCGCTGCTTGGTCTTGTAGCGGCGTTCTTTGTCGGGCAGCACTGGTATTTCCTGCAAATCGGCGGATCGGTTTTGGGAATGGCATTTTTCTTTGCCCTGGTGTTGAACGGGCACAGAAATCGCCGCAAGATGAGTACCAGCGAAGTTTATGGAGAAAGTAGCACTGAGGAGGCTCAGTCTGAGCCGGCCGACTAAAGATTCGATTGGAGTGTGTGAATGAAAAGTCGTGTAAAACCCCTGGCTAGATGCTTCTGTCTTGCATTTTCGTTGACTGCCAGCGTGCAATGGATTTTGCCATCGATAGCGGCTCCGACTCTCTATGACGATTACTCGAAAAAAGCCAAAGAGTACATGGATCAAAGGCATAGTCGCTTTCCAGAGGCAGAGAAGTTTCTCAGAGCAGCTCTTTTTCAGGCAAAGCGATTTGGCACTGATGATCGTCGTTATCGAACAACTTTGAGGGATTTGGCAGAGCTGAATTATCAAAAAGCGGATTTTAGAGATGCAATCCCACTATTTACTCAGTCTATAGCTCTCTCTCAAAGGGCAGTCAGCAAGCTTAAATCCAGGCACGCCAGTCAAGCAGAAATTGCCGAGGAGACGCGCGAGTGGGTTGCTGATTTGGCTGACCTTGCCGATTGCTACAGGGGTACGTCTAAATATCAGCAAGCAGCTGCAAACTATCACAGAGGCTTGAATCTGCTTGATAGTTTGGGTAAAGAAAACACTTTGCAGCGAGCAGAGCTCGAGTCCGAATTAGCTGATGTGTATACAGTGTTAGGTAAGTATCAGGAAGCCGAAAAGCTCTATGAAAAGGCGATGGCGCGCTTGGCGGAGAAAAAGAACGATCCCAAAGTCGATAAGCGCAGCTTTGAGTCCGTATCCATTGATACTCTGCAAGATTACGCAATGCTGTTGCGCAGCACGAACAGAGTTAAGCAGGGCGATGAACTTCTGTCCGAGATGAGAAAAATGCTCGGATTGCCTGAGCATCCAGCCACCATCCGCGATGCTCATGCCTTTGATGACGCTAAAAAGCTACCAGAGGCTGGACAATAGCCCAAAGGGTATTGCCAGCCGGTAGGTTTGCCTTCGGGCCGTAGCTTTCGGCTGCGAATCAAGTGCAGCCGCGCATTGGTTTGATGCGCCACATTACTTGATTCGCTTATACGCCGTTGTTCGATCGGAGTTTCAGTTTCGATGGAATAACGATGTATCGGTTGCTGCTTTCGTTCGTTTATCTGTTTGTTTGGTTTTTTGTCTTGGTTGGTTTCTGGTGTTTCGTCAACACCTTTGTATTTGCTAATTTATCAAAACCATATGCGATTCTTGGCAACCTTTATCTATCCCTAACGTTTCGCAGTTTTTGGGCTCTGTGAACCTTTTCGCGACCAGCAAGCCGACCTTCTGGAAACTAGTCCGTTAACGGTCTTTTTTCCAAAAGGTCAAGGGCGATTATAATTTTGGTTTTCGAGACGTGTTTTGAATTACTTTCTTATATTCGTAGGTGCCGGAATCGGCGGAGTCTTTCGGTTTTTGTGCAGCACCTTCGTGCAAAAGATGACGGGCGGCTGGATGTTTCCGCTAGGGACGTTTGCGGTTAATATGCTTGGCTGTCTATTAATTGGCTATTTGATGCAATTGTCCGAGTCCCGAGGTGTTTTTCAGGCAGAGGGACGTTTATTTGTCTTTGTGGGGGTTTTGGGCGGATTTACCACCTTCTCCAGCTTTGGGTTGGAGACTTTTCACCTGCTGCGTGACGGCGAGTACATGTTCGCTATTGCCAATGCAGTCGGTCAGGTTGTCTTAGGGCTTGTGCTTGTCTGGTTGGGTATCGTAGCTGCCAGACTTTTACATGGAGGTTAATAATGCCTACGCATGAAGGGCTAATCTTGAGGATTTACGTCGGTGAGACAGACAAACATGACGGGGTGCCTTTATCTGAATGGATTCTGAAGAAGGCCAAGGAGCATGGCTTGGCAGGAGGAACAGCATTTCGTGGAATTGCCGGGTTTGGAGCACATAACCAAATTCATTCGAGCAAAATATTGGACATATCATCCAATCTTCCGATAATCGTTGAAATTGTCGACTCAAAAGACAAAATTGATAATTTCTTGCCGGTCGTGGAAATCGCTATAAAAGAAGGACTGGCTACAGTACAGCCAGCCCAGATTAGTGTCTTAAGAACCAAGAAAACCTAATCAGCTTTCGTATGGCAGTTCATCCTCAGGATCCGGCGGAAGATTGTTGAATATTCTGTACTCAATTCTCTTTTGCCGCTCCAGCTCCTTGATGTGAGCCTCTTGTTTGGCTTCAATAGCTTTTTGATCACCCTCGCGGCGTTCTTTCTGCTTGGCGGCAGCCATCGACAGTATTCGAGCGCGATCCATCTCTTGTTTTATGCGAAATCGTTCGCGCTCTTCCTTTTTCTTGCGCTCCTCGCGCTCTTTATCATCGCGAAGCATCGCTTCGTATTCACGCTGTTTTCTTCTTCGCTCGACGTCACTCATCGCCTACAGCCTCATAACACACCACTACGATTAGCTTAGACCATATTGCCAGCTTAAGCTTACAGGATTGCTACGTCAAGAGAAGAAAGCCTTCCTCAGGCTTCGATTTGCTCATCCGGCAAGGGAATGAGGCTCTCTTTGTATTTACGTGCGACTCCTGTCTTATTGGCTGCTTCCACGACCGCTTTAGCCACAGAAGGAGCAATCGCTTGATTAAATACCCCAGGCACAATGTAGTCTTCGTGAAGTTCGTTCTCTTGAATGACTGATGCAATTGCTTGGGCGGCAGCCAGTTTCATTTCTTCATTGATGTCCGTAGCATGGCAATCGAGGGCACCCCTGAAAATACCGGGAAAGCATAAGACATTGTTGATTTGATTCGGGTAGTCGGATCGTCCTGTTGCCATTATCCGGACATGAGGCAAAGCTTCTTCCGGCATGATTTCTGGAATTGGATTGGCCATTGCAAAAACAATGGCGTCTTTGGCCATGTTTTTTAGGAAGTCTGCCTTAACTGTTCCTGGTCCGGAAAGTCCGAGATACAAATCGGCACCTTTCATGGCATCCTTGAGAGTGCCCTTCTGCATTTCTGGATTAGTGTGGTCAGCAAACCACTCTTTCATCCCATTCATGTTTTCTGTGCGTCCCTTGTAGATTGCACCTGAACGGTCGAAGCCCGTGATGTCCTTGACTCCAGCCGACATCAAGATTTTGGAACAGGCCACTCCGGCAGCTCCGACACCGCTTACTATTACCTTCAAATTCTCCATTTTTTTATCGACGATCTTTAGAGCGTTGATGAGCGCTGCTAGAACAACTACTGCTGTTCCGTGTTGGTCGTCATGGAAAACTGGTATGTCCAATTCTTTCTTGAGTCGAGATTCGATTTCAAAACATCTCGGTGCGGAAATGTCTTCCAAATTGATGCCACCAAATCCGGGGGCAATATATTTAACGGCTTTGATGATTTCTTCTGTGTCTTGAGTGTCCAAACAAATCGGATAAGCGTCGATCTTTCCGAATTCTTTGAAAAGCATTGCTTTGCCTTCCATCACAGGCATGGCTGCTTTCGGTCCGATATTGCCGAGTCCCAATACCGCGGTACCATCGGAGACTACAGCTACGGAGTTGCGCTTGATTGTTAACTTATATGCATTCTCTGGTTCATGGTGAATTGCCATGCAGACTCTTGCAACGCCGGGCGTATATGCCATCGAAAGGTCATCTCTCGTTGCCAGCGGTACTTTATTGGCGATGCGAATTTTTCCGCCCAGGTGCATCAAAAAAGTTCGGTCAGAGACGTTGACTACTTGAATGCCGTCTACCGTGTTTAGTGCTTTGACCAGCTCTTCACCATGCTCCGAGTCGCGAACGTTGACAGTAATGTCACGAATGATGTGACCTTTTTCTACGCCGTGAATATCGATTGCGCCTATGTCGCCACCGATTTCACCAATTAAAGAGGTAACCTTGCCAAGCATACCTGGGCGATTTGTGATTTTCAAACGCAAGGTGAGGCTGTAGCTAGCGCTTGGTTGTGCAAGCGAGGTGTTTTCCTTTTTCTCTTCGTTCATTGTCGGTGTAGGTTTCGTCGAGGTCATCGTAATTACTCTTTGCGTTATGCGGCAGGCTTAATGTAGAGCTGATGTGTTAAGCTGAAAAACTCTTATGAGGCGTCTTGTAAGGGTAGCGCTTTTCGCCTTGGAGAGCGCTTCTTGAAAGCAGCAATTAAGCTAAATTCGACTCTGAATTAATACATAGGGATTTGGTAATTCGGTTTGACGCTCCAGAGAAAGAATTTGGGTTATCAACAGGAGGCGGTATGGCAGGAAAGTCAGAGAAAGAAGTAATCGGTAACTACGAGTTATCCAAAGCAGGCTTGCTCACGAGAAGAGAAGTTTTGACGATGGGTGCAGTTGCCGCTGCTGGAGCCTTGGTTTCTCCGGCATTTGCAGCGGCCGGCAATAATGCTGCTCCAGCGGCATCCGGTGGCGACCCTTATGTCGCTAAGGATTTTTCTGGTCTGCAAGGAAAGTTGGATGGATTGTCTTCCAGCCAAATCGAGCAACACTTGAAGCTCTACAAAGGCTATATCGGAAAAGCTAATGAACTGCGCAGCAAACTTAAAGATGTTGAATTGGCATCAGCGAATGCTACTTATTCAGCAGTGCGAGAAATGTTAGTAGAGCAAAGTTTTGCGGTTAACGGCGTTATCTATCACGAATTCTATTTCGGTAATCTGGGCGGCAAGGGTGGTGAGCCCGCTGGAGATCTTAAATCGGCTATTGAAGAGCGATGGGGCAGTATCGCAAAGTTCAATGATTTCCTCAAAGCTGCCGGGAAGAGCGTACGTGGATGGGTTGTAATTGGTTACAATACGCGCGGCGGTTTCATAGATTCTTTTGGACTCGATACCCACAATATCGGCTCACCTGCGAACTTTGTGCCACTTCTAGTGCTTGATGTTTACGAGCACGCCTACATGGTCGATTACGGCATAGACCGTGCTAAGTATCTAGATGCTTTCATGAAGAATGTTGATTGGGATGTCGTAAGTAAGCGATTCAACATCACGAGGAAGCATCCGACTGGCTTGGATGCGACAATTTAATCCCAAACAGGTAGTGAAAAATACCAGAAGAGTTTGCTTAGGCAAGCTCTTCTTTTTTAGGGGGGTTGAATTTTGGAACTACAAAAAATGCAAGAGGAGTTACATATTCCAAAATCTCTTCGTAGGTTATCTGTCTGCTTGAAGCGCACAGTTTAAGTAAAGACCCTTGCGTCCAACGCTTCTTATCATTATTTATCCAGTCCAGCACTGAATATAACTGCAAATTTTTTCTACCGATGCTTTGGAAAAAATCCTTTATAGAATTTACCAAGGTCTGCCCAATACTCTTCTCATGTTCCGAATCGTACTCATAGAGGGTTATCGAAATTGGAGAGCTCTCAGCAATTACAAATTGATCTCCAACCCTTCTTTCCAAACATCCCTTCAATTCTAATGTCATCAGTGATGCACCCAAGGAAGAAGCACCCAATTTCGTCGCTTCAAATAGCTCGTCGAATGACATTGGATGCTTAGACAGCTTAGTGAAAACCAGCTCTTCCTCCTTTGTCAAACCGGGCAGAGTGACTTTATTGATATTCGGGCTGGATGGTTGCATTTGTCGCTGGTAGTCGAACTCTTCTGCTATGGGTGGCTCATTGCTAGGTGTTCTATTTGTTCTTCTTCCGACAGCATTTGTACAGAATGCCGTAGGAATTGATATTGCTTCAGTCTCTATCTCCATAAGCGCAGCAATCGCTATGCTCTTCAACGCCTTGCTAATGGTGTCCGTGGAAACTCCAATGAGCTTTGATAACTGATTGGCGCTTAAGGTAATTCCACGTTCTTGTAATTCCATGATGATCAGGCGCGGCTTGAATTTTTGCACTCCATGGAAATAGGTTTTGGCTGTGAGCGAGATTTCTTTTCTGCACTTTTCACACTTAAAAGCCCTTACAACCGGAACTGGGATTGCATTTTTGTGCCCGCATTCACTGCGCTGACAATAAATTTCCGATTGCGATGCTATTGCTGTCAGGGCGCGCTGTTTGCAGTCAGCCTCAGTGCCCAATTTTGCGTGAATACGTGGCAAAAGCTTTTTTGCCATAAACCAGTTTGCTTTTGAGCGTTCTGTATTTGCCATTTTGAACCGGTCTTTAACTCACTTCTTTTCGTAAATACGAACTGAGTGAGCAAAAAGTTCAATACATCTTTTGGCTGACAACCTCAAAATACAGAAATTTATGTCTGGCGCTTGGAAAAAAGTCCGTTAACGGACTTTTTTCCAAGCCTCTACGATCCCTCTTAGTCGTTGTTTAGGTCGGCGCGCAGACCGTAGCCTACGCCATGAACGTTTCTGATTATTGATTCCTGGCCTTCCGTGTCCAGCTTTTTGCGTAGCCTTTTAATGCAAGTTGTGAGGGCTTCTACTGTGGCGTCGGATTCGTTGGACCAGACGCGATTGAGAAGGGCGTCTGGAGGAAAGACTGTGCCCGGATTGCGCATGAGGAATTCCAGTAATGCGAATTCTTTTGGTACGAGCTTAACTTCCGTCCCGGCACGTTTGACAGTAAAAGCGGCTCGGTCTAGCTCAATGTTTCCAGATTTTAGTACCGAACCAATTTGCCCGCCCACGCGCCGCATGAGGGCGCGAATGCGGGCAGTCAGTTCCTTTGCATGAAATGGCTTTGTGAGATAGTCATCCGCTCCTGAGTCGAGTCCGATTTCTTTGTCATCTACTGTTGAGCGTCCAGTGAGGATGAGGACCGGGGTTTTCTTCCCTCCGGCGCGAAACTCTCTCAAAATCTCCATGCCACCAATAACCGGTAATTCCAGATCAAGCACGATCAGGTCGTATTCATATACTTTCAGGCGATTGAGCCCTTCCTGACCGTCATTGACGACCTCGGCTTCATGCCTTTCCAATTTCAGCCAATCGCGTACTAATTTGGACAGCTGCACATCATCTTCGATAATGAGAATTTTAGCCACAAGGTTTGCTCAAAGGTGACCCGCAACAATATTACCTTATGCTTGCTCACTATTTTTTGGATCAGCGATGGGAAGGCTAAAGAAGAAAGTGCTGCCCTTACCTTCTTCCGAATCCACACCGATTTGTCCGCCATGTAATTCGATTATGGCCTTGGAAATTGCCAGTCCGAGTCCGCTGCCTTTTCTGTCTTTCGAGTCGGATTTTTTCACCTGTTTGAAGCGCTCAAAAATAGAAGAGCGCATGTTTTCGGGAACCCCGCGACCTTCATCCTTGACTTTTACAAATGCAAATCTCTCATCGCATTCTGTAGATATTTGTATGACGGAGTTTTCCGGAGAGAATTTGACAGCATTCGCAATCAAGTTGATTAACACTTGAATGATTCTTTCTTTGTCCGCTCTGACCATTGGATCGAGCGAAGTCTTTAGAATCAATTCGATCTTCTTTTGCTTCGATGCATTGGCAACCATGTTTACCGACGGTTTGATTATTTCGCTAAGAGTGATTGAATCCAAGGATAGATCCATTCGTCCAGATTCCATGCGCTCAAGATCGAGTAAATCGTTTACTAATGTGATGAGACGGTCGCAGCAATCTTGCGCACCTTCTACGCTTTCTTTTCCATCCTCGTTTAGGTCCCCGTAGGCGCCTGCTGCCAGTAGCGAATGCACCATTTGAATAGAGGTGAGGGGTGTGCGTAAGTCATGGCTGACCATAGCTACGAAATCTCTTTTCATTTGGTCTATTTGCTTACGTTCGGTGATATCGTGCACAATGCACATCAATGATTTTTCTTCGTTGGACCATACTACCGACCATTCGCAGTCACGCTCTTCCCCGCTTTCTGTGACAATCCTGTTGGTAAACGCGCCATGTCCCTTTGTTTCCACGATGCCTTTAATTTGGTCGACTGTAGGTTTGATGTCCTCTTGGTCGAGGAGCTGATCCAGTCGTCGGCCAATCAGGTTGTCGTTTGCATAGCCCCATTGTTTTGTGGCAGCAGGATTGGCTTGCGTGAACCGTCTTTCCTCATCAAGGGAGCATATGATGTCTGCGGCGCTTGTAAGAATTGCACTCTCTTTTCGCCTCATAGATGCAAGGGCGTCGGCCATTTTGCGAAAAGTTCTATCTAAGTGGGCTAGCTCATCCTCTCCTCGCAATGGTGCTGAAAGCGGTTGTTGTGAAGCAACTTTGTAGGTATTGTCGAGCAGTACTTTGAGGCGTTGCGCGGTACTTCTGTTGAAAGCAAGTGCCAATCCAACGGCGAGCAGAATATTCAGTGCGACAGCGGCGTAGATGAGTAATTCGATTTGCGCTCTTACTTCGGCTTGCTTTCTTTTGGTTTCTTGCGTCTCTGCTTCCTGCTCTTCGACTAGATGATCGATGGATTGGAATATATCGGCCATCAAGCGATTGACCTTAACCATCTCCATGCCGGCTGCAAGCTTGTTGCCAATATCAACCATGGTTTTGGCATGATCGAAAAAGCGATCTCCGTCATCCATAAGCTTGTAGATTTTGTCCCAAGCCTCTTTCTCGTGTGGATTAACGGAAACCAATTGGGTGATGATTTCTTTTTCTTTGTAAAAGCGCTTCTTGGCAAGGTCAGCCCGCCTGCGAAACGTTTCTCTGCTTGTGAAGTGAGAGACTATGAGTGATGAGCTTCTTTCCATCACCAATCGAAGCAGCACGTTCAAATGACCAGCTACGTCGCGTGCATGTGCCTCTCTGGCTCTCTCTTTGTCGACCTGATTGACCAAATAGGCAAAAGAGGCGACAAAACCAAGCTCAAATACCAAAGGCACAGCTACTAGTATCAGAGCTTTTTTTCCTAGAGAAAGAGTCATGAGTGCTCGCAGATCCATCTCTTACGAAGCTCAATCTAGCATTTCATCTGATCAATTTTGGACTTGCCCCCAATTTGCCAATAATGCGCCCGTATTGCGCCAATGACAACCGCTAGAGTGCCAAGCATGAAATGGCAACGATTTTGAGGTTTGGCATGAACTCGAAGCTTTCGTTTTTATCTTTGCTGCTGGTGCTTTTGGCGTTTTGTGCAAGCGCTGCACAGGCGCAGGGTTCTGGGGTTTATCAAAGGGCTCAGTCAGGGGCTCAGCCAGGAGCTCAAAGGTCGTCCCAGTCCAGAGCCAAAATGATTGCTCAGGCTCAAGCAAACGCTCGTTACCAGGCTAGCTTCCCTTCCGATTGGAGGAACGGGCTGCCCCCCACGCGCATGGACAGCTTCGTCAAAGAAGCCAAACAACATGCTGCCCATATCTACGGTGATGAGGGCACTTATGGTCTGCCTCCCTACATGGGATTTAGCAAGGTTCACCGCATTAATACCGGCATCATGGATGAAAGAGATTCTGGGCTGACTACCGGCCACGGCAGCTATTTGCCTGACGCTTGGGGTGGCGATGAATTTCACCAGAACGAATGGACTCTGTCAGGAGAAAGAGGACGCTCGGCTGAAGATGGTTTTCCTGATGGGCTGCCGGTTATGACCGGTACAGGTTCAGCCAATCCTGGTATGAGCTCGCAGAATCTTCCGCCGCCACCTGGCGAAGGGTATCAACCGGCTTATACCTGCGAAGGATTTGTCGGATATTACAGCCCTGAAGAAATTGCTCTGGCACAAACGGATTTTCCTGCCGCCTTCGATCACTTCGTTCATAGCGATCGATATACAGGCAGTATTCTCAATGCCGACCTCATTCTACGCCTACAAATGGGGCGTCCGGGCTACTAATGAAAAGTGTCCCGGCCAAGATCAAGTCCTGTCAAAAGAAAACAGTCCCGGCCAAGATCAAGTCCTGTCAAAAGAAAACAGATGTGAAATTGTTGTCTGAGATGCCTTACGCGAAGCAAGAATGAACCAAAACTCAGACGGCAAAAGGCACTATATTCAGTGCCTTTTGCTCTTGTTGCACGAAAATTGAACGTTTGGCTTGCATGTATATAAAGTAGACTGCTTGACGCATACAGCAGACCGAGGCTACTCTGGAGGAGCTAAGTTCGCCATTAGGCGGCTCGATTCTT